>CAVDNW010000019.1:0-52446 GCA_963610435.1 Oscillospiraceae bacterium | reverse complement strand
ACCGTACAGGCTCCACACCTCATTCCCTGGTGAGCAAGTTAGCAGGCTGATGGTGATGTTATTGGTTGCCTTTGGGGCTACCGTGCTGTCTTTCGGTTGTGCCGCTGCTAGGGTTGTTAACGAAACGAAAACAACCATGCACATTGCCATGGAAAAGTCCTTCAAACGTTTCATGATGCAAAAATACCTTATTATTTTCACTTAACGTGCTTTTATATCGTTTTTTTTCAATACTTTTGCAGTTGTATTTAAAATAACGTGAAAGAAAAAGGACTTGTTCCGTACTTTTTAATAATGAAGAGATATTTATCGGCAGTTGTTGCAGTGGCCATGTCGTGCGAGTTCGCTTATGCTCAAAGTGGCACCAATTCCCCTTATAGTCAGTATGGGCTGGGCATTCTGTCTGACCAAGCGGCAGGTTTTAACCGTGGCATGAACGGATTGGGACTTGGCTTTCATGAGCATAATCAAATCAATTTTTCAAACCCAGCTTCCTATTCGTCTTTGGATAGCCTGACGTTTATTTTCGACGCTGGGGTAAGTGGCCAGATTACCAGTTTTAAAGAAGGTGGTAACAAAAAGAATGCTCAAAATGCCGATTTCGAGTATGTGGTTGCTGGATTTAGAGCATTCAAGCACTTGGGGGTAAGCTTTGGTTTGGTGCCTTTCACTAATATAGGTTATTCTTACGCTAGTACCCAGACTATTAAGGGTGATCAGGATAACCGAAAAGCCACCAATACTTATAGTGGTAGTGGAGGCATTCATCAGGTGTATCTTGGCTTGGGATGGCAGCCTTTGGCAGGTTTTTCAGTAGGTGTAAATGGTAGTTATCTTTATGGAAACTATACGAAAACAGTTGTCAACGGTTATAGTGACAGTTATGTCAATACACTTACGAAGCAGTATACCGCTGACGTGAGAAGCTATAAGGTGGATTTCGGCTTGCAGTACACTGCCCGTTTGAGCAAGAAAGATCAACTGACGCTAGGTCTAACTTATGGGTTGGGTCACAAGATAGGCGGAAAACCTACCATGGAGATTATCTCCAATAACTCACAATCTGGGGTTGCTGATACAACGAGCTTTCCTCAGACTGGGCGGGCTAACCTCAATCTAGAGATTCCCAATACTATTGGTGCTGGTTTGATGTACAATCATGCCAATGCTGTCAAGATAGGATTAGATTATAATCTTCAGAAGTGGAGTAGTGTGAAAGCTCCATCTTATGAGACCTCAGGAAGCAACACGACTGATTACTCCATGAGGAAAGGTTTCTATAAAAATCGTCATAAGTTCACTTTGGGTGCAGAAATCTGTCCTCAAGAGTATGGAATGAGATTTTGGCAACGTGTCCATTATCGCGCGGGTGTGTCGTATGCTACACCTTATTATATTATTAATAGCAGTGATGGCCCTAAGGAAATTAGTGCCAGTATTGGCTTTGGAATACCTATTGCCAACAAGTGGAACAATCGCTCTTTGTTGAATGTCAGTTGTCAATGGGTTCAGCAGTCAGCCAAGAATTTTATAACAGAGAATACCTTTCGCATTAATATTGGTTTGACTTTCAACGAACGTTGGTTTGCAAAGTGGAAGGTTGAGTAATAGTTTTTGTGTTGCAAATGGGAAGTCGGCTTTTGGAATTGAGGTCGTTGACACTTTTGTCACTATCACTGGCGCTATCTATAGTGTTTGTGTCGTGTGATAAGCCTGTGGAACATACAGCCCCAGCTGTTAACGACATGGATTCGGTGCCTATGATGGTCAGCTATGGTGTAAACACTTTGATATCCGACTCGGGCATCATCAAATACCGAATTGTGGCAGAACGATGGGAAGTCAACCAAAATAAGAAGCCTTCACGCTGGTATTTTGACAAAGGCCTATTTCTTGAGCAGTTTGATGAGAAATTCCATGTCGAGACATATATTCAATGCGACACGGCTTATTATTATGATCAGCAGAGACTTTGGGAACTTCGGTCGAGAGTGAGTATCCTGACCAAGGATGGATTGCGTTTTTCCAGTGAGCAACTGTACTGGGACGAGATTCGGCATGAACTCTATTCCTATAAATTTTCTCGTCTTGTTACCCCGGAACGTACCTTGCAGGGTACTTATTTCCGATCGGATGAGAAGATGACCAAGTATTTCGTTTCCAATTCCAAGGGATCATTCGAACGTGATGATATAGGCGGTGGTGGCCAAGCTACGGGAGACACTTTGCGAAAGTCGCAAGATTCATTGATGCAGCAGCGCGAGCAGATGGTCCCCTATCGTTACAATTAATTTTAATGTAAGTACTTTGGAACAGACTGTTGATATTTCACTTATTGTAGAGATAGCCATTTCTATGGTCTTCAGTGCTTTCTTTTCCGGCATGGAGATAGCGTTCGTTTCCAGCAACAGAATGTTGGCGGAGATGGATAAGGAAAAGCATGGGCTGTCGCAAAAGTTCATATCATTCTTCTATCGTCATCCCAATGGATTTGTGTCCACGATGCTGGTAGGTAACAATATTGTGCTTGTTATCTATGGTATTCTTTTTGCTGACATCTTCGACAATACACTTTTCAAGCCATTTGATCCTGCAACACGTGTGGTTCTCGATACGGTATGCTCGACGATAATTGTTTTGTTCACGGGTGAATTTTTACCAAAGACCTTTTTCAAGAGCAGTCCTAACCTTTTGCTTTCCTTATTCGCTCCGTTGGCTTTTCTGTTTTATGTCCTTTTGTGGCCGATTAGTAAGATTGCCACATTCTTGTCTCGTTTGCAGTTGCGTATGGTTGGAATTAAAATGACCGAAGAAGATGATGATGAGGGATTTACAAAGGTTGATTTAGACTATTTGGTGCAGTCATCAATAGACAATGCCCCTAACGACGAGTCTGTGGACAATGAAGTGAAGATTTTCCAGAATGCACTTGATTTCCCGGATATAAAGGTGCGTGACTGCATGATACCGCGAACGGAGATTAATGCGGTTGACCAAGATGATTGCACATTGGAACAACTTAAGCAGAAATTTGTAGAGAGTGGTAACTCGAAGATTATTGTTTATAAGTCTGACGTCGATCATATCATCGGCTACATACACAGTTCGGAGATGTTTCATCATCCCACCCATTGGCAGGATTGTGTGCGTATTTTGCCGTTTGTTCCCGAGACTATGCCTGCCCAGAAACTAATGAAGATTTTCCTACAGCAGAAAAAAAGCTTGGGAGTAGTCGTTGATGAATTTGGCGGAACTAGTGGCATTGTCTCTTTGGAAGACATTGTTGAGGAGATTTTTGGCGACATTCAGGACGAGCACGATACGGACAACTATGTGGCCAAGAAACTTGATGATGGAGATTATGTACTTTCTGCCCGTCTCGAGATTGACAAAGTTAATGAGATGTTTGATCTTGACCTACCCGAAAGCGATGAATATATGACACTGGGAGGTTTGATATTGCACGAGTATCGTAGTTTCCCCAAGTTGAACGAGGAAGTAAGTATTGGCAAGTATATCTTCAAAATTATCAAGAATACGATGACAAAAATCGAACTGGTGCGTTTGCATATTGACCGTTGATGTTGTGGCTATTGTCTTAAATGACTAAGAGCGGACATTTTCTTGAAGAAAAATTCCCTTGTTTGCTAAATAATTAGTAAATTTGTACGCTTTTTGTTATAAAGAGAGTATGTAAAAACTTACATTGATAAAATAATAAAACAAAACAATAAAAACAAATGGCAGCATTAGGAAAAATCAGAAGCAGAGGTGTTACACTGATAGTCATTATCGGTTTAGGCCTTTTTGCCTTCATTGCCGAGGAAGCTTTCCGTTCTTGCGAGTCTACTCGCAATAACCAACGCCAGCAGATCGGTGAAGTTTTAGGCGAAAAAATCAATTACGACGAATTCGCCAAACTCGTTGAGGAGGTTCAGCAGGCCATGAAGATGCAGGGGCAAGACAACCTCAACGATGACCAGATGAACCAAGTTCGCGACCAGGTTTGGCAGAATTATGTTCAGTACAAAATTGTGGAGAACGAATGCAAAAAGTTGGGCCTCTCGGTTACAGACCAGGAAATGCAGGATGTTCTCAATCAGGGGACTAACCAGATGTTGCTCTCTACGCCTTTCGTGAATAGACAGACGGGGCGTTTCGATGCCAATCAGCTCAAGCAATTTTTGGCTCAGTACAAGAGCAACCAAACAAATGTTAACCCTCAGGTTGCTGAGCAGATGCAGACCGTTTACAACTACTGGGTGTTCCTTGAGAAATCTTTGCGCCAGCAGCTTCTGATTCAGAAGTACAATGGTCTTTTGGCTCACTGTTTCCTCTCAAACCCCATTGAGGCTAAGATGAGTTTCAGCGATGAGTCACAGGAAAGTCAGATTCAGTTGGCTGCATATCCTTATTCGAAGATTTCAGATGCTGAAATAAAGATTTCAGACAGCGATCTGAAGGCCAAGTACGATGAAATGAAGTCTCGCTTCCAGCAATATGTGGAGACACGCGACATCCGTTATGTTGATGTACACATCACTGCATCTGATGCTGACCGTGATGCCCTCATGAAGCAGTTTAAGGATTATGAGAAGGAGCTGGTTGCAAATGAGGATCCCTCAGATGTAGTGCGCAAGTCTACTTCATCAGTTTCCTATTTAGGAATTCCTCTTGGTAAGGAAGCTTATCCTGTTGACATAGCAACGCGCCTTGACTCTATGAGTGTAGGCCAGACCTATGGACCTGTTGAGAATGCGCAAGACAATACTCTTAACTTGATAAAGCTAGTCGCCAAGCAGCAACTTCCGGATTCTGTGCAGTTCCGTGCTATTCAGATTGGTGGTGCGACAGCTGATGAGGCTCACAATCGTGCCGACTCAGTCTATAAGGCGCTGAGTGCAGGTGCTGACTTTGCTACTGTTGCTAAGAAGTATGGTCAAGAAGGCAAGGAGCAGTGGATGACCTCTCGTATGTATGAGTTCTCCAGCTCAATGGATAAGGATACCAAGAGTTATCTGAATACATTGCTTACTTCAAGTGTCAACGAGCTTAAGAATGTAGAGCTGACTCAGGGCAATTTGATTGTTCAGGTGCTTGATCGGAAGCATTTGGTTGACAAGTTCACTGCTGCTGTTGTGAAGAAGACCATCGACTATTCGAAGGAAACTCGTGGTGCTATCTTCAATAAGTTTAGCACATTTGCTAGTGCTAATCAGACAGCAGATGCCATTTCCAAGAATGCCGCCAAGAGTGGTTATCGTGTCCAAGAGGCGAACGATGTTACTACATCTCAGCACAATCTTGTTGGTGTCCGTTCTACGCGCGAAGCCATGAAGTGGGTGTTCAGTGCAGATGAGAAAGAGGTATCCAAAATGTATGAATGTGGGGACAATGGTGATCATCTCTTGATAGTTATCCTTGACAAGATTCATCCGATTGGATACCGTGGGCTTGAAGATGCTCAGGTAAAGGAGATGGTTAAGCAGGAGGTGCTTCGCGATAAGAAGGCTGAGAAGCTTATGGCCAGTGCAAAGGGTGCAACAAGTATTGCTGCTGCAAAATCTAAAGGTGCTCAGATTTCCACGGTCAATCAAGTTACATTCGCAGCTCCCGTTTTTGTCCAAGCTACAGGAGCCAGTGAGCCTGCACTCAGCGGCGCTGTCTCTGCTGCTAAGCCAGGTACGTTCAGCTCACATCCTGTGAAAGGTTTGGCAGGTATCTACCAGTTCCAGGTAGTCAAGCGTTCTAAGAATGCAGCTACTTACAATGAAAAACAACAGGAGATGAAACTCGCTCAGAAGTCCATGCAGTATGCAGGCAATTTCATGAACGAGCTTTATGTTAATGCTAAAGTTGTAGATAACAGGTATCTTTTCTTCTAATTGAACCTGTATAAATCATCATTACAAGCGCAAGGTTGTAACCTTGCGCTTATATTGTTTTTAGACATGTGATTTAGGAGCCTTTTCCAACTGAATAATATTTAATTAAACCATAATTTATTGGGAAAATATATTAGATTCATAGAAATTTTCGTGATTTAGTGCATCGGTAATAAAAGATTAGATTATGTCAACTCCACACAATTCCGCAAATCCTGGCGACATCGCTTCGACTGTGATCATGTCTGGCGATCCACTGCGAGCCAAATTTATGGCAGAGCATTTTCTTGAGAATACGAAACAGTTTAATGGCATTCGAAACATGTTGGGCTATACGGGTACCTATAATGGTAAATCTGTCAGTGTTATGGGTCACGGCATGGGCATTCCTTCAATAGCCATTTATTCCTATGAACTTTATCATTTTTATGGTGTTCAGCAAATCATCCGGGTGGGTACAGCTGGATGTCTTCAGAAGGGCATGGATATAGGAGATATAGTAGTGGCTCAAGGGTCTTGCACGGACTCTAACTATCTCCACCAGTATCATCTGCCTGGCACTTTCGCTCCGTTGGCCGATTATGGATTGCTATCCAAAGCTGTCAATGAGTGCCGAAAGTTGGGAGTTCAACACTATGTTGGTAATGTGCTTTCGTCCGATGTTTTCTATGATGATAATAAAGAGTGGCAGAACTGGGCTGCTATGGGTGTTCTCGCAGTAGAGATGGAGAGTGCTGCTCTTTATGCTAATGCAGCGGCTTGCGGACGCAAGGCTCTTACGATACTTACCGTTAGTGATAGTTTGATAGAGGCAAAGACGGCTTCGGCTGAAGATCGTCAATCAGCCTTTACTAATATGATGCATGTGGCGTTCAGTATAGTATAGTATAGCCCCATATATTGAGTTTGTGGTAACCTGTTAATGGTTACCACAAACTTATTTTCTTCTTCGTCGCATACTGATGAGTGGCACCATCATTTCCTCCATTGAAATGCCTCCGTGTTGGAATGTGTCTTTGTAGTATGACACATAGTAATTGTAGTTGTTGGGGTATGCGAAAAACGAGTTACCCGTTGCAAATACATAACTTGTGCTCACATTGGGCACTGGTAACTGAGCCATTTTGGGATTCTTGATAACGAACACTTCTTTGGGATTATAACTGAGGTTTTTCCCCAACTTATATCTTAGGTTTGTATTGGTGTTGCGATCGCCTATAATTTTTATGGGTCTGGATGCTCGGATGGAGCCATGGTCAGTTGTCACTATGATGCGATAGTCTGAATGCGACAATAACCGGAACAGTTCCGCCATGACTGAATGGCGAAACCATGAAAGGGTGATGCTGCGGTATGCGCTCTCATTATTGGCCAGTTCACGTACCATCTTTGACTCTGTGCGAGCATGCGACAACATGTCGATAAAATTGATAACGACAACATTTAAGTCGTTTTCCTTTAGGTTATTGAACTGCTTTAGAAACCGTTCAGCAGCGTTTGAATCGTTTATTTTGTGATAGCTAAATGTGTCGTGGCGGCGGAATCGGTCAATCTGCGTCTGAATGAGTGGCTCTTCGTTGAGGTTTTTCCCTTCTTCCTCGTCTTCATCAACCCATAAGTCGGGAAACATCTGTTCAATCTTGTTTGGCATTAGGCCGCTAAAAATGGAGTTGCGTGCATACTGCGTGGCCGTCGGCAGAATACTCATGTAGATATCTTCATCGATGTCATACAGGTCGCCTATTTGCTTGGCCAAGATTCGCCATTGGTCATAGCGGAAATTGTCGATGACAATCAAGAATACTTTCTCTCCTGCATTGATGGCAGGAAACACCTTTTCCTTAAATAAGTCGGGGCTCATCAGTGGGCGAGGGTAGTGGTTGCTTCCCATCCTGTCGGGAGCTACCCATTCTAAGTAGTTGCTTTTTACAAACTTAGCGAAGCCGTTGTCGGCCTCCTCTTTTTGCATAGCTAACATGTCTGTCATCTGGCTGTCAGTATCACTCAGCTCCAATTCCCAGTGCACCAGCTGTCTGTAGATATTAATCCAGTCATTCCAGCTCTTGCAGTCTGTGATTTCCATGGCTAGTTGCTGGTACGCCTGTTGGTAGCTGCTCTGTGTTACCTCGGTTACAATTTCTCGGCGATGAATATTCTTCTTGAGTGTCAGTAAGATTTGGCTGGGATTGACAGGCTTGATAAGATAGTCGGCAATCTTCGCACCGATGGCTTGGTCCATGATATTCTCCTCTTCACTCTTGGTCACCATGACCACGGGCGTCTGTGGCTGTATCGCTTTAATTTGCTGAAGCGTGTCGAGTCCAGTTAGCCCAGGCATCATCTCATCGAGCATAATCAGATCGAACGTGCGTTGCCGACACTCTTCGATAGCATCGGCACCATTGCTCACGGTTGTCACGTCATATCCTTTTTTTCGGAGGAAAATGATATGGGCTTTAAGCAGTTCTATCTCGTCATCTACCCATAGTATGTATCCATTATTTAGAGTCATGCATCTAGTCCTTTCCATATTGTTTAGAAACCCTCGAGGTCATAGTATTCGTCCTCGAGGTCAAACGACTCCTCTTCTTTGTTTTTCTTGGAATCTTGACCCTTTGGGGTGTCTTGGTTGTCGTTTTTGTCCTTTTTGTTATCGTTTCCTTTTTCCTTTTCAGTCGCCTTGCCTTCTTTTTTGCGGGTTTGGAAGCTGCTCTTGTTGGAGGTAACCATCTCGGCATCGTCGAAAATAATGTCGGCGCCATTGGTTATGGTGGGGTGTTCCTTCATCTCCTCATTGCTTTTGTTGGCGGGTTGTGACCTTTCTGTTTTTTCGGTTGGTTTTGGTGTCTTGGCAGCTTGGCCTGTCTTTGTGGTTGTTGCTGGCTCAGACTCTTTGCCCGGCTTGCTGGCAGTCGTGTCCTTGTTGAGCTTTTGCTGCGTAACCTTATCCTCTACCACTGTCGTTGCGTGATGGGGATTGATGTCAGGCTGGTCGTCTGAAGGTACGATTGTTCCGTTATCGGGTGTGTCCACCACGTTGTCCTGCGTCACAATCGTGTTGTCCGTCTCCATGGGGACAAGGGTCTGTTGTTGGTCAGATTGTGGCTGGATGTCGTTGGTTGGTATCTCTGTTCCTGTTTGTGGCTTGGAGACAGTCTCGTTGTCTGTAGAGATGATTGTGCCTGTTGATATTGGTCCTTGCTCGTCTGGAGAGACAACGGTACCATCTAAATAGTCGTCCACTTCCTTCTCCGTTACGAGGTGCTTTGATGGTGCTGTCGTCGAAATTTCTGCAGGCTCCGTGAGAAGATGAGCTGTTGAGACTTTCAACGGTGCGAAATGCTTGTTATAGTAATCATGATATTCGTCGTAGCTATATGTTGTGCCCAATAAGGGCATATTCTCCTCGCTGATGATGATTGGTCGCGACTTTCCTATGACTCGAAGAATGTTTTCCTGCTTCAACATTTGGCGAGCATACTGCAAGGCCTCATCGTAGTTTCTGAAGCCTGACACGCTCATGTGATGAACGCCCTCTCCCTCATTGATGGAAATGTTGAAGTTGCGAACGAGATAATTGGTGAAGTTGTATCGAGCCAGTTCGAAGAGAAGCTTATTTTCGTTAACGCTGTCGGGCTGATAGGCAAACATAAATACAAAGTCGATGTTGCGTTCGTTGGTGAATTGTCGTGCTTTGATGGAGTCGCTGTCACTAAGTACCACGCTGCGCCTGCTCCATATGTTGCCGATGTCAAACTTGCCGCCACGCAACTTCTTGCCTTCCTTCACACCGTTGATGATCATGCCTGCCAATTCCGATACGCTGCTTTTGGGATATTTCTCCACTATGGTATGCATGGCCGTCAAACAACCCGCTCCATCTCCTTTGTTGAGTTTGCTCAGTCCGTCGATGAAGATGAACTTGTCGCGATTAGCCCCCAAGGGAAAACGGTTTTCTGATAAATAGGTGTTTGAGGTGACTTCTCCGAAGCGGTCGGCCTTGAATGCATCGTAGGTGGCGGCATAGAGTGAGTCCTCAAGATGCACGCCTTCACGGGCGTTCTGG
Source organism: Oscillospiraceae bacterium (assembly GCA_963610435.1). Taxonomy (GTDB): domain Bacteria; phylum Bacteroidota; class Bacteroidia; order Bacteroidales; family Bacteroidaceae; genus Prevotella. Next base: position 42,495 of record CAVDNW010000019.1, on the reverse strand, counting down.
ACAAAGTATGGATCAGTCAGTAGCGTTGTCCACTGACTCTCAGGGTAGTTATTCTTGAGCTTGTCCACGTAGGTATTGGCGGATTGATGTTGTCCGAGCCGAGAGTAGAGTAGGAACAAGTGATAATAAGCCTCATCCATATGCTCATAGGAGGGGTATTGATACGTGAGTCTCAGTAATGTTTTCTCGGCAAGCGGAAGTTCATCGAGCTTGTCCTTGAATATTACACCGCTATGGAACAAACCGTCCATGATGATGGTGTTGCTGGCAGCAACTTGATCTTCAGAGAAAGGGATTTGTGCTAGATAATATTCGCGTTTGTGAGGATCGTTCTGTGCACTGTCCTTCACTTGGGCAAGAGAGTCCTGCGTGGCTTCCTCCCTTCTGATGGAGTCACGTTGTGCTTCGGTGAGTTCAGCTGATGCATCAGCACCGATACCGGCTACAACGGTCGTGTTTGCACGTTGCCAGTTGTCCGCATTCTCCCGTTTGCCCCATTGTCGCTGGAACAATTGCTTTCCCTGTTGCACGGCCATGGGGCTGTAGAAGTACCATTGTCCGTTGGTTTGTTGATTGGCTGTTTGCGTATTGTTGTTTTGGGTTCTGTTGCCCACTGCGTTGTTTCTCTGTTGGGCCTGTTGTGCATTGGCTTCCGCTTGCTTGTTCTTCTCTTCCTTCTCTTTCTTCTTCAGTGCTTCGATGACACGGTCTATGGCCTCGTTGCGTTGCTTTTCCGGCATCTTGGACAGTTCCTGCAGTGAGTCTTGCAGGTGCACCGCTTCGGTGAAGGGCACCAGTTCGTCGAGTACCTTCGACCGGTTTGACAGTTGCTCATAATCCTTGCGTTCCTTGTCGAGCAAGCCGATGGCCATGCCGTAGCATCGTTGGGCATCTGCAAATTTCTTTTTGGTCCAGTACAGGTCTCCCAACTTCAAGAGCAGCACGCCTTTCTCTATGCCGCTTCGGGTAGCCTTCTCTGCTCCCTTCTCATAGTTGGAAATGGCGTTGGCCGTGTCCCTTTGTGCAAGGTAAATATTGCCGATGGCGTAATACACTTGGTCCAGATAATCTTTGTTGTTGTCTGAGGAAGCCATGTGTTTCAACCGTCGTATCATTTGCTTCGACTGGTTGGATGCCAATACTTCCGTTTGCGCTATGCGTGCGTTGAACTCCAATTCATAGGGTGGATTTTGTCTGATGACCCGTTTGAAAGCTTTGTAGGCTTCCGTCTTTTGTCCCAACGCTGCTTGCAATTGGCCCATGAGATACCATTCGCGGGCGCGTTGCTTTTTGCGCATCTCATGCTTGATGACATTCCGCAGGTAGGGGATGGCTTTGGCGTAATCACCCGTGTGGATGTAATAATCGGCGTAGGTATAGTCCCATTCCTTCCGTGCTCTCCAGTGCAGACTGTCACGTTGCATGTTGCGTATGACATCCTCGGCATCGTAGAGAAAATCATTTTCGATGTAACTCTTGGCCAACCAGGCGCGTGCTCGGCCGTAGATGGCAGGCTGTGTGGCATAAAGGCGACTCATGTAGTTGAATGTAGAGGCTGCGCCGTCAAAGTCTCCTTGATGAAATTGTGAACGCCCCATGAGCATCCATGCCTTCCATAGGAAAGGGTTATATTCCTTTCTGTTGAGCCACTCTAGGTCTTTTGCGTTTTTTTTCCGGTTTTTGGTCCATTCCGGCTTTCGCTTGATGCTATGCAGTTTGATTGCTTTCTCGGCCTTTTCTATCGCTTTGTCAAAGTCTCCTTTGCCTAGTTCGCGGCTTGCCTTGTTGCCTACCGTGTAGAGAGGTATGATTTCTGTGAAGTTGTCTTTGTTTCCGTTCTCCTTAGCCACCGAACCGTCGATGTAGGCAAGTGTACCGTTATAATAGACATTGTAGCGCGTGTTGAAAGCCTGCCACCACCGAGATTTAGCAGTGTTTTTCTCAGTGGAGCATGCCGTTAGGACTATCATGCCGGTGAAAACCAGTAATAGGTGAATTTGTCGTTTCATGCTCAATGTTTTGATAACGATAAAAGGTATTCTTTTATTGCTTTCTGTTGGCTGAAATTAGTCAATTAGTACGGCATATTCATCTTTGATACCGTCTGGCATATTGATACCCCTAAGCGTAAGGCTTCGCCCCCAGGCTTTCACCTCATGGGGCTGTAGAGTCTCCAACACCTCAGCAAACTGTTCTGTTTCCTCATCGGTGTATTGGTCCGAGGGTCTTCCCTGGTATTGGTCTAGTTCCTCATCGTCGTAGTACTCGATATCCTTTGTGGCAGCCTCCATCATACAGACCTGCTCACAGCGATCGTCGGTGCCATTGCAGGACGAACAGTCGCTGCCTGTCACGATAGGCTGTTCGTCGTTGTTGTCTTTGGGGCGCATGAGCAGGGTAAGTAAGGCTGTGATGAGTCCCAGTGCGATGAGTCCGATGACAAGATAAAGCATTTGCGTCAGGTGAGATGATGATGGAAGGATGATGGTTATTATTCAGCGTCAATCTTCTGGATGGTAAATCCTGCGGATTGCAAATCATCCCAGAATGTGGGATAAGATTTCGTGACCACCTCGGGGTGGTTGACAGCTAGCCCGGGATGTTTGATGGCCAGTGGTGCGAAGGCCATGGCCATACGATGGTCCTCATACGTGTCGATCGGTTCCCAAGAAGGCTCGCATCGACTGCCGTCCCATGTCAGCTCGCAGTCGTTGGCGCTACGAACGAGATAGCCCACCTTGCGCAGTTCACGCTTCAAGGCTTCAATGCGGTCTGTCTCTTTGATTTTCAAACTGGCCAATCCCTTGAAGTGGAAGGGAATGTTGAGTGCGCAACATGTGACGACAACAGTTTGTGCCAAATCGGGACAGTTGTTGAAGTCGAAGTCAATGCGGCTGACCGATCCCATCTTTGGGGTCAGGGTGACAAGTGTAGGCTTGTCCTCCTCATGGTCGCCAAATGCGGTTTTCACTCCCAGAAGCGAGAAGATGTGCTTGATGATGGAGTCGCCTTGTTTAGAGGCATCCATCAGTCCTCCTAATCTCACCTTGGCTGTGTCGCAGTGGTAGAGGGCCGTCATCTCATACCAATAGCTCGCTGCGCTCCAGTCGTTCTCTATGAGGAAACGGCGCTGGCCATAAGGTCTTGGCTTCACTGTGATGGTATCTCCCGCTGTCCAGTCGGCTTCTGCACCATACTCTTTCATGAGCCATAGGGTCAGGTCTATGTAAGGTCGTGAGACGATGCTGCCTGTTAATTGCAGCTCCAATCCTTTCTTTAAGGTTGGACCGACAAGTAGCAAGGCAGATACATATTGTGAACTGACGTTTCCCGGTATGCACACTCGACCGCCTTCCAAGGAGGCGCCATGGATTTGAAGAGGCGGGAATCCCTCCTCGCCAATATAAGCTATATTGGCTCCCAAAGTGCGCAGGGCCTCCACCAAAATGCCTATGGGACGATGCTTCATGCGCTCGGTGCCTGTGATGATGTGTTCTCCGGGCGTGACTGACAGGTAGGCAGTCAGAAAGCGCATGGCTGTTCCTGCTGCTTTGATGTCGATGGTGTGGGGCATGGTCTCTAAAGCTTTCACAACTACGTGGGTGTCGTCACATATCGAAAGGTTGTCGGGCATGATGTTGCCACCTGACAAGGCGTGGATGATAAGAGCCCGGTTGCTGATGCTTTTGGATGCAGGTAGCTTGATTGTTGCAGACAATTGTTGGGGTGCGGTTATTTTATATGTCATGGCATAACTCTTTTTAATGTGGTGTTTTACCTTTATTGATATAGACAAAGTTAGCCATTTTATTTCTTAACCCCAAGGATTTTTGCTCTCAATAGGGTAAAATAACACTTTTTTAGCAAAAAGATGCTGGAAAATTTGGTTGTTTCGGATAAAGTGACTACCTTTGCATCGCAATTAAGGAACGGGATTTAGCGCAGTTGGTAGCGCACGCGTCTGGGGGGCGTGAGGTCGCTGGTTCGAGTCCAGTAATCCCGACCGAAGAAGGAAGCTGAAATGTTAGCTTCCTTTTTTCGTATCTGCTTTTTATATATGTTACATTACCATTTCTTTTTATTGTTGTAGGTATGTCCATTGTGTTTTCCTATTTGGATTTATCATTGGTGAGCCGATAGGAATAAAATCAATGTTACATTTGTGTTCTTGGCGTAAAATTCCTAACTTTGCATTACTAAGAGCCATCATTATGACAAACGACAACCCCATAGTGAAACAGCATCGCACATCCTTGAAGGACTTGGCTGCTGAGCTTCATGTCAGCATTGCCACCGTTTCGCGTGCGCTGCATGATAGTCATGAGGTAAGTGAAAAGGTTCGCAAGAAGGTTCAGCAACTTGCCAAGAAACGCAATTATCATCCCAATCCCTTTGCACAAAGTCTTCGGAAGGACGTTCCCCATATTATTGGTGTTGTGGTGCCCAATCTTGTTACGCATTATTATGCGGCTGTGCTTGATGGCATAGAAGAATGTGCGTTGCAGCATGGTTTCCTGGTTTTCTCTGCCAATAGCCATGAGAGTCATGTGAGGGAAGAGCGGGCTGTGGAGAGCTTCCTGGCTATGCATGTTGACGGCGTGATATCCTGTCTGGCACAAGACACGACCGACTATTCTCACTATGAGCAGATGGAAGCACTGGACGTGCCGTTGGTGTTCTTTGCGAGAACTTGTCTTTGTGACCGCTTTTCGCAGGTTGTTGCCAATGGCGATGAGGCTGCCTGTGAGGCAACCCGGCATCTGCTTGCCACTGGCTCGCGCCGCATTGCCTTCTTGGGTGGTCCCAATCATCTCGACATGGTGAAGCGGCGCAAGCATGGTTATCTTGAGGCTTTGCGTGAAGCCAAACTTCCCATTGACCGAAGTCTTGTCGTGTGTGGCAAGATTGAGTTTGACGAAGCACGTTCGAAAACCCTTGATATGTTGCGTTCGTCCAACCCGCCAGATGCTATATTAGCCTTCAATGATATCATCACTTATGCAGCATTTGATGCGGTGAAGAGTTTGGGATTACGCATTCCGCAAGACGTTGCAATCATAGGCTTCACGGAATCTGACAATGCCGCATTCGTCACCCCAGCTTTGTCGGCCATTATGGACCAGGCACACGAGCAGGGAATCGCAGCGTGTGAATTGCTTCTCCGTCGCATTAATGGAGACCGAAAAGTATATAAAAAAATAATTCCCATGATTTTGAAGATTAGGGATAGTAGCGACAAACGGTCGGGCAAAGACTGACGACAGAGAGGATTCGACTCTGAAAAAGGTAGAAATACGAGAATACGGACAAAGAGCATCCTGTCAGCAGTATGCCTTTTGTCCGTATTCTCGAATGGAGTTTATTTTTTGCCTATGTTCTTAATCCAGCTTAGGGGGCGCTTGATGAGTTTCTTCAAGCCACTTTCCTGTTCTTGAGGTGCCTTGAAGTCAGCGGGGAGCCCGTTGTATCGGGTCGTTCGTCCTTGTTTGGGTGCTTCGGTCCCTTGCGGGCGCCGGTGCTTTGGTTTTCTGTGGCGTTGCTTGTTGCCTTCCTTCTTGGGTTCAGCATTGGTGTCACTGTTGACGTTAGCTGATGCCTGTGCATTGCCCTTCTTCTGACTGTTCCTTCTTTTCCTGTTCTGCTTTTGACCGTTATCGGCCTCATGGTGGTCCTTGTTGTTGGCAGACTTTTGCGTTTCTTCAGTCTTCTGTTGTCCTTTTGGGGTGTTCTTGTCGTTGGGTGAGGGCTTCTTGGTCTCAGTTTCGTTGTTGTTGCGTGGTTTCTTGCTGCCCTTGTTGTCGCGTTGTTCGTCCTTGGGAGTCCTTTCTTCGCGGGTGTTGCGCTTGTTGCGTTGCTTGTTACTCTTGTGGGAGGTATTGTCGCGATCCTTGCGCCGGTTGCTCTTGGCTGATGCTTTCCGCTTGGAAACGACATACTCCGGACCCTCTCCGCATCCCTCTGGCAATGCGTTCTTGGTAATTTCCTTGTCCAGGAACTTTTCCACTTGGTGGAAGGCGAACATGTCGTCCTCGTTAACAAGTGTGATGGCCCGTCCGTCGCGGTCAGCACGTGCCGTGCGTCCAATGCGGTGCACATAGTCTTCGCAGTCATGGGGCACATCATAGTTGATGACCATGGTGATGTCGTCGATGTCTATGCCGCGAGCCAAGATGTCTGTTGCCACCAACACGTCGAGTTGTCCGCTCTTGAACTTGAACATCATTTGGTCACGTTGTGCCTGGTCGAGATCTGAGTGCATCTCTCCGCTGTTGATATGCAGTCTTGTCAGTGCTTGGTTAATGCGCTTCACTTTCTGCTTGGATCCCGAGAAGATAATCACGCGTTTCAGGTCGCCGGCTTTGAAGATATCCTTGATAATCTCCAGTTTTTGCGTCTCATAGCAGATGTAGGCACTCTGCTGAATCTTCTCAGCAGGTTTGCTGACGGCTAACTTGATTTCCACGGGATCCTTTAGCAAGCTCTGCGCCAGTTTCTCGATGTCTTGGGGCATGGTGGCCGAGAACATGATGGTCTGGCAATCTTTGGGCAGGTAAGAGGCTATCTTCATGATATCCTCGGAGAAGCCCATGTCAAGCATGCGGTCAGCCTCATCGAGGATAAAGAAGCTCACTTTCGACAGGTCCACGTTACCTAATGAGAGGTGTGAGATGAGACGTCCCGGTGTGGCGATGATGACATCGGCGCCAAGTCGCATGCTCTTCAGCTCCTGGTCGTAACGGTTGCCATCGTTTCCGCCATAGACGGCGACACTCGAGACATCGGGAATGTAATAGGAAAATCCCTGCATGGCTTGGTCTATTTGTTGTGCCAGTTCTCGTGTGGGCGACATGATGAGGCTGTTGATGGAGTCTTTGGGGTAACCGCCGTCAGCGAGTTGTGACAACACGGGCAACAGGTAGGCTGCGGTCTTGCCTGTTCCGGTCTGTGCTACGCCGAGCACATCCTTGCCTTTTAATATTTCCGGGATGCATTTTTCCTGTACGGGAGTACAATCGTCGAAACGCATGTCGTAGAGCGCGTCGAGAATGTCGTCATTTAAGTCTAAGTCTGTAAATTTCATGTTTTCTCTAATTAGTTTGGTGCCTTGAGATAGCAGAACCATGCTACCACGGCAAAAATGATGTTAGGCATCCACGCCGCAAGCATGGGCGGGAAGCCTGCGTTGATGGCAAATGTTGCCGAAACGGTTTGCAGCATGATGTAGGCAAAGCTCAGTGCCAGTCCGATGCCCAGGTACATGCCCATTCCTCCTTTGCGCTTTCTCGACGAGAGCGACGCACCGATGATGGTGAGGATGAATGATGCGAAAGACGAGGCGATGCGTTTGTGGTACTCCACCTGATACTGCACCACATTGCCTGAACCCCTGTTGATCTGTTTGGAGATGTAGTCGTGTAGCTCTGGCGAGGTGAACGTCTCCTGCTGTCCCTTGGAGTAGACAAGGTCCGTTGGCTCCATCATGATGACAGAGTCTTTCTCCATTCCGCTGGTAATGTGTTCCCGCAGTCCCCTTAGTTGTCTCACTTTCCAGTCGCGCAGCTTCCAGTGGTACTTGCTGTCAGAGATGGTGTCATATTGTACCTCCATGGCAGTCAGGTGCGATACGAGTTTCTTGTTTTCAAACTTGTCCAGGCAGAAGCCATAGCCCTTCTTTAAGTTGTTGTCATAGTGCTGGATGTAGGCAATCACTCCCTGTGCCACCTGCAGTTGCACATTCTCCGCCGACGTGTTCTTCTTTTTGTTCTTGTACATCGTCTCGAAATTCTGACGGATGACCGTGCCGTGCGGGATGACGTAGGCTGACAGGTAGTAGGACAGTCCGGAAATGAGCACGCATGAAATCATATAGGGCCTCAGCAATCGCTTGAAGGAGATGCCTGTGGCCAGCATGGCGATGATTTCCGAGTTGCCAGCCAGTTTGGAGGTGAAGTAGATGACAGCGATGAAGACAAACAGCGCCGAGAACAGATTGGCAAAGTAGGGCACAAAGTTAGCATAATAGTCGAACACTATGGCGTGCAAAGGGGCGTGGTATTGCGTGAACTTGGCCAAGTTCTCGTTGACATCAAAGACGATGGAGATGGAGATGATCAGTATAATGGAAAAGAAGTAGGTTCCTACAAACTTCTTGATGATATACCAATCGATGCGTTTAATATATTGCAGCGGACTGAGCAGTCTTAGGAAGCGCAACCTATTTCCGGTCCATCTCGCTGCTCTCTGGAGCAGCAGGGTGTGTGCCGCTATCCATGCGAAGAGCCTGTGGAGCCAAGCGGGATGCTGGCTCGCCCATCTTCTCGCCTTGTATATCCGGCGGTGTTTCCTTATTTTGCTATAGCTTTTCATGCCGTTTGTTTAGATACGCCTTCCGAGTTGGTCGATGATGCCAGCCTTCCATGTTGTGAAGTCACCTTTGATAATGTGTTGTCGGGCATCAGTCACAAGACGGAGATAGAAAGCAAGATTGTGGATGGAGGCAATTTGCATGGCCAACAGTTCGCCCGCCTTGAACAGGTGGTGCAGGTAAGCCTTGGTGTACACTTGGTCTGAGTAGCATCCTTCCGGGTCGATGGGCGAGAAGTCGGTCTCCCATTTCTTGTTTCTCATGTTCATGGTGCCCTGGTAGGTGAAGAGCATGGCGTTGCGGCCGTTGCGTGTGGGCATGACGCAGTCGAACATGTCTACACCTCGCTCGATGGCTTCCAGGATGTTTTGGGGTGTGCCCACCCCCATGAGATAGCGCGGCTTGTCCTTGGGAAGGATTTCGTTGACCACCTCTACCATCTCATACATCACTTCGGTGGGCTCGCCGACGGCCAGTCCACCGATGGCATTGCCGTCGGCACCCTTGTCGGCCACGTATTTGGCAGCTTCCTGTCTCAGGTCCTTGTAGGTGCACCCCTGCACGATGGGAAAGAGGGTCTGCTCGTAGCCATAGAGCGGCTCGGTCTCGTTGAAGCGCTTGATGCAGCGGTCCAGCCAGCGCTGGGTCATTGCCAGGCTTTTCTTGGCGTAGGCATAGTCGCTCTTGCCCGGCGGGCACTCGTCGAGTGCCATCATGATATCAGCGCCGATGACGCGCTCCGTATCCATCACGTTCTCGGGTGTGAAGAAATGCTTGGAGCCGTCGATGTGTGAGCGAAACTCGCATCCTTCTTCTCTCAATTTGCGGATGCCCGTGAGAGAGAACACTTGAAAACCTCCCGAGTCGGTGAGTATGGGGCGTTCCCAACCGTTGAATCCGTGTAGTCCGCCTGCGGCGCGCAGCACGTCAAGACCTGGTCGCAGGTAGAGGTGATAGGTGTTGCCTAAGATGATCTGGGCTTTTACTTGTTCGCGCAGTTCGGAAAAATGCACACCTTTTACCGATCCACAAGTGCCGACTGGCATGAAGATAGGTGTTTCTATCTTTCCGTGGGCGGTCGTGATGAGGCCAGCACGAGCATCTGAGGCCTTGTCTGTATGTTGTAATTCAAATTTCATGTTTTAAAAGAGTGAGTGGTACCAAGCCTTTGTGATCAGAATCCGATTCTTTCTTCGTTCTTCCTGACAAATTCCAGTGGCTTCGCCACCAGTTCATCAGTGAGTGCGTAGTTCCATACTTCTTGTATGTTCTCTACATAGTGAAATGACATTCCGTCGCGGTAGTTCTCGGGTATCTCCTCGATGTCTTTGCGGTTTTCCTTGCAGATGACGATGTCGGTCATACCGGCCCGTTTGGCGGCCAAAATCTTCTCCTTAATGCCACCTACGGGAAGCACCTTGCCTCGAAGCGTAATCTCGCCCGTCATGGCTGTGTTCTTGCGCACCTTGCGTTGCGTGATGGCCGAGGCAATGGAGGTGGCAATGGTGATGCCGGCCGAGGGCCCGTCCTTGGGCGTCGCCCCTTCAGGCACATGGATGTGTATGTCCCAGTTGTCGAAGATGCGATAGTCGATACCCAGTTGGTCTACATGGGCCTTGACATACTGCAGTGCAATCATGGCCGACTCCTTCATTACCTCACCGAGATTTCCCGTCAGCGTTAGCCGACTGCCATGCCCCTTGTTGAGGCTGGTCTCGATAAACAGAATCTCGCCGCCCACGCTGGTCCAGGCCATGCCTGTCACCACGCCGGCATCGCTGTTGCCTTGATATACATCGCGGTAGAAAGGCGGTTTGCCCAGAAGTTCTTCTACCTGTGCCGGCATGATTTTCTCATAAGGCAACTTGGCTTCGCTGGCATACTTGAGCGCCATTTTGCGCAAGGCCTTGTTGATTTGCTTCTCCAGCTGGCGGACCCCGCTCTCGCGAGTGTACTGTTCTATGATTTTCACCAGTGTGGCCTTGGAGAACGATGGTTTGACTTCGAGTTTGGCGAACCCGGTGTTCTCCAGCTCACGCGGTGTGAGGTGGCGTTTGCAGATTTCCACTTTTTCCTCCGTGACATAGCCTGGTACCTCGATGATCTCCATGCGGTCGAGCAGCGGGGCCGGTAGGGTACTAAGGTCATTGGCCGTGGCGATGAAGAGAACTTTCGACAAGTCATAGTCTACATCGAGGAAATTGTCATGGAAGGCAATGTTCTGCTCAGGGTCAAGCACCTCGAGCAAGGCTGACGCAGGGTCGCCGTTGATGGCGTTCTGGGTTATCTTGTCGATTTCGTCGAGGATGAATACTGGGTTCGACGAGCCTGCTTTCTGGATGCTTTTAATAATGCGTCCTGGCATGGCTCCCACGTAGGTGCGCCGATGGCCGCGTATCTCGCTCTCGTCATGAAGTCCGCCGAGTGACATGCGTACATACTTGCGTTTCATGGCTGCGGCGATACTCTTGCCCAGTGATGTCTTACCCACTCCCGGAGGTCCGTATAGGCAGATGATGGGCGACTTCAAGTCTCCTCGCAGTTGGAGTACTGCCAGGTATTCCAGGATGCGTTCCTTCACCTTCTCCATACCGTAGTGGTCGTGGTCGAGGATGCGCTTGGCGCGCTTGAGGTCGAGGTTGTCGACGGTGTATTCGTTCCAAGGCAGTGCCAGCATCTGCTGCAGATAGTTGAGCTGTACGCTGTATTCGGGACTCTGCTGGTTGAACATGTCCAGTTTGTCCAGTTCCTTGTTGAAGATTTTGGCGACTCCTTCAGACCATTTCTTGTTTTTCGACTTTTCCAGCATTTCCTTCTTCTCGGGCGATTTGTCGTCGCCTCCCAGCTCTTCCTTGATGTTTTTCATCTGTTGCTGGAGGAAATACTCGCGTTGCTGCTCATCCAGGTCTTCGTGTGTTTTTTGGCGTATCTGGTTCTTGAGTTCTTGCAGTTGGATATCGCGGTTCTCCAGTTTGAGCAGCCCGATGGCGCGCTCTTCGATGTCGTCCTTTATGAGGAGCTCCATCTTGTCCTTCGAACTGAAAGGAAGTGTGGTGCAGAGAAAATTGATGAGCAACAAGTCGTTAGAGATGTTTTTCAGCGTCATCATGGTCTCGTTAGGGATATCCTCGCTGCGCTTGATAAGCTCTGTTGTAGTGGCCCTCACGTCCTCGATGATAGCCTGCAACTCCTTGCTGATGGTCGTGGGGACAACGTCCGGCACTTTTGACACTTTGGCCTTGAGGAACGGGCGTGTAGACACAATCTTGTCAAGAGCGCAGCGCCCGTGTGCCTGGAAGATGGCGGTCATGTTGTCGCTGCCTGGCATGTCGATGATGCGCACCAGGTGGGCATAGACACCCGTGCGGTAGAGGTCCTTGCTCTTAGGTGTGTCGATTTCGGCGTCTTTTTGCGAGAAGATGGCGCAGATGGAATCTTGAGACTTAGACAGTTTGCGGATGAGGTTGACACTCTCTTTCCTCCCGATGAAGATGGGAACAAGCACACCAGGGAAGACCACCATGTTGCGCGTGGCAAGCACGGGGAGTTCTTCGGGGGCTTCGGTTTGGAGGAGGTTGGTAATGTCGCCTTCGTAGTCGGCAAACATTTGTATGGACGTATTTGGCATGTTACTCATGGACTTATCCTAAAATTGCTTTCTTGTACTCCTGTCTTATGATTAGCGTGCAAAGTTACTAAAAATCTTCGACAATCCTTGTTCCCTGGTGCGAAATTTGTTGGAGTTTTCGTACGTTGGTGTAATAATTGGGATGAAAAGGCGTTTTATCATCAAAGGGAGGTATGGCAAAAGAATGACAAAAGACGTTTTCACATTCCGGCAGTTCTCCGTCCGTCAGGACCGTTGTGCCATGAAGGTGGGCACCGATGGGGTGCTTTTGGGTGCATGGGCGGATGGCGGTGCCCGCATCCTGGATATCGGTGCGGGCACAGGGCTTATTTCTCTCATGATGGCCCAGCGCTTTCCCGATGGTCTGATTGATGGCGTGGAGGCTGATATTGAGGCCGCCGGCCAAGCCGCCGACAACGCAAAGCCTTTTCCTCAAGTGGCCATTCATGCCGTGAGACTGCAAGACTGGGAGCCGTCGGAGCCTTATGACTGCATCGTAAGTAATCCTCCGTTTTTTATTGACAGTCTGAAAAATCCGTCCCGGCAGCGTTCCCTGGCACGACACGATGTAGACTTGTCGTTTACAGATATTGTGTCCTTTGCTAAACGGTGGTTGACTGAAACAGGCCAATTGAGCGTTATCCTTCCTGCAGATGTAGTCGAGCAATTCTCAGAAATAGCCTATTTTTCAGGATTTAGAATGTGCAGACAATCACTCGTGCAGACAACGGAGCGCAAGCCTTTCAAGCGCCAGCTGCTTGCCTTTTCCAAGAGTATGAGTTGTCCCCTGGTACGAACTGAACATTGCTTGCTTCAGGCAGATGGAAGTCGTAGCGGTTGGTATGCAGATATTACGAAAGATTTTTATATTTACTGATCAATGATGCGCCTGCCCCGTAAAGCTGTTTTCGGCATTTGTATCTGCTGGCTGAAGTGACAGTTTTGTCGTGATGTTTCTGAAAAATCCCAGCTCCCGGATGGTACTGTTCTGGCTCTGGATTTTTCAGTTGGATGTGCTTTCTGATGGATAAAATGAGGAGTTTTGGTTAGTCTGCTTGCTGTTCTCCTCACGATGAGTATCCTGTCGAGTGGCGGTAGATGCCGTTTCTGGATACGATGAGTGTTGGATGGAGTTGCGAAAGAGTGTCTGTCGTTGCTCGATAGGGCATGTTCTTTCTGCCATCAAGTTTCGAATGGAGCCTTTGATGGTTGTTGATTTTGATAACCGTCTGTGTTTTAGATATTTATGTAAATCGCAAAAACAGGGCTTATTTGCGTGCTGACTTATAGCCGTTTACAAATAAGCCCTGTTTTTGGAGGTCTTTTGTTAAGATAATTGTTTGGCTCTATCAGTTGAGTCCCGGCAAGTTGCGTTCGATGGTCCGCTGGATGAGTTTGGCCAGGCGTACGCCGCGTTTTGTTTGTGCAAAGAAGTCGTGACGGATGGCACTGAGATCGTTGAAGAGTTCGCATGCAGTGGTCTGCAACACGTTGGGTTGCCGTTGTCGCTTGTCGCCGTCGGGATTTACAATGATATTGATGCCCTTGGCTTCGATTCGTACATCGATGTCTGCGCCTGTCATGACCGGGTCGCCGTCATAATGAATTACGCCGGGGTGCGATCTTCGTATATGGAGGTGGCGTGTGCGGAAACTCTTGATTTTTGAACTCATGTCGAGTGTCTTGCTGAACATGTCTATGGCAATCTGAGGTGCATCGAGGATGTCAAACGGTTCCATTATCACCACGTCGAGAAACCCGTCGCTCATCGATGCTTGCGGGGCGATGTAGGCGTTGTTGCCGTACTGCGACGCATTGGCACAGGAGATGAGGAAAGCCTTGTAGCTGGTGCTTATGCCATCGGCATCTACGTCGTAGGTCTCCGGTTTGTATTTTGTCCCCTCCTCCAGTATCTTCTGTGCGTATGTGATGGGGCCGCGTTTGCCAGCCTCGGCAAACTTCTGGCTGACAAAGGCGTCAAAGCCCATGCCGCAGGTGCAGAAGAACGGATACTCGTTGATGATGCCGTAGTCGAGGGCGTGGACTTCGCAGCGATTGATGATTTCGATGCATTTGCGTACGTTGAGCGGCAGCAACAGGTGACGGGCTAATCCGTTGCCCGATCCGCAGGGGATGATGCCCAGGGCAGTGCTGGTGTGTACGATTCCGCGCGCCACCTCATTGACGGTGCCGTCGCCGCCAACGGCTACCACCACGTCCACGCCTTCCACGCTGGCGTCGCGGGCCAGCGATGCAGCGTGGCCGGCATATTTCGTCTCCATGATGCTATACTCGTAGAGGTCATGGTCAAGATAGGTCTGGATGGCCTCTGGTATGCCGGCCTTGCTGGCGACACCCGACATGGGGTTGATAATGAAGAGAATGCGCTTTTTCATACCGCAAAATTAATGCAAATATTTATGATTTGACGACATTTGCAGCCTATTTTTGATGTTGCAAAACGATTTCTCCGTATTTTGTGCCCATTGTGGGGAAAAATGATTATCTTTGCAGCCTAAACAATAAACAGTAGTTTTTTCTACACCTATTTTTAATGATGGGACAGTTACAAGAAAGATACAAAAATTACCGTGAGCCTCAGAAATACATGGAGGCCGGTGTTTATCCTTATTTCAGAGCTATCACCAGCAAGCAGGGTCCAGTGGTGACCATGGGTGGTCATAGGGTTCTGATGTTTGGCAGTAACGCCTACACAGGCTTGACGGGTGATGACCGCGTCATAGAGGCTGCCAAGAAGGCACTTGACAAGTATGGCTCGGGATGTGCGGGCAGCCGCTTCCTCAATGGAACGCTTGATATCCATGTGCAACTAGAGAAAGAGTTGGCAGAGTTTGAGCACAAGGATGATGCGCTCTGTTTTTCTACGGGTTTCTTTGTTAACTCGGGTGTAATTCCGGCAGTGGTAGGCCGTGGTGATTATCTCATCTGTGATGACCGTGATCACGCTTCCATTGTGGACGGACGGCGTTTGAGTTTTGCCACGCAGCTCCATTACAAGCACAATGATATGGCCGACTTGGAGCGCGTGCTTGCCAAGTTGCCTTACGAGGCGGTCAAATTGATTGTTGTCGATGGTGTGTTCTCCATGGAGGGTGACTTGGC
This sequence comes from Oscillospiraceae bacterium, assembly GCA_963610435.1. Classification (GTDB taxonomy): domain Bacteria; phylum Bacteroidota; class Bacteroidia; order Bacteroidales; family Bacteroidaceae; genus Prevotella. The sequence continues at coordinate 27,379 of CAVDNW010000019.1, read as the reverse complement.
TAATCTGCCTGCTATTGTTGAATTGAAACACAAGTACAACTGTTCCATCATGGTCGACGAGGCTCATGGCTTGGGCGTGTTTGGTAAGCAAGGCCGTGGCGTTTGTGACCATTTCGGACTCTCCGATGAGGTAGACCTTATTATGGGCACGTTCTCCAAGAGTCTGGCTTCCATCGGCGGTTTCATTGCCTCCGACAAGGATACCATTAACTACTTGCGTCATACATCGCGTACCTATATTTTCTCTGCCAGCGACACACCTGCCGCCACGGCTGCAGCACTTGAGGCACTCCATATCATCCAGGATGAGCCGGAGCGTCTTGAACACCTGTGGGACGTCACCCGCTATGCTTTGGAGCGTTTCCGCGAGGAAGGCTTCGAGATAGGTGAGACTGAGAGCCCAATCATTCCGCTCTATGTGCGTGATATCGAGAAGACGTTCCTGGTGACCAAGCTTGCTTTTGACGCTGGTGTTTTCATTAACCCGGTCATCCCGCCTGCTTGTGCACCGCAGGACACGCTGGTACGCTTTGCCTTGATGGCTTCCCACTCCAAAGAGCAAGTGGAAGAGGGCGTGCAGGCGCTTAAGAAGATCTTTGTTGAGCAAGGCATCATCAAGTAAATAAAATATCCGCTACCGTTTAGATGCGAGTAGCGGTTTTTTATGCCTTGTCGACAATGACGATAAAAGCCGCGTCCCAATGTCGGGATGCGGCTTTCTGTAAGATGATGGTTAGCCTTGGTTTTCCAACGTCTGTATTTCTATTGTCAGTGATGGTCAGACGATACCCTGGGCCATTATGGCCTTCGCAACTTTCAGGAATCCGGCTACATTGGCACCCTTCACGTAGTTGATGTAACCGTCGGGTTGTGTGCCATACTTGACACACTCGGCATGAATTTCGTTCATGATGCTGTGGAGCTTGGCGTCAACCTCCTCGCGTGTCCACTTTAAGCGTTCGGAGTTCTGGGTCATCTCGAGACCTGACACAGCAACACCGCCGGCATTGCTGGCTTTGCCCGGACAGTAGAGAATCCTGGCATCCTGGAACACCTTGATGGCCTCGGGAGTCGAAGGCATGTTGGCACCCTCGCTGACAGCTATGACGCCGTTATTCACCAAAGCTTCGGCAGCCTCACCATTGATTTCATTCTGTGTGGCGCACGGCGTGGCGATGTCAGCCTTCTCAAACCAAGGCTTTGCACCGGCTACATATTTGGCGTTGGGATATTCCTCCACATATTCCTTGATACGTCCGCGCTCCACATTCTTCAGCTCCATGATGTAGGCGAGTTTTTGCTCGTCGATACCATCAGGATCGTAGATGTAACCGTCGGAGTCGGAGCAGGTCAGTGGTTTTGCGCCCAACTGCAGGAGCTTCTCCAGTGTGTACTGGGCCACGTTGCCGGCACCCGACACGAGAACCGTCTTGCCCTTCAAGTCGATGCCGCGAGTCTTGAGCATGTCCTCCAAGAAGTAGACGTTGCCGTAACCTGTGGCCTCGGGACGGATGAGCGAACCGCCAAACTCCTGTCCTTTGCCTGTGAGGATACCGACAAACTGGTGGGTCAAAGCTTTGTACTGGCCGAACATGTAGCCGACTTCGCGGCCACCCACACCGATGTCGCCGGCAGGAACGTCGCAGTCGGGACCGATGTAGTGCCATAGCTCCTTCATGAATGCCTGACAGAAGCGCATTACCTCTGCGTTTGACTTACCGCGAGGTGAAAAGTCGGAACCACCCTTGGCACCACCCATTGGCAGTGTGGTCAGGGAGTTCTTGAATGTCTGCTCGAAGGCCAGGAATTTCAAGATGCTCTCGTTTACAGAAGCGTGAAAACGTAGACCACCCTTATAAGGGCCGATGGCGTTGTTGTGTTGTACTCGGTAGCCATTGTTGGTCTGAACATTGCCCTTGTCGTCAATCCAGTTTACGCGGAACTTGATGATGCGGTCAGGGATGCACAAGCGGTCAATGAGATTCTGGCGGTCAAATTCGGGGTGCTTGTTGTACTCATCTTCGATGGTGCTCAGTACCTGGCTTACAGCCTGGATGTACTCTGGCTGACCAGGATACCTTTGCTGTAGTTTCTCGATTACTTCGGTTGCTTTCATACTTAATCTTATTGGTTGTTATTTTGCTGTTGTTCTAACTTCGAGCAATGACATACGCAAGTCTTGCTGGGTGATTTTCTAGTTCTTTTTTGCTTTCGGTTGCAAAGGTAAACGTTTTGTTGCAAAAATGCAACAATAAGATATGTTTTTTTAAAGCAAAACATATAAAGCGTAAGTGGTCCTGTGGATCATAAACAGCCAGATATGTGCGAGAACAATATTCTGCTGTAGTTATACATTATTAAATGAATGAAGCGGGCAGTCTGTGTTTGTATAATTTTCGGTACTGAAAATATTGTAAAAGTGAAATCCTTACAAAAACATTCGGCCATTTGAATATGATTTCCTAACTTTGCATCTGGACAGAAAGAAGAAACGTTCATGGTAGAATTGACGGACAAGAGACAAGAAGCTCATGACAGACTCGTCGAATGTGGATTACGCCCATCGGTACAGCGAGTAGCCATCATGGAATATCTGCAAACCCATAGTACGCATCCCACAGTGGAGGATGTGTACCAAGGGATTGTAAAGATTATTCCTACATTGAGCCGTACGACCGTCTACAACACTCTTCGCCTTTTCTCTGAGCATCATGCGGCACAGATGATTACCATTGATGATCATCGTGTGTGCTATGATGGAGACATTCATCCTCATGTTCATTTCTACTGTCGGCAATGTGGCAAGGTGTATGACTTGATGGATGAGCAGGCTCCTGCGATAGAAAACCCTCGCCTGTCCGATGGTCATCTGGTCGACGAGGCCCAACTTTATTACAAGGGTGTATGCAGCGAATGTGCTTCGCGCCGGAAATGATTATCAGGGGCTGTGTTCTCATATCTTTGAACCGACGATGATTATTTTGTCTTCGGTAGCAGGAATGTCTTCCTTGACGAGATACCCTTGTTCTTCCTGCAGAAACCTTTTTCAATCATCTTTTTCTGTTTCTCAACTATTTAATGTATCTTTGCAAATTGAAGTTACGAAAAGAGTGTATTTTATTGGAAATGAGCGCATGTTAATCGCTCATGATAGTAATAGGTTACGATTTAGTTAGTTATCTGCTGCATTATTCTTCTGCGCATTGCGTAACCTTCAAAGAACTCTTCGTATGCAAAAGTAACAATAAAACGGGAGATTTTGATATGAATCTCCCTGTTTTTTTTCTTTCTCATATAAGTTTTTCCGTAAAAGCGGCTTTATCCGTCGGCACACCATCGCCCAAAAGGATTTTGAACGAACGTGTGCCGACTACTGCATAAGCGGAGAAAAGGGCTTTGCCTCACGCCTAAGCAACAGTTTAGACTGATGAGGCAAGGCTCATTTCTTTTGAGCTTATGCCAAAGAGGTGCTTTTACGGGGTTCTGATGATTTTTCTTTTTCGCTGTTCTTTTGAGCCGGAAGCGGAAAGCCGTGTATGACCGCTTGTCCATAAATGGAACAAGCCGTCTCCCACAGCAGGCAAACCGGGAAGAATGATTTTATCTGCCCGCCCAGACACGTCCGGCCGGACAGATAAAACCATACTTCCTTGCAGGTGGTTTGCCCGGTTTCACGCTACCGACTATATCCTTTTTTTGTTGGGGGCTTCCTTTTCCACGGATTTCTCTTTTGAAGTTTTCAGTCTAATCTGCCTCTACTTCCGTTTACCTCCATTTTCGCGCCTTTCAGTGAGCCGCATCAGGCAGTCATTTCCGTTCTGGGCGCAAAGGTAACTCCGGGATTTGACGGGAAAGCAAGGTCAAGCCTCCTGTTTTCGGAAAAAATCTCCAGCCCTGCGGGTAGTATTTTTTCCGAAAAACCTTGCATTCCCTAATCCCTACCTTTTTAAGCACCCGAAACGAAAACGACCGATGCGACAGAAAGACGCATTAAAAAAAATGTCGGATAAACGAGAGGCAGATAAGATAGTTTGAAACTCAACTCCCTCAGCTCTTGAATCCGCATTAAAAATCAAAAAACAGAACGGATATGGAAACAACGATGGCAACAAAATTCGTGACTTGGGAAGTGCCGACATTGGAAGCACTGAAAGGCAGCAAGGTTTATAATCTCCGTGGGAAACTGAACAACGGGGAACGAATGAACCGAGAGGAAAAGGATTGGCTTACACGCAACGTGAACAGCAATACCTATTTCAAGAGCGCAGTCCCCTTGCAAGGCTGGAGGTTTGACTTTTCCGATGTACTCCGCACGTTTATCGTGTGCCAATACGGACATTGGACGGAATACAAGGCAACGGACAAGACAGGACTTCGCAATTTCCTTTACGGCAGGATTGACAACATCGTGGAACTTAACAAATGATACGGCTATGACAGCAACGGCAGACTTCAGACAAATTGCGCAATACATGGGGCTTGCGATATGCGCCCTAACCATGCGCACCGCCCTTTGGGTATTCGGCATCCTTTGGGGCATCGTAAGAGAGATAATAAACGGAGTGTTCCGAGTGGCGATAGGCATAATCGTGGCTATCCTTTCCACAATCGCCTTCTTCGGCTTCATTCTTTGGTTATTCACCCTTTAATCCTTACCGACATGGCAAAGAGAAGAAGCAAGACAGTGGAGCAACAATGCAGATACTACGAGGTGGGCAACATCTTCGAGTACATGGTGGGAACGTACATCAACGGCAACATATCCGTGTTCCGTGAACTCTACCACGAACTGAACAAGGACGCACGGAAGGACTTTACGGACTTCCTTTTGAGCGAGGTGGAGCCGATATATTGGAGAGAGATACTGAAACAGACAATCTAAAATGACAGCGATATGACAACGACAGACCATTTCAAGAGAACTATACAGATGTATTTGGAGCAACGTGCGGAAGAAGATGCGCTCTTTGCCAAGAACTACCGCAACCCTGCCAAGAACATAGACGATTGTGTGACCTACATTCTGAACTATGTGCAGAAAAGCGGTTGCAACGGCTTCACGGACGGGGAGATATACGGACAAGCCGTACACTACTATGACGAGAACGAGATAGAGGTGGGCAAGCCTATCCAGTGTCAGATAGCCGTGAACCATGTGGTGGAACTCACCGCAGAGGAAAAGGCGGAAGCACGGCAAAACGCAATCCGTCAATACCAAGACGAGGAAGTCCGCAAGTTGCAGAACCGCCACAAGCCGAGAACCGCTACCAAAGCGACCACCCAACCCATTCAAGAACCCTCATTATTTGATTTAGGCTTATGAAACCGAGAACACACATACAGCAGGAAGTCGCACATCTGAGCAAGCGACTACCGAGATTGACCGCCACGCAAAAGGCATACGCTTTCCGTCATTGCTTCAAGCATTACGCAATCAAGAGAGCTGACGGCACGAACATCTGTACCGAGTGCGGACATTCGTGGAAGAGCGACCACGACCTTGTGGACACCCTTTGCGGATGTACCTGCCCCCATTGCGGTATGCAGTTGGAAGCATTGCGCACCCGAAAGAGTGTTTTCAGCGAGAACGAATACTTCTCCATCATCACCACCAGCAAGCAGTACCAAGTGATACGTTTCTTCTTCGTCAAGTCCCGATACAAGGCAGGGCAAGCAGCCGAGTATTCCATCTATGAAGTGGTACAGAGGTGGATTTCACCCGATGGAAAGACAACGACCGTTGCCCGACTGCGTGGTATGTCAATGTTGTATTACGACCAATGGTCTGAATACAGCGACATGGAGGTGCGCAAGAACAACAGGCTTCACGCATACGATATAGCACCTATGTGTACCTATCCCCGACAGCGTTTCATCCCCGAACTGAAACGCAACGGCTTCAACGGGGACTACCACAACACACTGCCGTATGACCTTTTCACGGCTATCCTTTCCGACAGCCGAGCCGAAACACTCTTGAAGGCAGGGCAATACGCCATGTTGCGCCACTATATCCGCAGTTCCTTTGACATGGGACGGTATTGGGCATCCGTCAAGATTTGCATCCGCAACGGTTACACCATTTCGGACGGCTCCGTATGGTGCGACACCATAGACCTCCTGCGTCATTTCGGCAAGGACACGAACAGCCCGAAGTACGTCTGCCCTGCCGACCTCAAAGCGGAACACGACAAGTTGGTGAGAAAACGTAACCTGCAAAGGGAGCGTGAGCGGACGGAACAGCAACGGCAAAAGGCGATTGAGGACGAGAAGAACTATCTGAAAGCCAAAGGCATCTTCTTCGGACTTGTGTTCTCCGACAACCTTATCCTTATCAAAGTTATTGAGAGTGTGGAGGAAATGGAAGCAGAGGGAAAAGCCATGCACCATTGCGTGGGTGGCTACCATAGAAGAAAAGACTCCCTAATCCTCTCCGCCACCATTGACGGAAAGCGGATTGAAACGATAGAAGTGTCACTGAAAACGCTGAAAGTGGTACAGAGCAGAGGGGTATGCAATTCCAATACCGAGTACCACGACCGTATCATCCGGCTTGTGGAGGACAATGCCGGACTTATCCGTCAGCGGATGAACGCAGCATAATATCAACCTATAATAAAGAACAATATGGAAGTAAGATTTGAAAGCATGGTTTGTTTGTGGGACGATAAAATCCCCACGATGTTCCTTGAATTTATGAACCTCCTCACTTTTTGTCAGAGTGAGGAGCAGTTAAGGGCAAGTGTAAAGGACTTTTCCGAGAAGCATGAACTTGACAAGTTCTTCCTTTTCGGCTTCGGCTCACACCATTTCTACCTGCACCAACGCTACACGGGCAATCCCGAAATGGTGATGCAGAACAGAGTTTTGTCAGTACATTTCTAATCATCAAAAGCAACGATTATGGCAACACGAATGACCATCAACGGAGTAAGCACCTGCACGAAAGCAGGGACAGAGAAATACGAGAAGTTCCAAACGGGTATCGGCAGACGTAAGCGGACACTTATGCAATACGATTACCGCCACACGGACGGGGAATTGTTCTCTTGTGTGAAACCCACGTTGGACGAGTGCCGAGCCACACGGGACAAGTGGCTGACGGCAAAAAGAGGAAAGGAGGACAAGCGATGAACGAATCAGGCTACCAAACGCTGATAGTCAAGTTCAGCAAGCCCATCACGGAATTGGACGGCATCTTTGATGATGCCGAAGCGTGGGGAGTTGAAACCCTTAAAGGATGGGTAGAGGACTACGAAAGTACACGTTTCACCGCCATTGACAACCATACGGCAGTCATAACGAGCGAGTACAATATGGAGTGTGTGAAAACATGGTTGGAACGGAACACCCCCATAGCCGAGAAAACAGAATTTTGAACATTCGGGCGGTGTCCGCACCGCCCGAACATAGCAACCAGAGAAGAATGAATATGATAGCAAAGACTATTTTGGAGCAGATAGGCGGCAGACGCTTTGCCGCCATGACGGGAAGCAAGGACTTCATAGACATGGGCAACGGCTTACGCATGAGCCTTGCGAGGAACAAGACGAGTGCCAACCGCCTTGACATCATCTATGATGCAGGGGCAGACCTCTACAATATGCGCTTCTACCGTAGGACGTTCAGCAAAAAGACATTCGAGTGCAAGACGAAAGACATTGAAACGCACGAGGGGATATATTGCGATATGCTGGAAGAAATGTTCACGATGGTGACAGGGCTTTACACCCGTTTTTGAGAGGTGGGCGGCGAAAGCCGCCTACTTTCTTTCAGTGAGCATGATGGCGGACAAAGAAAGTAGGCAAAGAAACCTCTGTGCCAATCTTCGATAGTATTCACAAAAACAAGTTTTAATCATGGAAACAATCAGACAGAACATGAAGTCTTGTAAAGAAGAATCACATAAAAAAAGGTGCGCTCGAATAGTGAGCGCACCTGTACTTGTTTTACCAAAGGAGTCCTGCAATGAAAGCCAAGACTACCTCAATAACCTTGGCAAATTCATTTTCTGAAAATTCAATTTTCATACTTCTAAATTTTTGAAGGTTACGTTTAATATCGGACATCTCCGGCTCACGAATCTATACTCAAATGCTTAGTGAGCCTACACATTTGAAATCTCCCCGCATTGTAATGAATAGCAAAAGGTGTGCCAATTTGAATACGGCACACCTTTTACCGTCATTTTGTCAGTTCTTTATGGAATATACAGCAGCGTAAACTCCGCTTTTCTCCGTTTGAGCAGCATGGCATGGCGTTTACCCTTGTAGTTGCAGAAAGCGATATACTCCTGATAAATGTTCCTGTCGCCCGCCTCCAACTTTCGGATCAGCGTACTTTTGGGTATCTTCCCGCTCCCCAACAGACGGTACGGACCGACATTGTAGGCAAGCGTGGCAAGCAGGAGCGAATCCTTCCCGAATTGCCGGAACATCGCACAGAATTTCCGTAGGTCTTTCCGCAGAAGCGCGTCCGCCTGCCGCTTCGTCATGGTACGTGCCGAATACCTTTCACCCGGTAACAACTTATGCCCATATCCCACATACGGGTGATGTTTCTCCGAGTGCCAGCCTTCAAAATACTTCGTGCATCGCACCGCCCTCTCAAATGGCAGCAACCGATAGATAGCCGCCTGTCCGTCCGTTCCCTCATGGCGTCTGTCCCGTGCGGACACGGAACAGACCGCCAGAAACGAACAGAGGATAGCCATGAATACACGCATCATCGTGTAAGGGGCTTGAAGTTCCCGATGGGGACAACAGTGATAACCCCGTCATCCTTCACGTTTCGGTTGTTGAAGTCAAATTCCAACTCGTATGAGTTGCTGAAATTGTCCTCCACCACCACGATGAAGTTGTGCGCCTCGTCACCCTCCGCCGTGTAGTATAGCCGGAACTTCTCGTTTTCGAGCAGGTAGCGGTCGTTGGGCAGGAACGTGATTCCGTTGTCCATTTTCAGCGTACCTTCTCCCTCGAACTGGAAATACCGGATGGTATAGAGGGTGTTGGCGTAATTGCCCGTCTTTTTCAACTCACAGCGGATTTCCACCGTCTGCCCCTTCGTCACCTTGTTAGGCACGGGCATGATTTCCACCGTGAAGGGATAGGATTGCTGGATATCCATGTCATCGTCACACGACACGAGCGTGAGTGATACGGCGGCGAACAGGCAGAGTGCCAACGCCTTGAAGATTGATGTTCTCTTGTTCTTGTTGTTCAGTATGTTCATTGTCTTTTGATTTTTAAGTTATTGTTCTTTTTTCGTTGCCAGTTGCAAATACTCGTTCAAGTCCTTGCAACCGTCATAGAGGGCGGAACGGTCGCAGACACGTCCGCCATAACGTTCTTTCAGCGTTTCTAATGTCCGCCGTCCGGCTTCGTCACGGTCGAGGTAACAGTCTATGCGCTCGTAATCATCTAAATATCTCATAGCCTTTTCCACATTGGCAACAGAGTTCAGCACAAGGCAGTCGCCCGTTTCCAATCCGAGCGTGACGGTGGAAAGGAAGTCCATGAATCCTTCAAAGATGCTGCACACGTCAGCCGGAGAATTTTCCATTTTGACCAACGACACATCCTTCGGAGGTACGCATCCCTTGAAGAAACGGCTGCGGATTTCATATCCAGCCGCCACGTTCTGGAAACCGACGGCGAAATACCGCTTGCCACGCACACCGTAATTCAGTCGGCAACAGTAGCGTGATGCGACAACGTAAGGGATGCCCCGTTCCGCAAGATAATCCGTCAGTGGAGAACGAAGCAGCGGAGCGGCTTCCACTCCTTCAAAGGCAGGTTCTGACGGTTTAGGCAGGAAAGTCGGTTTGCTCCCTTCGGGAACAGGCATAGGCATATCGGCGGCTTCCGCTATGAATTTCACTTGTTCCATGAAATCCTCGCTTCGGACAAACTCCCCGGCAAGCGTGAAGATGTCGCCACCTTTGCCCAGACCGAAGTCGTACCAGAGCTGTTTCGCCACGTTCACACGGAAAGAGGGCGTGCGCTCATTGCGGTATGGCGCACGATACCACAATTCGTTGCCGCTTCTTCGGACAGGCTCATGTCCCAGCCGTGCGAGGAAGTCCGCAAGGGGTATATGCCTCATAGCGTCGATTTCCGTCCGTTCCATGCGGTGCGTCAGTTTATGATGAACTTGATGCCCACGCCCCACTGCGTATGAAACTTCCTCGTGTCGCCACCCCACAGGCAACGTTCCCGAATGTTGGCAAGCAGGGCGATACGGTCAGCCACGTAAAACTCCACATCGAGCATCACGGCACCGCCGTAGATGAAGGCATCCCGGTCATGGAGCGTGGAGCCGTCATGCAGCACCTTTTCGCCCCAGTTCACCGATTCATATCCGGCAAGAGCCGAAGCCCCTGCATAGACGAACACGATTTTTCGGGCATCGGAAAGTATCTTGAAGTAGTATCCGCCCTCCGCTGTGAACTGCGCCACGGGTATCTTCACGTCCTTGTAAGGGTTGTTCTTCAACAGGTACTCGCCGCCGAACACCCATTTGTTCCCCTTTTTCGTGTAAGTGGAAAGAGCCGCCCCGAAGCTGTACCCGCCGTCGTTGCCGCCGGGATTGAAGCCGTCCGCCATGTTCGCCCTGACCTCGATGCCCTGCATCTTCGGCAGGCATCGCTGGGCGTGCGCCTGCCCCGTGAACAGGGCAAGCGACGCGATGATTATTGCGATGTACGTTCTCATAGTCAGCGCACTTGAAGTTCGTTGATGGTATTGGCACGCACCAAGTCCTCGTTCTCAATCACGAAAGACTGGTGGCGACCTCCGTTCTTCTCGTTCAGTTCCACCACGAGGCACTTGTCATCGGGGATGGTGAACTTCGCCATCGTGAACACCGTGCGCTCGCTCTTCTTGCCCGGCACGAGCGTGGCGTAATTCTGCGCACGGAGCGGCAGGATAATCTGCTCCTGCACGGCGGTACGCTTCGCCACCTTCTTGTCCACGATTTTCCATGTGATGTAGTCCACATCGAAAGGCACGTTGCTCTGGTTCTTTATCTCCGTGTGGAAATAGAGCAAACCATTATGCGTGTAAATGCCTTTCAGCAGGTACTGGATGCCGAATCGCTTGCAGCCGATGTGCTTCACCTCGCGCTTATTCTGCTTGTGGATGGACTTCATGATAAGGCGCACCAGCATCGGGCTTTCACTGCCCAGCTCTTTCAGATAGATTTCCTGTGCGTTATTCGGACGGTTTACCTTCTCGCCGTCATGGATGAAGTCGCACATCTCCACGTTGAGCAGCAGCGGTTCTGTGGCGTACTTCACGTTAAAAGTATAGAAACTCCCGTCCTCCGTTATCACGGACATATTGGTTTCGTTCGGGAAGTTACGCACGGTAGCCTTCACGCGGATGACGTTCTCCGCTCCGTCGGCTTTGCCCGCAATCAGGTCGGGCGAGCCTAAATCGACATAGCGCACTTCCGATGGGAAAATGACGTGGACGGTCTTGTCGTAGGTCACTTCCAAGCCATGCGGGGGAACCATGCGGTCGAAGGTCAGCTTCTTTGTCAGCCCGTGATACAGGTCGCCGTCCGCCTCCTTCTGCGGATAGACCTCCTTTGTCAAGGTCGGTTGTTCACTTCCGTTGTTCTCTCCAACGGTTACATTCTCCTGCGCGTTGGCAGTTGCGATGCCCATAGCGAGGGCAAACATGATGATTACTTTTCTCATTACTTTGGATTTTAGTGGTAAATAAAAAATGGTTTGTTGTTACTTTTTCTGTTTTCAATTCCTGTCCTGATAGAGCATGACCCTGTACCCGGCTTTCAGATGCACCTTGACGGTACGCATCTTCTTGGCGATATACTGGCTTGTACCTTGTATCAGCCCCTTGCCCAAGTCAGAGGCGAGTTGCGCTCCGGCGTTGGTAGAGATATTGATGCTGCTGCCCAGCGAGCCGCCCATGTTGGCGGCAACCTCCCTGACAGCGTTCATCTCCATTGAGTTCGGGATGAAGATACCGGGCTGCCCGTCCGTGTCATACACCGCCAGCTCTACCGGGATAATCGTGCCTGCATATTCCAGCGATGTGATTTCAATATCGAGCCGTTCGCCCTGAATCTTTGCCGTGCCTACCACCACCGCATTACGGGGGATGATTTTGTCCGCCACCGCCATCGGCTCCAACAGACGGAGCTTGACAGCCTGCCCGTCCGTCACACTCTGCGCCCCATAGACGCACGCCGATATGGTGTTTTTGTCCGATACGGTCGTGACACCCACCGCCGTATTGAAACTGCGGTTACGCTCCTGCGAGAAGGAGGCGACAAACTCGGCGTTGCTCATCGGCTGTGAGAGCGAGGATACCACCTGATGCGTTACCTGCCTGACAGGTGCAGCCGTGTTCTTTCCGGCTTTCTGCACGGGGTAAGGCTCTGCCGCTTGTCCGACAGGTGGCCGTGTGCCGTTCTGCCCGCCCATGTACTTCGCCGCCAGCTCGTAGGACTTCTCCATGAGTGCCACTTGGTCATCCATAGCAGACGCCTTGCCTTTCTCGCTTTCCAGTTCCGATTCCAGCGAGGCGATACGCTCCAACAGTTCATCCATTTCCGCATTGTCGTTCTTCGGCTGCTCATAGAAGTTGCCGAGCGTGGCATTGAGGTCGCGGTAGGCGGCTGCGGAGGACTGGATGGTCTTTGGGGCGGACTTCACCGTTTCTTCCGTTCCTCCGGGATTGGCAAGGTCGAAGTCCCTGCCGCCGTCCGTTTCCGCCACCTCTCGGTCGAACATATCGCCCAGTTCCTGCATGGCGCGGCTGCGGTTCTCCTGCCGTTCCTCCATCGCCCCCTGCTCGTAGGCTTTCGCCTTGTCGCCGATGATCTGACGGTTCGCCTTGTCCGCGTCGGGCATTTCGATATTGTAACCTCCCGTCCCCGGTTGCTGCTCCTTGTCGGAAGACGGGGCGAATATCAGCCACATCGCCCCGATGAATACCAGCACCATAGCGGGCAGCACTATCATTTTCTGACGTTTCAGCCTTTGGGCTTCGGTCAGCGGCTTGCGCTCCTTCTTCGGTTTCCCGTTGTCGGGAGCCGCCTTGTTCTCGTTTTTAGGTTCATTCTTCGTCTGTTCCATATAAATAAGGTATTACATTATGATTGTTTTCCGGCTTTACGGACAGTTCCACCTGTCCGGCATGGTCTGTTACTATCCGGCTGCCGTCATTCCTGCCGATGTCATAGACGGCTTTGCCGAAAGTGTAGAGGGCAAGCACCGCAAAGGCGGTGAGCATCGCCAGCACGATACGCCTGCGTGTCTTCGGGGGCAAACCGTCCAAATAGCCCTTGAGCTTTGCCGCCAGCATTTCCTTTTTGTCGTGGAGCTTCCAGTACGCACGCCAAAATGATTTCCTGATTTTCTTCATGCCCGTTACCTTTTGATGGTTTGTAAATCCTTGTTCTCGATGATGGTGAATCCCTCGATGGTGAAACCGTTGGGATTGTCGTCCGAACGGGACGAGTTCAAGAGGCGGCACGTGGTCACGAGGCTGCGTTCGGTGACGTTGCTTTGCCGGATGATTTTCTGCGTGGCGTAGGTCACGGCACGGTAGGGATAGCCGTTGAAGTCGCACACCACGCTGTCCACTTTCAGCACTTGATTGATGTTCCCGGCGATGATGCGGTTGTAGTACCCCTTCTCGGCGAAGTCCGAATAGTAGTTGTACACGCTTTTGTCCGCTAATAGCAGGGCACGTTTCACGTTATGCTCTATCGCGCTCTTTTCGGGTGAGAGCGTGAAGAAAAGCTCGTGGAAGCGGCGCACGTGTTCCCTTGCCTCCGCCGGACGGTTCTGCGACAAGTCCTGTGAGAGAGCCAGCATCAGCGACTTGCCGTTGTCCAGCACATAAATCTTTTCCCGTTGCCGCTCAGCGAAGCGGTAGGAACTCCACACGCTCCATACCGTTATCACGGCGCACAGCGAGAGGAAGACGATACCGAACAGGCGTATCTGCCTGAACGATGATTCGATGTTTTTGAGTGACTTGAATTCCATTGTTTGATTTTATTTTTCGGTTCTTAATCGTTTTTCAATCGGATTAGTATGCGACCACTTGCTACATACGTATGTAATGGATTGCCACATACGTATGTGATGAGCTACTACATACGTATGTAATAGGCTGCTGCATACGTATGTCGTGACGGGCTACACACGTATGTTGCTTTTAGGCGAATACCAATCCCGTAATCCATACCTTTATTTCAGCAGTTTCCCGGCACGTCCGACCACGTTTCCTGCGGCTGCACCCGCCACGCTGCCCGCCATGCTTCCGGCTCGTCCTGCCGTCTGGTTCACGTTACGACCGTAGCTTCCCATGCCGCCGGCTTGGATAATCCAGCCTGCCACCGTGGGAATGGTAAAGTAGCCGATGATGCCGATTATCATGAAGACGATGTACACCCCGTCGCTTGAATCCAGCGAGAAGTTCGGGTCAGCCTGCATCCGTTCGATGTCGCTTTGCAGCATCAGCACCTGTATCTTCGCCAGTATGGTGCTGAACATATCCGACACGGGCAGCCACAGATAGACCTGTATGTAGCGGCATATCCACTGCGTGAGCGTGCTTTGGAAGCCGTCCCACACCGATATGGCGAAGGCTATCGGACCGAGTATCGCCAGCACCACGAGAAAGAAGGTTCGGATGGTGTCTATCACGAGGGCGGCGGCTTGGAACATCAGTTCCAGTATCTCGCGAAAGAAGTCGCGGATGCCCTTTTTCATGTTGTACATCCCACGCTCGATGTACATCCCCGCCATCGTCACCATGTCGCCGGGCGACCAGCCCAGTTCCTCCAGCTGTTTGTCAAACTCCTCGTTCGACACAAGGTAGGCGGTTTCGGGATTGCGCATCATCGCCTCGTATTCCAGCTTGTCCTTCTGCTCACGGTACCGGTTCATGTCCAGCGTTTCCGCCTCCAGCATCTTTGCCGTACCCTGCACGACGGGCGACATGATGCTGTTTATCGTGCCTAATACCACCGTCGGAAAGAACATGATGCACAAGCCTATCGCGAACGGGCGCAGCATGGGGAACACGTCTATCGGTTCGGCTCTCGCCAGCGACTGCCACACCCGGTAGGCGACGTAGAACAGCGCACCCAGCCCGGCGATGCCTTTCGCCACGCCCGCCATGTCCCCGCATAGCGGCATCATCTGCTCGTAGAGCGAGCGCAGAATCTGGTGAAGGTTATCGAAATCCATAGGCTACCAGTATCTTTCGTTCATGTTCCCGTACAGCCCCATGATGCGGTCGAGGTCGTTCTTCTTTTTTGCCCGCAGGTAGCTCACGCTAATGTTCTTGTTGGTGTAATAGCTCACGAGGTTGCGGTAACGCTTCATCTTGGAGTAGCAGCGTTCCACCACGTCCATGCGCTCCTTGTCCGTCATGGAGAGCGTGGTGATGTTCACCACGTTCCTCAGTTCCGTCAGCACATCGTTGGATTCCTCCAACAGCTTGGTGTAGCCGAAGGCGATGGCTCCGAGTTCCTCCACCGTGAAGTTGTCGTCACGCATCATCTTCTGGAAACTGGTCACATAGGTGTCGGTGATGTCACCCACCATCAGGATGGTCTGCTGCACCTTCCGGGCGTCCTTTACCAGATTGTTCACGGATTTGAGTGCGTCGTAATACTTCTTGCCCTGTTCGTAAATCTTCACCGTCTCTTGAAAATTTTTTATCATATTCTGGGCGGTCGTGGAAGTGTGTACCACGTTCTTGGAGGTGTTCACGATGCTCTGCGCGATGTTGGACGGGTCTATCACCGCCCACTGTGCGCTTGCCCTGCCCACTGCAAACAGGCACAGGCAGATAATAAGTGTTATTCTTGTTCTCATGTTACTTTGGATTTTAGTGGATTTCATTATTTATTGCTCGCCTATCGGATGGTCCGGTTTCGGGTTCACGCGCACATAGTCCCCGTTGGGCGAGAAGGTCAGGATGTCCGTCGCCTCGTTGTAGGACACGTCAATACGGAAGCCGGTGTTCATGAACAGGTTGCCGTTCTCCTCCTGCAAGAGATAGGTTTCCGGCTTCAGCTTGCGGCGGATGCCGCTCCGTTTGAACACCGTCACCTTATAGGCTTCACCCTCCTTGTAGATAAGCACGTCGGGCTTGCCCTCCACGCTTTCCCAGTTCCCGCAAAGCAGGTCACGGCGGTTGTCCGCTACATCGCAGGATTGCAGCACCATGACCGCCAGCCCGATTAAACACTTGCTGACTTGCAGCATTTTCGTTCTTGATATACTCATACGCATTTTCTTTTTGGGTTGATGAATCGGTTTTTACTTATTCCTTCGTCTTTCGGCAAGTTGCCGGATGGCGGCTTCGATGTCGCCGCCCAGCTGCTCCGCCAGACGGTACACCTCTACTTTTTCCGTTTCTTCAGTGGTGTACGCCAGATACTCTTCAGCACTAACTTCGGTGGCATAGACCGCCGATTGCGTGCCGCCCAGTCCTATCCACACTTCCTTGTAGAGCCTTGACGGGTTGTTTGCCATGTTGATGGAGAGTATCTGCGACTTCTCCTTCTCCGTCAGACCCAACAGGGACTGTATGGCATCAAACTTGTTCATGTACTTCCGCTGGTCGAGGAGTATCTTGCAGTCGGAGTTGTTGATGATGCTCTCTTTGACGACGGGCGAGGAAATGATGTCGTCCACCTCCTGCGTCACCACGATCGCCTCACCGTAATACTTGCGCACGGTTTTGTACATATAGCGCAGGTACTCAGCCATGTTCGCCGAAGATAGAGCCTTCCAAGCCTCTTCCACTATCAGCTGTTTGCGCACGCCTTTCAGACGGCGCATCTTGTTGATGAAGGCTTCCATGATAATGATGGTCACGACCGGGAAAAGCTCGCGATTTTCTTTTATACTGTCAATCTCGAAGACGATGAACCGCTTGCCGAGCAGGTCGATGTTCTCCGTGGAGTTGAGCAGGAAGTCGTAGCGTCCGCCCCGGTAATACTGTCGCATTGTTGTGAGCATATTGTCGATGTTGAAGTCTGACTTCTCCACCTTTATCTCACGTTCCGCCAGTTCACGGCGGTAGTCGTCGCGCATATACTCGTAGAAGGTGTTGAACGAGGGTACGATGCTCCTGTCAGCCCTGATACGCTCGATGTAGGCGTTCACCGCACTGCCCAGTTCGCCGCTTTCCGTCTTCGTCACCTTGTCGTCCTCCGACTTCCAGAGCGTCAGCAGCAATGTCTTGATGCTGTCCTTCTTCTCCACGTCGAACACGTAATCATCGGTGTAGAACGGGTTGAACGAAATCGGTTTCTCCTCCGTGTAGGTGAAGTACACGCCGTCCGCCCCGTTTGTCTTGCGCCGAATCATCTCGCACAAGCCCTGATAGGAGTTTCCCGTATCCACCAGCACCACGTGCGTACCCTGCTCGTAGTATTGCCTCACGAGGTGGTTCATAAAGAAGGATTTGCCGCTGCCCGAAGGACCCAACACGAACTTGTTGCGGTTGGTCGTGATACCCCGCTTCATCGGCAGGTCGCTGATGTCGAGGTGCAGCGGCTTTCCCGTGAGCCTGTCCACCATTTTGATGCCGAAGGGCGAGAGCGAGCTTCGGTAGTTGGTTTCCTCCGTGAAGAGGCACACCGCCTGCTCGATGAAGGTGTAGAAACTCTCTTCCGCAGGAAAGTCCGCCGCATTGCCGGGCATCGCCGCCCAGTAGAGTGTCGGGCAGTCGATGGTATTGTGGCGCGGCACGCACTCCATGCTCGCCAGCTGGCTACCCACATCGTTTTTGATATGCTTCAGTTCCTCCGCGTCATCGCTCCACGCCATGACGTTGAAGTGCGCCCGTACCGAGGTCAGCCCGTAGGAATGGGCTTCGTTCAGGTACTGGTCTATCCATTCGCGGTTGATGCTGTTGCTCCGGCTGTATCGGGATAGAGACTGCATATTCCTCGCGGACTTCTCGAACTTCTGCAAGTTTTCCTCGCTGTTGTCGATAATCACATACTGGTTGTAGATGTGGTTACAGGAGAGCAGCAGCCCCACGGGGGAGGCGAAGGAGAGGCGGCAGTCCGAGCGGTCGGTGGAGAGTTTCTCGTAGCGGATGTCGGTAGCCACCTTTCCGGGCATATCCTCCGCGTCGGAGAGGGTGTGCAGGCACAGGCGGTTGTCGCCGATGCGCATTTCCCTTGCCGAGAGGTCGATGTCCTGCAAGGTCGTGTCGCCTTCGGGCATGAGCGAGAAGTAACGCTCTATCAGCCCGGCGGACTTCTCCGTCCCGACAAGCTCGTCGGTGGAGAGGCGGCGCAGCCTGACAAAGCCGCTGTCGTTCATGATGCGCTCGAACTGTTCGGCAGCTTCCATGAACTTCCCGGCGGTTTCCCTGTCCAGCTCCTTCGGGATGATATGCCCCCGGCACAGCGTACTGAAGTTGCTCTGCATCCGGTTACGTTCCTTCGTCGTCTTGGTCAGGTAGAGGTAGCAGGAGTGTTTCAGGTACGGACGCTCGTTGAAGTGGCGTTCAAAGGAGCGGCTCAGAAAACTCATGTCGTCCTTCTGTAATTCCGGCTTGTAGCGTTCCTTGATGAACCAGTCCTGCTTATGCACGACGCAGAAGTCCGGCAGCACCTTGATAGCCTTGCACCAGCAGCCGTGTATCGCCTCGTACTCCGCGCCCGTCACGGTGTAAAGCTCCGGCAATTCCACCTCAAAAGCCACCGTGATGTCGGCGTCTTTGGAAATGATGCAGCCATGCTCCACAGCCAACAGGGGGAACTTGTTTTCCAGTGTTGTCATTTTGGATGTATTTCTCATGTCGTTTCTTCCTTTCGTTGCCGTTTGAATAATCGGGTGATCCGCCGCCGGTTGATAAGGTATCGGGGATGGCTCCTTGCCGCTCCCAATTTCATCAGCCCGTGTTCGCCGTACCGGGCGTTCAGCGCGAAGGTCTGCCATACGAGGACGGAAGACGATGCCGCGCCGAAGCCGATACATATCCACTGGTCGATGCCGACCATATAGAGGATGACGAACAGGACGAAGAGAGCCAGCAGACCTCCGCAGAAGATGAAGAGGTACTGAGCCTTCAAACCCTTGAACTCGACCGGACGGCCGATACCCTTGTTTATCGGGTATTCAGCCATACATTGTTTATTAAAGAAAGAATGAGCGCAGGATAGTGGCGGCGACAATCAGGAAGATGCAAGCCCCGAACCACGAGGCAGCAGTCTTGCTCGTGTCCGGGTCGCCGGACGAGAATTTTCCGTACACTTTCACGCCACCGATAAGCCCGACTACCGCGCCGATGGCGTAAATTAATTTCGTGCCGGGGTCAAAATACGAACTCACCATAGAGGTGGCTTCGTTGATGCCTGCCAGACCGTTTCCCTGTGCGAAAGCGGAGGCGGTTGCGGCAATCATAAGTGCCGCAGAGATGATTAACTTTTGTCTGATGTTCTTGTTCATAAACTGTTCTTTTTGTGCCGTCCAAAGGGTGGATAGTCCTTTTTCGGGCGGTTGATACTTGATTACTTTGCTTTGGTTTTAGTGGTTGCCCGTTTGTTTCTACGGACTTGGGTGTGTCCGTTGCGGATTGGCTGTACCTTGTACCGCCGTGCGCGTGGTGTGATGCTGTCTTACGTTTTCATTTCCATTCTTTTTTAGCCGTTATACATAGTCCCGGATATTGAACTCGTCAATGTTGTCGGGTACGGTAAATTCCTTTTTCGGTTTCTTCAGCCGGACTTCGATAAGCCCCTTGATACGGATGCTCAGTTCCGTCGAACCGGACATCAGTTTCTCGTACAGTTCCGTTCCTTCCATATCGGAGAAGACCTTTGCCGCACGTTCCCGTTCTGCTGTTGTCGCTTCCGGGTTCTTGGCAGCTCTGACCGCATCGTCTATCTCGTCAAAACTGCTCCCCGTAGCTCTTGGTGTGTCGGGCGTTCCGTCCTCCGGTTCATCCTCCCCGAACTCCAGTTCCGAAGGCGGGATGCTCGTGAAGGTTTCATCGAGTTTTTCCTCCGGGACTTGTGCCGGGTGGGACACGGTTTCCGTGTTTCCGTCGTCAAAAGTAGCCTCTTCCTCCGACAGCTCAATGCCTTTTTCCGAAGTGGCGGCTTCTTGCGTCGGTATGGCAGCGGTTGTCCGGGTTGATGCCATCCTGAAACGGCTTTTGCCGATGATGTCCGATGTTTCTGCGGGAGGTGTTTCCCGTACCGTTTCCTGCTTCACCTCCGTGCCGCCCAATGACCGCCATAGCCCGGCAATGCCTTTAAGGAAGCGGACGAATCTCGTTTCCATGATACGGTCGTAAAGCAGCAGGAACAGGAACCACAGGTTACAGCTGAGCGATACGGTCAGGAGAATCATCGTCATGCTCATAGTTCTACTCTGGGGAGTGCGTTCAACATACGGTTCAGTTCGTCGCGGTGGGTACGGAGAAACTCGCTTACCACGTTCTCAGTGAAGTCGGCCATTGTGACTTCACCATCACCCAGCCAGCGGACAATCATGGCAACCTTGTCATGGGTCTCTTTGCTGATGGACACTTGTTTCCCTTCCCTTGCCTTGAAGCCTGATTTTTTCAGGAAGGCACGATAATCATTCTTTTTTCTTCTCATTTCTTTTTCTTTTTGATGATTAAAATACGGCATCGTAATTCCGGGCGTAAAGGCTCTTTATCGCCTCTTCGCACTGGTTGAAGTGGTGTGTAAGCACATGGTCGATGTAGGCGGACAGCGATAGCCTGTCATGCCCGATCACACGGGTTATGCGCATGATGCGGTCGTGATACTCCGGGCGCACGTATGCCATCTTCCCCTCGCGTGCCTTTACTTCGGGTTCACGGATGAAAAGCCGTTCATAGTCCTTTTCGCCGCATTTGCCGCTTACCGGCACGGGCGACAGGATTTCCACACTCGCCTGCACTTGGGCAAGCATACCTCCGCCGTCATGGTGCGGACTTCTGTTTTTCTGGTTCTTTTCCTGATTCATATCCATATTCATATTAAATCTTCACGTTGTTTCTTGTACAGTTCGTTTATTTTCTCCTTGTGCTGTTCCAGATGTTGGCGCAACACGGTGTCCACATAGCCGCCTACCGAAATTTCCCGTCCGGCGATGTCGTTCACGATTTTAAGAATCTTGCTGTGTACGTCCCGGCTGATATAGACGCACTGGCGTGTCTTTATCTCGTTGCGGCGGAGGAATAGACCGGAATAGTCGTCCTCCTGCCGTTTGCGGCGGGCGGTGTCTTTTTGCACCTTCTCCCTTGACGGGGATGCCGTGGGCGGCGGTTCCGTTTCCGGGACGCTCTCTTCTTCGGGGGCAGGCACGGACGGCTCCTGCACACGGTACAGGGTCCCGTCCTGCTTGCGTCTGCCGATGGAGGCTATCAACAGTTCCTCGTCGATGCCTTCGGTGTTCACTTTCCTGCTGCCCATGCTCATTGAGGTTTGATGATACGGCTTATCTCTTCCGAGAACTCACGGATGCCGCTCCCTTTCAGAAGGGATGCGTCCATCGGGAAGATGGTAGAGCGGAAAACGCTCTTGCGCTCTTCCGAGAGGTCGCGCCGGAACTTCTTGCTGTCGGGCAGGCGGGTGGACAACACCGACAACCCCATTTCGGCAATCACATCTTCATACAGATCGTACAGCCCGTTCTTTTCCCTGCCGTCCACCATCGTCCAGAACAGGTACAGCCCTTTTGTTTTCGCCTGTCCCGTCGTCATGAGGTTGTCACGGAACATCACGGCGAATTGCAGGGTGCTTTCCACGACGAAGCGGTCGGCACTCATGGGCGCGAAGATGTAGTCCATCTGCGAGAGGGTCTTTACCACCCCGTTGCTTTTCAGCGTTCCCGGCATATCGAAGAACACGATGTCCGGTTTCATTTCTTCTTCGGCAAGCATCCTTTCGGCATCGTCAAGGGCGTTAAGGGCGTCGCTTGCAATGACCGGATAGGCGTTCTTTTTTATTTTGCGGAAGTGGTCACACGCGAGTGCCTTGAAATAGAGGCTCTCGTCGATAAGTTTCGTTTCACGTTCGCGCAGCCCGTGGATGCTGTGCTGCGGGGCGTCGCAGTCTATGACGGCGACATTGTGACCTTGCACGTTGTGGAGGTAGCTGGCGGCAAGAGCCGTGACGGTCGATTTGCCGATGCCTCCCTTTTGTGTTGCGAATGCAACGAAGATTTCATTACTCATGGTTCTATTGCTTTTAATGGTTGATGAATTGTTTTCCTGTTCCTGTACGGAAGCGGTGACATACATATCCGCGTCCGTGAATCATTATCCGGGCGGTTCGTCACGTATCCGCTTCAATGGTGAAGCCGGGATTCGGATAACCGATGAATGACGGCATTGCGTCATGAAGTCATTGAATCCGTGAATCACCGCGTCACTGGAAAACCGGGTATCCGACGGTTCGGATATTCGGTTCGGCAAATATCCGCCGAAGCGGTTTGCCGGGTATCTGAAAGTTTCTTTTTCCATATCTTCAAATCGTTCGTTTCTTGAATCATGCTGCAAATAAACAAGGATATTTTTGAATCCGTATCACTTCTCCGGCAAGTGGCAGCACGTTGCGCCGGTTGGCACTGATTGTCCGGGTCAAGCCTCTGTCCGATACCGCGTTAAGGGCGTAACTTTGCACCCGAACGGCAGGGTTCGCCGCAGGTGGCGCAGCCCGGAGTTTGAAAGGCATTCCCCCAATCCGTCCCCGACGGATTTTTATGTTCACCTGAACATAGCAAGGTATGTTTTCAGCCGCTCAAAACATTTTGAGCCGCCACGAAAACGC
The DNA here is from genome assembly GCA_963610435.1 of Oscillospiraceae bacterium. Classification (GTDB taxonomy): domain Bacteria; phylum Bacteroidota; class Bacteroidia; order Bacteroidales; family Bacteroidaceae; genus Prevotella. The sequence continues at coordinate 4,576 of CAVDNW010000019.1, read as the reverse complement.
CTTGCCCTTGCAGGGGGCGGGCTTACCCTCCGAAGTCGGGAAGCCTCTCAAACCTGCGGTGTCTGTGCCTCGAAGCGGCGGCTTATGCCGTCAAACCGCTAAATCCAAAGTAATATGAGTGAAAAAAGAAGAAACAAAGGCGGGAGAAATCCCAAACTCGATCCGGCGGTGTTCCGCTACACCGTCCGTTTCAGCGAGGAGGAACACAACCGTTTCCTCTCCATGTTCGAGAAGTCCGGCGTTTACGCCAAGTCGGTTTTCCTGAAGGCGCACTTCTTCGGACAGCCGTTCAAGGTGCTGAAAGTGGACAAGACGCTGGTGGATTACTACACCAAACTGTCCGATTTTCATGCGCAGTTCCGCGCGATAGGTACGAACTACAACCAAGTCGTGAAGGAACTGAGGCTGCATTTTTCCGAGAAAAAGGCGATGGCGTTGCTCTACAAGCTGGAGCAACAGACCGTAGAACTTGTGAAACTGAGCCGTAAAATTGTAGAACTTTCAAGAGAAATGCAGGAAAAATGGTCGCAAAAATCAGTGTAGGAAACTCGTTGTACGGCGCACTTGCCTACAACGGGGAGAAAATCAACGAGGCGAAAGGGCAGCTTCTGACGACCAACCGCATCTACAATGACGGTACGGGAAAGGTGGACATCCACCGGGCTATGGAGTATTTTCTCGGCATGATGCCCGTGCGGTCGAAGGTGGAGAAACCGGTGGTGCATATCTCGCTCAATCCGCATCCCGACGATATTCTGACTGACACAGAGCTTCAGGACATCGCACGGGAGTATCTGGAGAAGATGGGGTTCGGCAACCAGCCGTATCTCGTTTTCAAGCATGAGGACATCGACCGCCACCATCTGCATATTGTGACGGTCAGGGTGGACGAGAACGGCAGGAGCATAGACACTCGGAACAATTTTTATCGGAGCAAGCAGATAACACGCGAATTGGAACGGAAATACGGGCTGCACGACGCGGAACGCAAGAACCGCCGTCTTGACACGCCGCTGCACAAGGTGGACGCCTCTACGGGCGACGTAAAGAAGCAGGCGGGAAATATCGTCAAGGCTATCAGCGGGCAGTACCGCTTCCAGACGATGGGCGAATACCGCGCACTCCTTTCCTTATATAATATGACGGTGGAGGAAGCGCATGGCAATGTGCGCGGACGTGAGTATCACGGGCTGGTCTATTCCGTTACGGACGATAAGGGCAACAAGGTCGGCAATCCTTTCAAGTCCTCGCTGTTCGGGAAGTCCGTCGGCTATGAAGCCGTGCAGAAGAAGTTTGCCCGTTCCAAGCAGGAGATTAAGGACAGGAAACTTGCTGACATGACGAAACGCACCGTCCTTTCCGTGTTGGAAGGCACGTATGACAAGGAGAAGTTTGTAGCCACCCTCAAAGGGAAGGGCATCGACACCGTACTGCGCTACACGGAGGAAGGGCGCATCTATGGAGCCACGTTCATCGACCACCGCACGGGCTGCGTGCTGAACGGCTCGCGTATGGGCAAGGAACTTTCCGCCAACGCCTTGCAGGAACACTTCACGCTGCCTTATGCCGGACAGCCGCCGATTTCTCTTTCCGTTACGGTGGAGGGACAAGAGGACAAACAAGGATATTCTGGATGGGAATACGAGAGCCATTCCGGTGGCATGAACCTGTTTGCCCCCGAAGGTCCGGCAGTGGACGCTGAGGAGGAAGCCTTCATTCGGGCGATGCAGCGCAAGAAGAAAAAGAAGAAGCGCAAGGGCTTGGGAATGTAACCGAAAGTATCAACAATCAAAAAATCAATGTATGTCACAACAAGAAGACGATTTGAGGGCATTGGCGAAAATCATGGATTTTCTGCGTGCCGTGAGTATTATTTTAGTGGTCATGAACGTGTACTGGTTCTGCTACGAAGCCATCCGGCTTTGGGGTGTGGACATCGGTGTGGTGGACAGAATCCTGATAAACTTCAACCGCACGGCGGGGCTGTTCCGTTCCATACTGTACACGAAACTGTTTGCCGTCCTCCTGCTTGCCCTGTCCTGTCTGGGGACAAAGGGCGTGAAAGGTGAGAAAATCACTTGGGGACGAATCTGGATAGCCCTTGCCGTTGGCTTTGTGCTGTTCTTCCTCAACTGGTGGATATTGGCTTTGCCGCTCCCGATAGAGGCGGTGACGGGACTGTATATCCTGACCGTTGGTGCAGGTTATGTCTGCCTGCTGATGGGCGGTCTGTGGATGAGCCGCCTGTTGAAGCATAACCTCATGGACGATGTGTTCAATAATGAGAACGAGAGTTTCATGCAGGAAACAAGGCTTATCGAAAGCGAGTATTCGGTCAATCTTCCGACACGGTTTTACTACAAAAAGCGTTGGAACAACGGCTGGATCAATGTCGTGAATCCATTTAGGGCTTCCATCGTGTTGGGTACGCCGGGCAGTGGAAAGTCATACGCAGTGGTAAATAATTTCATCAAGCAGCAGATTGAAAAGGGCTTCTCGATGTATGTGTACGACTTCAAATTTAGCGACTTGTCCACGATAGCCTACAATCATCTGCTGAACCACCCGGAGGGCTACAAGGTGAAACCGAAGTTTTATGTGATAAACTTCGATGACCCACGACGCTCACACCGTTGCAATCCTATCCACCCGGACTTCATGGAGGATATTACGGACGCTTATGAGAGTGCGTACACGATTATGCTCAATCTCAATAAAACGTGGGTGCAGAAGCAGGGCGACTTCTTCGTAGAATCACCTATTATCTTGTTTGCCAGCATTATATGGTATCTCAAAATCTATAAGGGTGGTAAGTATTGCACGTTCCCCCATGCCATTGAGTTTCTGAACCGCCGTTACGAGGATATTTTCCCGATTCTTTCTTCATATCCCGAACTTGAAAACTACCTCTCACCATTCATGGATGCTTGGCTCGGTGGGGCGGCTGAGCAGCTTCAAGGGCAGATAGCAAGTGCAAAAATTCCACTTTCGCGCATGATTTCCCCGCAACTCTATTGGGTCATGTCGGACAGCGAGTTTACGCTGGACATCAATAATCCCGAAGAGCCGAAAATCCTGTGCGTGGGTAATAATCCCGACCGTCAGAATATTTACGGTGCGGCTCTCGGTCTGTATAACTCCCGTATCGTAAAGCTCATCAACAAAAAGGGGATGTTGAAGTCATCCGTCATCATCGACGAGCTGCCGACGATATATTTCAAGGGGCTGGACAACCTTATCGCCACTGCACGAAGTAACAAGGTTGCCGTGTGTCTGGGCTTTCAGGATTTCAGCCAGTTAGTACGCGACTATGGCGATAAGGAAGCCAAAGTGGTAATGAACACCGTCGGCAATATCTTCTCTGGTCAGGTTGTAGGCGAAACTGCCAAGACACTATCCGAACGTTTCGGTAAGGTGTTGCAGAAGCGACAGTCCATTTCCATCAACCGGCAGGATGTTTCCACCTCTATAAACACGCAGATGGACGCGCTTATCCCGCCCAGCAAAATTTCCGGCTTGACGCAGGGAATGTTTGTCGGTTCGGTGTCCGACAACTTCAACGAGCGTATCGAACAGAAGATTTTTCACTGTGAGATTGTCGTGGACGCCGAGAAGGTGAAGCGTGAGGAAAAAGTCTACAAGAAGATACCCGTTATTACAGACTTCACGGACGAGGATGGCAACGACCGCATGAAAGAAACGGTGCAGGCGAATTACAGGCGTATCAAGGAGGAAGTCAAGCAGATTGTTCAAGAGGAACTGGAGCGGATTGCCAACGACGACAATCTGAAACACCTGTTACAGCAGAAATAACCGGGCTGACGAGCGGCAAATGAAAGCGGGCGAAGCAAGTTTAATACCTTGTTCCGCCCGTTATTCTTTGGGGACTTTATAGTCAGCCTATCTTCTCATACGCTCCATCTCTTCGTCACGGAGCATCTTCTCGTTCAGTTTTTCCTGCATTTTGTCAAGGAAGTAGGTGCGGCTCTCGTTCTTCCGGCGTTTGATGTCAATGTAGAAACGGTAGCAGTCCTTTGATTCCACGCCGAATATTTTGTACAGGAGTGGGGCAAGCTGTTTGAGCGGCATATTGCCGTTGTTGATACAGCCCATCTCGTTGATGCCGTATATCAGCTCCACGAGGTCGATGGCGTTGCCTGTCCATTGCAAGGGTGAGGCTGTATTTTCGTTTGTGTTGTCGGTGGATGTTTGGATGGGGATTAGTGGCGGCACTTGGGGAGCGGCAAGAAACTTCTGCATCTTCCTTACGAAAGAGAGAGCTTTGCTGACATAGTTGGCTATTTCCTTCTTTTCTTCGGGAAGGTTACGCACGGGATGATGCTGTAATTCGATTTCTATGTAAGCCAATGCGATGATGGTTCGGTTCGTGTCCGGGCTGCCGATACACAGTTCAATCACTTGGGTGGCGAAAGCCGTGTATGCTTTTTCTATATTGCAGTCCCCGGCTTCGTTTATCCGGCGGAAGAAATCGGTTTCCGCCAATAAAAAATAATTCATGTCCTGTCAATTTTGAAATTTTACACTCTGTTTTTCAGTATGCGCACATGAATAGTAT
>CAVDNW010000018.1:0-52694 GCA_963610435.1 Oscillospiraceae bacterium | reverse complement strand
TGGCAAACATCTCCTTCAGCAATACTTTCTCCCTGTCGAGGGCTCTCACCAATTCATCTATCGAGCGAAACGTTCCCATTCTTTGTTTGTCGCTTGTGCAGAAGTTATTTACAAAGATAATAAGAATAAGCGGAAATGACGTTTTATTAATCCGCAAGTTTACCGGACACTGATAATTTTAATTCCCTTTTCCTTTGCCAATACGCCAAAAACACGTAACTTTGCACGCACTTTAAAACATTTGTTTAACGTTGTGGAAGAATTTGGCTGCTTGCAACCACAGTAAAAAATGCTAAAACTGCAAAATCCCCCTCAGATTTTACGGTTACTCGCATGCGTCTCCACGTAAAAGAAAGTAATGTAAAATGAGTTATCTTTTCTCATCCGAATCCGTGTCGGAAGGACATCCCGACAAAGTTGCCGACCAGGTGTCCGACGCCCTGCTCGACCAGTTTCTGGCTTATGATCCCGAGGCCCACTGTGCCATCGAGACCTTCAACACCACTGGACAGGTCATCATCATGGGCGAGGTGCGCTCGTCGCAGTACATCGACCTGCAGACCGTGACCCGCAAGACCATCAACCGCATCGGCTACACCAAGGCCGACTACCAGTTTGACGGCAACTCATGCGGCATCCTCACCGCCATCCACGAGCAGAGCGACGACATCAACCAGGGCGTCAGCCGCGAGCGCGAAGAAGACCAGGGCGCCGGCGACCAGGGCATGATGTTCGGCTACGCCTGCAACGAGACCGACAACTATATGCCCGCCACACTCGACCTGGCACATCTCATCATGCGCACACTGGCCGACATCCGCAAGGAAGGCAAGCAGATGACCTACCTCCGCCCCGACTCCAAGAGCCAGGTGACCATCGAGTACAGCGACGACGGCGTTCCCCAGCGCATCGACACCATCGTTGTCTCCACACAGCACGACGATTTCGTACAGCCCGACGACAATACACCCGAGGCGCAGCTCAAGGCCGACGAGCAGATGCTCGCCACCATCCGCCACGATGTCGTCAACATCCTCATGCCACGCGTCAAGCAGCAGCTCAGCGACAAAGTGCTGGCCCTCTTCGACGGCCAGGAGAAATACTTCGTCAACCCCACAGGCAAGTTCGTCATCGGAGGCCCCCACGGAGACACGGGCCTCACGGGCCGCAAGATCATCGTCGACACCTACGGCGGGCGGGGAGCTCACGGAGGCGGCGCCTTCTCAGGCAAGGACCCGTCGAAGGTGGACCGCTCGGCAGCCTACGCCGCACGCTACATCGCCAAGAACATGGTGGCCGCCGGCGTCAGCGACGAGATGCTCGTGCAGCTGGCCTATGCCATCGGCGTGGCCAAGCCCGTCAGCGTCTACGTCAACACCTACGGCAAGAAGCACGTCGCCATGAGCGACGGCGAGATAGCACGCAAGGTCAGCGAGCTCTTCGAACTCACGCCCAACGCCATCGAGCGCAAACTGAACCTCAGACAGCCCATCTACTTCGAAACAGCCGCCTACGGACACATGGGACGCAAAAACGAGGTGGTGAAGAAGGTCTTCACCAGCCGCTACCACGAACGGAAAGAGATGGCCGTGGAGCTGTTCACTTGGGAGAAACTCGACCAGGTGAAGAATATCCGCAAGGCTTTCGGCCTTTAATCATTCGCATCGCACATGTCACTCACGCTTACTCCAGACTCCGTTGCGGCCAGCGACACAGCGCTCCACACCGCAGCGACCCCTCACAAGACCGAAGGACTGCACACACCGAGGCAAATTCTCAACATGCTGCCCAAGGATGCCACGCCCTGGCAACAAGACTCGGCCGTCAGAGCCAACATCCATATACCCGACGTCGACTGGAGCAAGCGCCCCAACCCGATGTGCACGCCGACCACCAAGGCCGACGTGCCATCGGACTTCTCACTCAGCAAGCCGCTCTACCACAGCCGCTCGCTCGTCCAGCCCGACTCTGTCTACCGCCCCGAGTACGCCACCTACCGGCAGGGAGTGGCCGGCGACCCTGTGCCCTACACCATCGCCGGCGATGACCTCATCACATCGGTGCTTCTCGGATGCTTCATCCTCGCTACGCTATCCATCTCCAAGTCGGGCAATTTCATCAGCCGGCAGATCAAGAACTTCTTCCGCCTCCAGCGCGAAGGCACCACCGTCATCACCGAAACCAGCTCTGAGCTGCGCTTCCAGATTTTCCTCGTCCTGCAGACCTGCCTGCTCTGCTCACTGCTCTTCTTCCTCTGGAGACAGACCTCCTTCAAGGAGACCTTCATCCTGCCACACTATCAGATTATCGGCATCTACACCGGCATCTTCGCCCTCTATTTCCTCCTGAAGATGTGTCTCAGCGCCGCTGTGGGATGGGTGTTCTTTGATAAGAAAAATAATGAACAATGGACGAAGTCAAGCCTCTTCCTAGTCTCCACAGAAGGCATCCTCATCTTCCCCGCCGTCATGCTCTTGGTCTATTTCAACCTGTCCATCGAAAGCGTAGTGCTTTATACCCTTTTGGTTGTCATCTTGGGCAAATTGCTTACTTTTTACAAGACTTATCTTATCTTTTTCCAAAGAAACAGGACCGCTTTGCAAAATATTTTGTACTTTTGCACACTTGAAATTATGCCATTGGGTGCCTTGTGGGGCATTTTGGTATTGACGGATGAACTTTTAAAAACGAATTTTTAGTACAGATGATCAAGAAGATTTTGATTTCACAGCCCAAACCGGCCAGTGAGAAATCTCCCTACTTCGACATAGAAAAGAACTATGGCGTGGAAATCGTTTTCCGCCCATTTATCAAGGTGGAAGGACTGACCGCCAAGGAATTCCGCCAGCAGAAGATAGACATTCTCTCCTACTCTGCCATCGTTTTCACCTCAAGGCACGCCATTGACAACTTTTTCCTGATTGCCAAGGACATGCGCCTCAACATCCCCGAGACCATGAAATATTTCTGTGTGACCGAGACCATCTCGCTTTACATCCAGAAATATGTGCAGTATCGCAAGCGCAAAGTGTTCTTTGGCACATCCGGCAAGGTCGAGGACCTGCTGCCCGTCATGCTGAAGCACAAGGGCGAGAAGTATCTCGTGCCGCAAAGTAGCGCACACACCGACGAGCTGACCAAGCTCTTCGACGCCAAGGGACTTGTCCACAAGGAGTGCATCATGTACCGCACCGTCAGCAACAATTTCAGCGAAGAGGAAATCAAGACGTTCGACTGCGACATGCTCATCTTCTCCACACCCACCGGGGTTCACTACCTCGGCGAGTCGCTTCCCGGCATCAAGGATGGGAAATACAAGATCGGTGTCTTCGGACCCGCCACCGCCAAGGCCGTGGAAAGTGCCGGACTGAGGCTCGACCTCATGGCCGGAACGCCGGAATACCCGTCGATGGTGGCTGCGCTCAAGGCTTATCTCGACAAGGAAAACAGCAAATAAGACAAGGCAGGCCATCTGCCACAATCCACAACCATGAGCATCACCTATCCAGCCACGCTACACAAGGAGGAGCGCATCTGCAGCCACAAGCTCATCGAAGCCATCTTCTCGAGCAACAGAAGCCGATCGATGTCGGCCTTTCCCCTGCGTGTGGTCTACATGCCCCTGGACGACGGCGAGGACGGCGGCAGCCCCTGCGAAGACAAGGTCAACGGCCAGCCTGTGCGCCCTCTGCCCAAGGCCAAGATGCTCATCAGCGTGCCGAAAAAGCACTTCAAGCGTGCCGTGAAGCGCAACCGGGTCAAACGACAGGTGCGCGAAGCCTACCGCAAGAACAAGAGCATCATCGCCGACAAGGCGGTGGCTCTCGCATTTATCTGGACCGACGGCCGCCTCTACGAAACGCGGCAGGTGGAGGAGAGAGTCATCAACCTGCTGACACGGGTACGGGAGAAACTGGAGAAATGCCAAGAGACCAGGCACCCCGACACCCTCCAAGGGCCAACAAGCCAACAGGGTTGACCTATGGAAAGAACCCCGAACACATTGTCACACGCTGTCGCGCTGCTACTGGTGATGCCCATCAGGTTTTACCAAAAGTTCATCACACCCTATACGCCTCCCTCTTGCCGCTTCTTCCCCACCTGTTCCGAGTATGCGCGCCAAGCCCTGCTCAAACACGGCCCCGTCAAGGGATTGCTGCTGGCCGTATGGCGGATATGCAGGTGCAACCCTTGGGGCGGAAGCGGTTACGACCCTGTACCCGAGACCTTCACCTTCCGCAGAGCCTCCGGCAGTCAGTCCGGCACACAAGACGCCTCCCCGAAAGACAGACAACACCCCCTAATAACAACAAACAAAAATCATGCTGACAGGCATTAAATGATTAACCCATATGAAAAATTTCGTTGAAGAACTGAAATGGCGCGGTATGCTGGCACAAATAACGCCCGGCACCGAAGAATTCTTGATGGAAAACATGGTGTCCGCCTATCTGGGCACCGACCCTACCGCCGACTCCCTGCACATCGGACATCTCTGCGGTATCATGATGCTTCGCCACTTGCAGCGTTGCGGCCACAAGCCTTATCTGCTCGTGGGCGGTGCCACCGGCATGATCGGCGACCCTTCCGGAAAGAGCCAGGAGCGCAACCTGCTTGATGCAGCAACGCTCTACCACAACCAGGAAGCCATCAAGAAGCAAGTGTCCAAGTTCCTCGACTTCGATGGAACGGAGCCCAACAAAGCCGTGCTCGTCAACAACTACGACTGGATGAAGGACTTCACCTTCCTCGACTTCGCACGCGAGGTGGGCAAGCACATCACCGTCAACTACATGATGGCCAAGGAGAGCGTGCAGCAACGCCTCAACGGCACATCGCGCGACGGACTGTCGTTCACCGAGTTCACCTACCAGCTCCTTCAGGGATACGATTTCCTCTACCAGTACCAGAAGTACGGCGTCCGCCTGCAACTGGGCGGCAACGACCAGTGGGGCAACATGACCACCGGCATCGAACTGATCCGCCGCACACTGGGAAGCGAAGCACAAGCCTACTGCCTCACCTGTCCGCTCATCACCAAGGCCGACGGCAAGAAATTCGGCAAGACGGAAAGCGGCAACGTCTGGCTCGACCGCAACCGCACCACACCCTACCAGTTCTACCAGTTCTGGCTCAACGTGGCCGACGACGAGGCTGAGAAATACATCCGCATCTTCACCGACCTCGACAAGGAGACCATCGACGCCCTCATTGCCGACCACCGTCAGGACCCTGGACGCCGTACGCTCCAGAAGCGTCTGGCCGAAGAGGTGACCGTCATGGTCCACTCGAAAGAGGACCTCGACATGGCCATCTCCGCCAGCAACATCCTGTTCGGCAAGGCCACCAAGGACCAGCTCGCCAAGCTCGACGAGGCCACGCTCAACGACGTTTTCAAGGACGTCCCCCACTACGAGATGCCCAAGGAGATGCTCGGCGGCGCCGCCATCGACCTCTTCTGCCAGGACGGTTGGGACATCTTCCCCTCCAAGGGCGAGATGCGCAAGATGGTGAAAGGCAACGGCGTGAGCCTCAACAAGGAGAAGCTCGCTGCCTTCGACCAGCCCGTCACAAGCGAAGACCTCATCGACGGCAAATATCTCCTGGTGCAGCGCGGCAAGAAGAACTACTACTTGATCACCGTGAAATAACACGTGTCCCCATGGCCGACGGCACCCCCACCCTCCATGATTGGGGACAAAACGCCGGGGCCAATGGTGCACGCTTCGCGGAAAAGTCAAGCAATTTCTTTTGGCTCACGACATAAATAAGTGATAAAAAATTTGGTAGTGGCCCAAAAAACCACTACCTTTGCAACACTAATCTTTCAGAAAGATTGTCGTATGGTGTAATGGTAGCACAACAGGTTTTGGTTCTGTTTGTCGTGGTTCGAGTCCGCGTACGACAACCTTTAGAAATGCCAAATGCTTGAAATCAGGCGTTTGGCATTTTCTTTTTGCCCCTGCCGCTACTCCGGGAACAGTCCCGGCAAGCCACAATCACACGACGGCGGCCGGCGCACCGCTATTGCGCCCATCATACATAACATGAAAACCACAATGACATACTTGCTGCTGTTGTTCGCAATGGCAGCCCACGCACAGGGACTGATCAAGGGAAAGATACTTGACCGGCAAAGCAACACGCCCCTGGAGTTCGTAAACATGCGTCTCACCACGACCACCGACACGACGAAACTGGTGCAGGGAGACATCACCGACGAGACAGGCCAGTTCAACATGGTCGACCTGAAACCCGGCACATACATCCTCACGGCCAACCTCATGGGCTACCGCGATGTGCGCCGGCAGGTGACCATCACCGACAACAACCGCACCGCAACGCTCCTGCTCTACATGCGCGAAAACACCCGCACACTAGGCGAGGTGACGGTGAAAGGCATGCGCTCGGCTATGAAACTGGAAGTGGACCGCAAGTCGTTCGACGTGTCGCAGCTCATCACCAACGCCGGCGACGCCGCTTCCGACGTGCTGGAGAACATCCCGTCGGTCGAGGTGGACAACGACGGCAACGTCTCACTACGCGGCGACGCCAGCGTGGAGGTGTGGATCAACGGCAAGTCCAGCGGCCTGACAACGGACAACCGCGCCCAGATTCTGCAGCAACTGCCGGCCGAATCGATAGAGCGCATTGAAGTCATCGACAACCCCTCTGCCAAGTTCTCCGCCGAGGGCGGATCAGGCATTATCAACATCGTGCTGAAGAAAGACCTCAAGCCGGGCTACTACGGCTCCGTACAGGCGGGAGGAAACACACAAGGCGGCGCAAACACCTCGTTCAACATCAACATGAACAGCCGCCTGGTCGACGCCTATGCCAATATCGGCTACCGCCACCACGCCGACAAAGGGCACAACGAGAGCTACCAGCAATACCTCAACACCAACACCTACCAGCAGTACAAGGCCGACAACTCAAGAATGGGCAACAGCCTCTTCGCGCGTGCCGGCATCACGCTCCATGCCACGAAGAAAGACGATGTCTCGCTCAGCGGCATGCTCATGCACGGCGGTGACAACGAGTGGAGCAGCACGCCCTACCACTACGGCACCATCGGCGCATCTGCCGACACACGCCTCATGACGCGCAACACCACGGGCAAAGGCAACATGAACATGTACTACGGCGAGCTGAACTACCGCCATAACTTCACCGACAGGCACTATCTCGACTTCGTGGTGAGCTTCGACAAATGGAAATCGGACAACCAGAACATCTACCAGGACTCCACCGCCTGGACCGACCCCACCCATCCCACCGACTACGAATGGCAGAGCCGGCCCATGTACCTGAACAACCGCACGTGGGAGGTGAAGCTTGACTACGAGAACCCTATCACCGAACAGGTGAAACTGCAAGCCGGCTACCAGGGCACCTTCTCGCATGAGAACACGCCACAGGAGAGCTACATAGACCAGACAAGCTGGGACGGCAGCAACGCCACAATGGACGAAGCCTACTACAACCGCTTCATCTACAATATGGACCTGCATGCCGCCTACGCCACCGCTACAATGAAGTTCGGCAAGCTGGGCGTCATGGCTGGCCTGCGGGGCGAATACTGGAAGGTCAACACCGAGAGCTACACCTGGGCCCAGGAGAACGACGCCACACTGAGGGACAAGCCCTTCAAGAAAGACTATTTCCAACTGTTCCCCAGCGTCTTCCTGTCCTACCAGCTGACAGACAACGACCAGTTCCAGCTCAACTACACACGCCGCCTCCGCCGTCCGTGGGGCGGACAGCTCAACAGCTTCCGCGACACGCGCGACGCCACAATGGTGAGCTTCGGAAACCCGGAACTGACACCCGCCTTCTCCAATTCGTTCTCGTTCAACTACCTGCGCACATGGACTGAACACTCACTGATGGTCTCGGCCTACTACCGCCCCACCACCGACATCATCCAGCGCATCAGCTGGCAGAGCGCAGCCGACGGCGTGATGTACTCCAGCAACTTCAACGTGGCCAAAGACCAGCGCGCCGGACTGGAACTGACGCTCAAGAACCGCTTCCTCCGCATGGTAGACCTGACGACCAACGCCAACGCCTACTACTACAAGATCGACGGCTTTAGCTACGACATCGACGGACAGACGGTGACTGGTGCAGGCGACCACAACTTCACATGGAGCGCCCGCATGATTGCGCAGGTACAACTGCCCTACGACTTTTCAGTGCAAGCCAGCGGCAACTACCGCAGCCGCCAGTCGACGGCACAGGGATACCGCAAGGCGAACTACAGCGTGGACCTCGGCGTGCGCAAGAACTTCCTCAACAAACAGCTACAGGTGAGCCTCAACTGCCGCGACCTGCTCGACAGCCGAAAGTTCAGCACCTTCTCGTCATCGGAGACCTTCACCCGCCAGCAGCTCAACCGTCGCGGCAGCCGCCGTGTGCAGCTCACGGTGACCTGGAACTTCGGAAACAACTATGCCAAGCGCAAGCCCAACCGCGAGCAGCAGGGGCAGATGGATGATGAACCGGGAAGCATGGGCGGATACAACGGCGGCGGTGAGGAATGATGACCTTGCGTGTGAACAAGCCTTGCTGGGCGAGAAATCATGCGGGGACGCGCCATCGCCATCAGCCTGCGCAGGGGCAACGGGAATGCCCGAAGAACACGGGCGGCCGCAGCCCTTTCCAGCCGAAGGGGGCTGCAGTGCGTTTAAGTTATTTAAGTGTTTTGGCCCAAAGAAACGTTCTATAATTAGAATGTGAACCAAATAAAATTATTATCTTTGCAATCGTATAATCGACTTATTAACTTAAAACTATAGGTTTATGACTAGTTTGAAAGACTTTTCATTGGAAGGTAAGAACGCTTGGATCACAGGCGCCACTTACGGTATCGGTTTCAACATCGCAAAGGCTTTCCACGCTGCCGGTGTGAAGAACATCATCTTCAACGACATCGACCAGGAGCACGTGGACCGCGGTCTGGCCTCCTACAAGGAGGAGGGCATCGAGAACGTGCACGGATATGTCTGCAACGTCACCGACGAGAATGCCGTCGAGGCTCTCGTGAAGCAGGTACACGAGGAAATCGGACAGATTGACATCCTGGTCAACAACGCCGGTATCATCAAGCGCATCCCCATGGTGGAGATGAGCCGCAAAGACTTCCAGCAGGTCATCGACATCGACCTTGTCGGCCCGTTCATCTGCTCCAAGGCTGTGCTGCCCGAGATGATCGAGCGCAAAGAGGGCAAGATCATCAACATGTGCTCCATGATGTCGGAGCTCGGCCGCGAGACCGTGTCTGCCTACGCCGCCGCCAAAGGTGGCCTGAAGATGCTCACACGCAACATCTGCTCAGAGTATGGCCCCTACAATATCCAGTGTAATGCCATCGGTCCGGGCTACATCGCCACACCGCAGACAGCTCCCCTGCGCGAGCGCCAGGCTGACGGCAGCCGTCATCCGTTCGACAAGTTCATCTGCGCCAAGACTCCCGCCGGACGCTGGCTCGACCCCTCTGAGCTGGGCGGCCCTGCCGTGTTCTTGGCTTCACACGCCTCCGATGCCGTCAACGGACACGTGCTCTACGTCGACGGCGGCATCCTGGCCTACATCGGCAAGGACCCCTCACAGTTTGAAGGATAAACTCATTCTGCTGAAACAGACAGCAATAAAAAAGCCCACGGCATGCCGCGGGCTTTTTTATTAATTATTTTTACAATTACTTGTTGACTGCGTCGGCAAACTGGGCACCGGCAGCAAACTTCACAACGGTCTTGGCGGCGAGCTCCACCTTCTCTCCCGTGCGGGGGTTCACACCCTGACGGGCAGGACGCTCCTTTGTAGCAAACGTGCCAAAGCCGACCAGCTGAACCTTTTCACCAGCTACCAGTGCATCCTTGATGGCCTCTGTCGTAGCATCCAATGCTGCCTTAGCCTGTGCAGAGGTAATACCTGCAGCCTCAGCAATCTTCTTTACTAATTCTGTCTTGTTCATAATTTTGGGTTATTTTGTGAATATAAATGCTTGTTCCAACATTTTGTGGCAACAAATATAGGCCTTTAGTTTCATAATCCAAACAAAAATAAAAAAAAAGTGATGTAAAAACCTTAAAATCACTGCAAAACCACTGTTTCATAGTCATTTAACCGACTTTTTTCGTAAATTTGCATCGATTTTCAAGACCATACAAACAACAAGACTGCATCATGCCAAAAATACAGACTGTCACCAAAAACCTGCTCTTCATCAACGTGCTGCTCTTCTTGGCCACAGAGGTGCTTGGGCCGGCCATGGGCGTGGACCTCACGTCGCTCCTGGGCCTCCATTTCTTCAAGGCTCCCGACTTCCGCACCTACCAGCTCGTCACCTACATGTTCATGCACGGCGGCTTCACACACATACTGTTCAATATGTTCATGCTGTGGATGTTCGGTTCCGTCATAGAGAGGGTATGGGGAAGCAAGAGATACCTTTTTTATTACATTTTCTGCGGAGTGGGCGCCGGTCTGTGTCAAGAGCTCGCCCAATACATCCAGTATGCGAGCAATGACCTGGCCAACTACCAGATGGTCAACACCGGATCGGCCCTCATACCCGTCAGCCAATACATCAACCTGTGGACCACCGTGGGCGCCTCGGGAGCTCTCTACGCACTGTTGCTGGCCTTCGGCATGATGTTCCCCAACGAACGGATGTTCATCATCCCCATTCCCTTCCCCATCAAAGCCAAATGGATGGTCATCGGCTCCATCGTCGTGGAGTTCCTTCTGGGACAAGTAAACGGAGGCGACGGCGTGGCACACATGGCGCACCTCGGCGGCATGGCTTTCGGTTTCCTGCTCATCCTCTATTGGCGGCGGCAGGCAGACGGCAGCAACCGGCGGAACAGCGGCACCCAGTTTTTCAACAACATGCAGCAGCGCTGGCGCAACAGCCAAGCCGGACGCCGCAACCGACAGGACAGCCACACGGGCAACCCTGACTGGGACTACAATGCACGCAAACGCGCCACACAGGAAGAGATAGACCGCATACTCGACAAAATCAGGAAAAGCGGATACGACAGCCTCACAAGGGCCGAGAAGCAAACGCTTTTCGACCAAAGCCATCATGATCGCTAAAATCAAGAAATTCACATTTCTGGTCATCGCCGGGGCCAACGCGGCAACTATCCTGCTCATGCTCCTCGTGGGCTACAGCGGTCACATCAACCCTGCCGACCATCCTCTGCTGGCCAACGCGGGACTCGTATTCCCGGCGTTCATCGCCATCAATGCAGCCTTCCTCGTCTTCTGGGTCATCTTCAAGTTCAAGGGAATCGTCATACCCTTCGCGGGCTACCTCCTATGTTATGGGCCCATGAGGACCTACATGCCCGTCAACATCCCGCACGAACCGCCGACAGGGGCCATCAAGGTGTTGTCCTACAACACGGAGGCCTACCACGGCATGCGCTCGGACACCGACTCCACCTTCTCCGACAACCCCATCGCTGCCTACATCCTCCGCAGCGGCGCCGACATTGTGTGTGTGCAGGAGGGAGGACACCGCCTGCCCATCGACAGCACCTTCCGCAAACGCTACCCCTACATCGTGGAGGAGTCAAAGCCGGAAAGCGGAGATGTCATTGCCCTATACAGCCGTTTCCCCATACGCCGCTCGCAAATCATCGACTACCCCTCAGCGGGCAACATGAGTGTGGCCTTCTACCTCAACGTCAACGGGCAGAAGGTGCTCGTCGTCAATAACCACCTGGAGACCAACGCCCTCGACGCGGACGACAAGACTGGTTTCGGCGACCTCATCAAGGGCGACCTCGACAAGGACATGGCCCGCACTGAGTCGACACGCCTCATCGACAAGCTCGGCCAGGCATCGCGCAAGCGGGCACCGCAAGCCGAAGCCGTGGCACGATATATAGCCAACCACCGCACGGGGCACCGCGTCATCGTCTGCGGCGACTTCAACGAGAACCCGCTCGGCTACGCCCACACACGCATCGGCGAAGACCTCACCGACTGCTATGCAGCCACAGCCAACGGCATCGGACGAAGCTACAACCAAAGCCACATGTACGTGCGCATCGACCACATGTTCTGTTCCGACGACATCACGCCCTATGCCTGCACCGTCGACAGCCGCATCAAGGACAGCGACCACTACCCCATCTATTGCTGGCTGAAGTTCGGAACGAAAATCTGAAACACGACATCCCTTGCCTTTTCTACACAAAAATACCCGACAAACTACATGCAAAAACGTGCCGTCACGGCCACAAAGACCCACTTGAGGTGGAAATACGCAAAAAACAAGCCACTTTGACATCAAACTGACTGTCAGCAACTTACAGAAAACCGACAGCCCATAAACTCAGAAAGCAAGCTTTTGGTCATCTCAATAGATGCCATATCAAGACATGAAAGTGGCCCTTCCGAGTTGCGATACGGCCTCTTCCAACACTCGACAAGGCACCTCTCGACCTTCGACAGGCCATCTTTCTCCAGCACGAAGCCCCGCCAGAAAGTGCCGGGCAAGGCAAAAACGCATTTTCCCGCTCTATTTCGGCCGAAATCGCGAACAATCTTTTCGGCAATAAATGTTGACACAATGACAAAAAAACAGCATTTTTGAGCCAGCCTCAAAACCAATATCCACGTTCGCTCTTCCATAGCTCGGAAACAGACCATACATGCTCCGTGAAACACAAAAAGATACAGCAGAATGCTCGTTTTTACAGTCCACAAAAGATATTTGGAAAGATATTTGGAGGTAAAATCCAAAAATGGAATAATAAACACCTATAAATTTTCCAAAAAGAAGGAAAATTAGTATCTTTGCACATCTTATAGATGTTAATTAGATTGAAATAATAAATAAACAAATAACTAACAAAATGCGAAACAAAGGAATTGTAATTGTAACAGCCGTCTTACTGACGCTTACATGCCTCTTCTATTTGTCGTTCCCGATTGCCACAAACTACTATGACAATCAGGCTGCCAAAATCAAGGATCCCATAGATCAGCAGAACTATAAGGATTCCGTGAAATACCTTGGCATCTACGACTACCAGAAGTGTCTGCAAACGCAGATCGGTCTCGGACTGGATCTGAAAGGCGGAATGAACGTAGTGCTGGAAATCTCCGTACCCGACGTGGTCGACATGCTCGCCGACCACAAGACCGACCCGGCATTCGTCAAGTCGATGAACGAGGCCAAGAAGCAACTGGAAGCCGGCAAGAGCGACTTCATCTCCCTCTTCATCGACGCTTACCACAAGAATGCACCCGGCCACAACCTTGCCGAGGTCTTCGCCACGCAGCAACTGCAAGGCAAGGTGTCGCCCACCAGCACCGACAGCGAGGTGGAGAAGACACTGCGCGCTGAGACAAACTCAGCCATCGACAACTCCTTCAATGTCGTTCGCACACGTATCGACCAGTTCGGCGTCGTGCAACCCAACATCCAGCGCATCCAAGGCGCCGAGGGCCGCATCATGGTAGAGATGCCCGGCATCAAGGAGCCCGAGCGCATGCGCAAGCTCCTGCAGGGCAGCGCCAACCTCGAGTTCTGGGAGACCTACAACGCCGACGAGATCATCCCCTACCTGCAACAGCTTGACCAGCGCATGGCCAACGGCGGCCAGGAGACGTCTGCCAAGAAAGACTCTACCAACGCCAACGAAGAGAAGAAAGCCGAGCCCGCCAAGAAGCAGGCACAGCACAAGTTCATGATCAACAACGGCAAGAAGAGCGACAACATCAAGACCACTCCCGACAGCGAGCTGGAGCAGGCCAAGAAGCAGCACCCGCTGCTCGCCTTGCTGCAGACCACCGGCCAGGGTAGCCTGAGCCTCGTGGGCTATGCCAGCGCACGCGACACCGCCGCCATCAACAAGATCATCTACGGACAGGTGGCCAAGCAGGTGATGCCCGCCTCTCTCCGACTGATGTGGAGCGCCAAGCCCACCGACAACATTCAGGCCAAGAACATCTATGAGCTCCATGCGCTGAAGGTCACCACCACCAACGGACGCGCTCCGCTGGAGGGCGACGTCATTACCGACGCCAGCGACCAGTTCAACCACATCTCCGGCGCTCCCGAGGTTTCCATGTCCATGAACTCAGAGGGTGCACGCCGCTGGTCGGAGCTGACCAAGGCCAACATCGGCAAGGCCATCGCCATCGTGCTCGACGGTGTGGTCTACACTTCTCCACGTATCCTCAGCCAGATTGACGGCGGACAGAGCTCCATCACCGGAAACTTCACCATCGAGGACACCAAGGACCTGGCCAACACCTTGAAATCGGGACGCATGCCCGCACCCGCACACATCGTGCAGGAGGAGATTGTCGGTCCCACGCTCGGTGCCCAGTCCATCCAGCAGGGTGTCATCTCGTTCGCCATCGCCTTTGCGCTCCTGATTGTCTACATGCTCGTGGTCTACAACATCATCCCCGGTTCGCTGGCCGTGCTGGCTCTCCTGCTCAACGTGTTCTTCACGCTTGGCATCCTGACATCGTTCCAGGCCGCCCTCACCATGAGCGGTATCGCCGGTATGGTGCTCTCGCTCGGTACGGCCGTCGATGCCAACGTGCTGATCTACGAGCGCATCAAGGAAGAGCTCCGGGCCGGCAAAGACATGCGCCTGGCCATCAACGCCGGCTACAGCAATGCCTTCTCGGCCATCTTCGACTCCAACTTGACATCTATCATCACGGGTGTCATCCTCTACCTCTTCGGCACAGGCCCCATCCGCGGCTTTGCCACCACATGGATCATCGGCATTGTCTGCTCGTTCTTCACCGCAGTCTACCTGACCCGTCTGGTCTACGACTATAAAATCAACCATGGCAAGTGGATGCACCTCAAGTTGTGGACAAGCATCTCACAGAACATGATGCAGGGCACCAACTTCAAGTTCATGTCCTCTTACAAGAAGGGCTTCACGTTCGCTGCCATCGCACTCGTAGTCTTCATCGTCAGCTTCGGTACACGCCATCTGGCAAAGAGCATCGACTTCACGGGCGGCCGCAACTACGTGGTGCAGTTCGAGAAGGCCACCGAGCCCGAGCAGGTACGCACCGTGCTGGAAAAGACCTTCCCCGGCTATACCACCAGCGCCATCTCACTGGGCAACGACGGCCGCACCATCCGTATCTCCACCAACTATAAGATTGAGTCGACCGACACCAAGGTCGACGGCCAGGTAGAGACCATGCTCTTCAACGGCCTGAAGGAGGCCGGCCTCGTCAGCCAGAAGAATGTGGATGTATTCAAGAACCCGGACATCCGTCAGGGTGGCTCCATCATCAGTTCGTCCAAAGTGGGTCCGTCCATCGCCAAGGACGTGACGCGCAGTGCCATCATCAGCGTCATTATCGCCCTCGTAGCCATCTTCCTCTACATCCTGCTTCGTTTCCGCAACGTGGCCTTCTCATTGGGTTCCACCATTGCCCTGGCATTCGATGCAGTGACCGTCATCGGCTTCTTCTCGCTGCTGCAGGGCCTGCTGCCCTTCTCGCTCGAGGTCGACCAGACATTCATCGGTGCCGTGCTTACTGTCATCGGCTACTCCATCAACGACAAGGTGGTGGTGTTTGACCGCATCCGCGAGAACATGAAGCTGCACCCGAAGGAGGATTACCAGAAGCTGTTCAACGACTCCATCAACCAGACGCTGGCCCGTACCATCAACACCTCAGCCACCACGCTCGTCGTGTTGCTCTGCATCCTGTTCTTGGGCGGAAAGAGCATCCAGCCGTTCGCCTTTGCCATGACGCTGGGTGTGATTTTCGGTACTCTCAGCTCCATCTTCCTCGCATCGCCCATCGCCTACCTCGTGATGGGTCGCAAGATCAAGGAGCAGGCTGTCGCCGTGGAGCAAGCATAACGCCAACATCATCCAAGAGACAGCCTCCTCGTGAGGCTAGCTCATAATCGCAAGAGAGCCATCCAAGTTCTGCAACCGAACTGGATGGCTCTCTTTTTTTTCATGTCGGGTATTATGGTGAGTTTTTTGTGGCGATAAAAAAATATTGGCGTCCTGTAAAAAACTCCTCTAATGTCGTAATATGTTGAATGTTTTCTTTTGTACAACCAGCCCCGTAGGGGCGACACTCCATAGCGTAGGGGCTTGCCCCTACGTTTCAAGATTGTATTTTTCCTTTGCCCCTGTAAGGGGCGCATAATTCATTGTAACAGATTGAAATATGCACCCTTACAGGGGCTTCGTTATTGATAACACTAACAAAACGTAGGGGCAAGCCCCTACGCTATAATCTGTCGTCCCTACAGGACTTGCCTGTTGCATTGTTTTTACCGGACACCAATAACTTAAAAGGCTTCGGCCACATGGTTGCGCTTCGTGCCATCCTTTCCCCGCTTGAGGAAAAGGACAAGGCGAACTCGCTGCCCCGCAGCAACAGATGCCCGCACGGGTTCGGGGAAAAGGTCGAGCTTGGCAAAACCTTCGCGCGCTATGTTCTCCACAACTTGCTCCGATTGGCGCGGAGACGGCTCATCAGTCAGAGCATACTTCCAGTAGTGTTCGGCATGATTGACATACACCACTGTGGCGTCATGAGTCCCAAACGTCTCGCGTCCCTGCTCCTTTGGCAGCACCTCGACGATGGCGGCACACTTGAAAGGATCGTCCTTGGCGATGATGGGACAGAAGCGGACAAAGCATCCTTTGGCAACGCCCTTCGCTGACAGCGTAGCCCGGTCGGCAACAAAGTGGCGCGACTGGGTGTCGAACACATGCACATGTCCATGCTGATGGTCTATCCCGTCCACATATCCTGTCTCCGGGACAAAGACCTCTTCCACACGCTTGCCTGACGCGACGATTTCCGCGGCACGCTCGTGGCCCTTCTTGGACACGCGCGTCAAGACATCAAACAGGTGTCCGACAATCTCCCAAGGCTTGCAGGGAAACTGGTGGCTGTCGGCAACCATCGACAGGCCGTCGGGCGCCACCAGTTTCACAAAACGGCGTTTG
This sequence comes from Oscillospiraceae bacterium, assembly GCA_963610435.1. Classification (GTDB taxonomy): domain Bacteria; phylum Bacteroidota; class Bacteroidia; order Bacteroidales; family Bacteroidaceae; genus Prevotella. The sequence goes on along the minus strand of CAVDNW010000018.1, from coordinate 35,706 downwards.
CGCCCCTGTTGTTGTTCCTTTTCAAAGATTTTCACGGCATACATAGGTGTGATGGCATCGCAGTCGCCACGCACCTCTTGCGGATGGTGCAACAGATAGGAGGCTCGGGCACGCTCAACCCTTTCATGGAGCGACAGGTAGCGGCGCCCGTCCTTCCCCGTTTGCGGCTGCCGGTCCTCCTCACGCAAACAGTCGTCGTAGCCCCACGCCTGCAAGAATTGCGGCAGACGGAAGTCTGAATAAGTCTCATGAATTTTCACGGCAAGGCCCAACATACACGAGTTGATGAGTGACGGGCGGCACTCGTGCAGTTTGATGTAAGCCGCAAGAAGTGTGCGGGCCTCGACCGACCCCATCACCGCATACTGCGCCTTTAGATAGCGGTATATCATCCATTGTGTCTCCTCAGGATGCTGTTGGCCTGTGGCCAAGGCTTCCTCCAGTTGCTGCCGCGTGATGGCAGAAGGCTTTTCGCCGGCGGTTTCCATAGGTCAGATGTTTTAGAAGTGTCAGTCGGAAACCTCGTTTTGCACATGCTCGCAAAACTGAACGACGATATCAAGCATATCCTGCTCCAGATAGGCGCATGCCTTGTCGTAGAAATGGTCGGGAATATCGTAGTAGGCTTCGGCGATGGCACCACAGATGCACGCCTTGGTATCGGTGTCGCCACGGGCCATGACCGCCTTGCGGATAGCATCCTCGAAGCTGTCGCTATCGAGAAAACAACGCAACGCCCAGGGCACAGTCTCCTGACACGAAGAGTCGAAGTGTCCCTCGGAGCCTATCTTGTAGATGTCGCGGAGCGGCGGAAGCTCATAGCCGAAGCTGCGCCTGACGGCACTCTCCAGTTCCTCCTTGGTGATGCGCCCCGTACGCAGCCAATAAATCACCGCCGCCACACACTGCGCACCACGGATGGCCTCCTTGTGCATGTGGCTGCCGATGGTGCAGAGCTGGGCCTGGCGCATCACCTCGTTATAGTCATCGTAGAGCCAGCCCACGGGCGATATGCGCATGGCGGCTCCGTTGCCCCATGAATTTTGCGGCTTGGGATGGTCGTCAAGCAGCCACTGGCTGAACATTCCGCCATAGGCCCCCTTGGGGTTCGGATAGCGTCGGCCCCACTCGTGAAGTTTGTCCTGATAGGGTTTTCCATTAAGGATGGCGTCGGCCACGGCAATGGTCATCACCGTGTCATCGGTGTAGTCACACTGGGGTTTCGGAAGGAAAAGCTCAAAACCGGTCTGCGGTATCTCGTCAAACTCGAAACGCGAGCCTACGATGTCTCCTATAATGGCGCCAATCATAAATAATATAATAAAGGTAGAAGTGGTTAGTCAGACGTGTACTTCCACCGGGAATCGAACCCGGATCAAAGGTTTAGGAAACCTCCGTTCTATCCATTGAACTATAGAAGCCCATTGTTTGTTTTGCAAAGATAAAGGAATTTATCCGATCCGCAAAGGAAAATCACAAGAATATTGCCGGTGCCAGGGAGATTGGGCGATGCGGAACGCGCAAGTCCGTGCCATGATGGCCGGCAACCTTTTCCATATCGTGATGCCGCACGAACCGACCATTTTTAACTCCCTCTTGATGATTTTTAAGGTCAATCGCTTTGCCATTGCGAAAATAGATAGTAATTTTGTAGCTTAGATGAAGGCGTTTCTCATTATCATTCTGCTGGGCCTGCTGCCTGCATCATTGTGGGCGCAAGAGGACCAGCGCACCCGCATCAACCCCGAAGACACAGATGTCGACATGGACAGCCCCACTTTTGTGCCCATGGTGAAGGTGGGCAAAGTGCTCCTGGGGAAAGACTCCATACAGTACATGGAGCTCAACGACGTGTGGGTCTACCCCGAGCCGACCTTCAAGAACGCACGCCAGCGCGCAGCCTACAACCGTCTGGTCTACAATGTAAAGAAAGTGTTGCCCATCGCCAAGGAGGTCAACAAGATTATCGTGGAGACGGGCGACTACCTCAACACACTGCCCAACAAGAAGGCGCGCGATGAGCACATGAAGCGCGTGGAGACCGACATCAAGAAGGAATACACACCACGCATGAAGAAGCTCACCTATTCGCAAGGCAAACTGCTCATCAAGCTGGTCTACCGCGAGTGTAACAGCTCCAGCTACCAGCTTATACAGGCTTTCCTCGGTCCGGTAAAGGCCGGCTTCTACCAAGCCTTCGCCTGGGTGTTCGGCGCATCGCTCACCAAGCAGTATGACGCCGGCGGTGTGGACCGCCTCACCGAGCGTGTGGTTCGGCAGGTGGAAGCCGGACAGCTCTGAGCCTTTCCTGTTGGAGAGGCTGGCGTGTCTTGACACGAACAGTATAGCAAGAGGCAAATTCAAACTCTTGCATATTTGTACATTTTCGTACTTTCGTAAATTTTAAATATGAGTAAGAAAGAACAGATTGTTTCATTTTTGTGGCAACATGTGTTGCTGTTCGTTTCGTTGTATGTGATGACCTTTGGAGTGGCCGTTTGTGTAAGAAGCATGTTGGGATCAAGCGTGATTTCCACATTGCCATATGTGTTCGAGATGGCAGGTAAGCAAGGGTTGGGTGTTCCCGAATTCACCATCGGCCAATATACTTATATCATGAACGCCATCCTGGTGGTAGGCCAGATTGCCGTCTTGCGCCGCAAGTTCGAGCCCGTGCAGCTGTTCCAGCTCTTGGTGGGCTTCGTCTTTGGCTCGCTCATCGACCTCAACATGCTGCTTACCACATGGCTGGCACCTACCGAATTGTGGCAGAAGATCGTGTCGCAGGTGCTGGGATGCACCGTCCTGGGCATCGGCATCGGCTTGGAGGTGAGATGCGGATCTGTCACGATGCCAGGTGAGGGCCTGCCGGTTGCCGTAAGCCAGGTGACAGGCATTGAGTTTCCGAAAGTGAAGATTGGAGTAGATTGCTCGTTGGTAATCTTGGCTGTCATCTTCAGCTTTGTGTTCTTCGGTGCTTGGCAGTGGTATATCGTGGGCATCGGAACCCTCTTCGCCATGGTGTATGTAGGCATGGTGGTGCGCATCACTGGAAAGCATTTGGGTTGGTTCGACCGGATCCTGGCCTATCAGCCCGGCTTCAGACGATATGTCTACGGTTTGGCAAGATTCCTTTTCAAGCAAAATCACGGGGGGCAATAAAAAAAACATAACTAACTGAAAAATAACAATCATGACAAAAAAGAACATTCTATCTTGTGCCATCTTGTTTGCAGCACTGGGCATGGCTACACAGGCCGAGGCGAAGAAAACCGCCAAGATGACCAACTACCTTTTCGCCTACTTCACGGGAAATGCTCCACAGGAAGAGCAAATCCACTTTGCCGTGAGTGACGACGGTTTCAACTACACGCCACTCAACGGCGGAGCCCCCATCATCGCCAGTGACACAATAGCCGTGGCAAAAGGCGTGCGTGACCCGCACATCCTGCGCGGAGAAGACGGCACATACTACATGGTCGTGACAGACATGCGCAGTTCGCTCGGCTGGACGAGCAACAGGGGCATCGTCTTGCTACATTCCAAAGATTTGGTGCATTGGACCCACCATACCATACAGTTCCCGGAAAAATACAAGGGTACGAATTTTGCCAATGTAATTCGCGTATGGGCACCGCAAACCATCTACGACAAGAGCAAAGGCAAGTACATGGTATATTTCTCGCTCCTGACAAACGACGGTTCCATTCCTTACGACCGGGTATACTACTGCTATGCCAACTCAGACTTCTCCGACCTGGAGGGCGATCCGCAGGTTCTCTTCGACTATAAGCAGCCAGCTATTGACACAGACATCGTGCAGGACGACAAGGGCACCTACCACCTCTTCTTCAAGACCGAAGGCGACAGCCACAAGGGCATCAAGCAATACACATTCACAGACCTTCACAAGCCTGAGACATGGACCCTGCGCCCGGGATACTGCGAACAGACCAAGAATGCCGTGGAAGGAGCCGGTGTATTCCCTCTGATAAAAGGCGGATGGTGTCTGATGTACGACTGCTACATGAACGGGCACTACCAGTTTGTCAAGAGCACCGATGACCTCAACACCTTCACCTTCGTGCAAGACACCCAGACCCAAGGCAAGTTCACACCACGCCACGGCACCACAATACAGATAACCGGCAAGGAGTACAAACGACTGCTCAAGGCTTTTCCTATAGAGAAAAAGCAATAACTCATAAAAAAACCGGAGGAAACGCCCCGGGCCGACAAACTCTTCGAGTTTTGGATGCTATTACGGCACTTGCCCGCCACAGGGCGTTTACTCCGCTTTTTGTCAATACATCAACGCAAAAGCTTTGAACAATACAACAAAGCCCATTCTTCCCTAAGAAACCACAACATGAAGAATGCCTTACTACTGACCTCCACGGGCATTTTCCTTATGCCCTTGTCGCTTTCCGCCAAATCTGCAAAGACACAGAAAGCCGACACACCGCATCCCAACATACTATTTATTCTGTGTGACGACATGGGTTATGGCGATCTTGCCTGTTACGGGCAGCCTTTCATATCCACTCCCAACATCGACCGCATGGCACACGAGGGCATGCGCTTCACACAAGCCTATGCCGGGTCTCCGGTATCGGCACCGTCACGCGCGTCGATAATGACCGGGCAACACTCCGGCCATTCGCATGTGCGTGGCAACAGAGAATACTGGTCGTACGACAAGACCGTCAAATATGGCGACAATGTAGACTTTGCAGTAGTGGGACAGGAGCCTTACGACCCAGCCCACAAGCTCCTTCCCGAAATGCTGAAAGACTGCGGGTACCGCACAGGCTTGTTCGGCAAGTGGGCCGGCGGCTACGAAGGCTCTTCGTCAACACCCGACAAGCGTGGCATCGACGAGTTCTACGGCTATATCTGCCAGTTTCAGGCTCATCTGTATTATCCCAATTTTCTCAACCGCTACTCACGCTCGCTTGGCGACACGGCCGTTGTGCGTGAGGTGATGGAGGAAAACATCAAATATCCGATGTTCGGACGCGATTATTTCAAGCGTCCGCAGTATTCAGCGCGGATTATCCACGACAAGGCCCTGGAATGGATCGGCAAGCAGGATGCCCGACACCCCTTCGTCGGCTTCCTTACATACACGCTGCCCCATGCCGAACTTGCACAGCCCGACGACCGGATACTTGAAGACTACAAGAAGAAATTCTTTGTCGACAAGACATGGGGCGGACAGGAGGCGTCACGCTACAACGCCGTGGAGCACACCCATGCGCAGTTTGCAGGCATGATTGCCCGCCTCGACGCTTATGTGGGCGAGATCATGGCAAAGCTGAAGGAAAAGGGATTGGACAAGAACACCATTGTCATCTTCACCTCCGACAACGGCCCCCATGAGGAAGGCGGTGCCGACCCCGAATATTTCGGGCGTGACGGCAAACTTCGCGGACTGAAACGACAGTGCTACGAGGGCGGCATACGCATTCCGTTCATCGCATGGTGGCCGGGACACATCCAGGCAGGATGCGTGAGCGACTTGCAGTTCGCATTCTACGACCTCATGCCGACGTTCTGCGACCTTGCAGGAGTCAAGAACTTCCGCAAGCGTTACACCAACCGCATGCTGACCGGCGACTGCTTTGACGGCCTCTCCATTGTGCCGACACTGCTTGGCGACACAGCAAAGCAGCAACAGCATGACCATCTGTATTGGGAGTTTCATGAGACCGACCAGATAGGCGTACGCCGCGGCGACTGGAAACTTGTCGTCGTGAAGGGCAAGCCACAACTATACAACCTCTCCACCGACATTCACGAGGACCACAATGTGGCCAACGAGCACGCGGACATCGTGGCCGAACTCATTGACATCATCAAGAAGGAACATACGGACAGTCCGATGTTCAAGGTGACATTACCCTACTGACAGGAAACCATGAACGGAAAAGACTTGACTCAAGGCAGCATATCCAGCAACATCGTGGGATTTTCCTTGCCCTATATGCTTTCCTATTTCTTACAGATACTCTATGGACTGGCCGACCTCTTCATCATCGGCCAGTATTGTGGCGTTGACAACACCACAGCGGTGTCCAACGGGGCACAGGTGATGTATATGATTACCGTCGTGCTCATCGGCCTTGCCATGGGCACAACCGTTCTCACGGCCCGTGCCATCGGTGCAAAGGACTCGGCACGAGCCCGCTGCGTGGTGGGCAACACCGTGACGATGTTCGCCGCCATTGCCGTTATGCTCATGGTCGTGTTGCTATGCTTGCGCGGATGGATTGTCGGCGTGATGGACACGCCGGCAGAAGCGGCAAGCGGCATGAAGCATTACCTCACGATATGCTTTATCGGCATTCCGTTCATCATTGCCTACAACATCATTGCCGCCATATTCCGCGGACTGGGCGACTCGAAGAGCCCGATGTATTTCGTTGCCGTGGCGTGCGCGGTAAACATTATCCTCGACTACGTCTTCATCGGAGCATGCGGACTTGGTGCCATGGGCGCCGCACTCGGCACCACGTTGTCACAGGCAGCGAGCGTGCTGTTTGCGCTCTGCTCCATACGCCGCCACAAGGGAGTCGTGAACATCAGCCGCAGTGACCTGCTCCCACAGCGCGATGTGATCAAGCACATCCTGAAGACCGGTCTGCCGATAGCCGTGCAAGACGGTTTTATACAGATTTCCTTCCTTGCCATCACCGTCATAGCCAACGGCCGCGGACTCATCGATGCGGCTGCAGTGGGCATCGTGGAGAAGTTTATCGGCCTGGTGTTCATCGTTCCGTCGGCCATGCTGTCAACGGTGTCGGCCATTTCCGCACAGAACATCGGAGCCGGCAAGATGCTGCGTGCCAGGCAGACCATGCGCATGGCGATGCTCATCACCACGGTCTACGGGCTTGCCGTTTCCGTCACATTGCAATTCTTTCCGGAAAAGGCTGTCGGTTTGTTTACCACCGACCCACAGGTGCTGGCACAAGGCAGCGACTATCTGCGCGGCTATGTATGGGACTGCATCTTCGCCGGCATCCATTTCTGCTTCAGCGGGTTCTTCACGGCTTGTGGCTATGCCTTGATCTCGTTTCTGCACAACAGCATATCCATTGTCTGCGCCCGTATCCCGCTCGCTTGGCTGGCATCACGCCTATACCCCGACACACTCTACCCCATGGGGCTCAGCACCTGCACAGGTTCCTTTCTCTCCTGTCTGATATGCCTCGCAGCTTACTGGTGGCTGAAGAGAGTGTTCATGCGTTCTTCATCAGAAATCATCTCCTGATATATCACTTCACGACATACTTCCGGCCGGCCTGGATATAAAGACCGGGCTGGAGGCCCTGGAGCGACGTGCCGACACACTGTCCCTGCAGATTGTAGACACGGAAGTCGGCAACGCGTTGGCCGGCGGTAACGGTGGCAATGCCCGTTGGGGTGAAGTCGTGCACACGGTTCTCGGCCATGTTGAGCCCTCGCACATCGGTGCGCGAAAGCACGCGGTCGAAGACCAGCAGGTCATCAAACGAGGCCTCCGCGGAGCCCCAGAACGAGCCGTAACCCATGTACATATAGGGGCAGGAAGCCACGAAGTCAATCATTTCGTTATAGTCGAACTGTGTACGCACTGTGATGTCGGTGCCGTTTTGCGACCCCGAGGCAGTGGTCACGTTCTTCTGCGAGCCGTTGACATAGAGTTTCACGCCTTCGGTGCGCGACACCGTCATAGTGACCAGTGCCCACTTTCCGGCCTCAAGATACTGCGTGGTGACGGCCGTCGGGTGGTTGAGGTCTATCCAGTTGCCGGTATTGTTGTTGTAGCCCACATAGAGGTTGCCGGTCATGTAGAGGCGCTTCTGGTCGAGAGGGTTGTAGAAGCTGAAGAGACAGTCCCATAGGTTCTCGTCGGTGAGCTTCGTCCAATAGGACACGGTGAAGCCGTCTGTCAGCGAGGCTCCGCTGAGCGGGTTGGTCATCTGCACATAGCTGGCCCGTCCGTTTGCCCCGAAATAGGTATGGACAAATTGTCCGCTGCGCTCATGGTCGGCCTGGAGCGACGGCACCGTGGCACTCGACTGGTTCTTCAGGCGTGCCACCTGCGTGGAATCGAAAGCATTGGTGACGGGTCGCTCGTCGAAGTTGTAGTAGGCCACAGTGCCGGTCTTATAGTCGGCCTGTGCCGGTATGGTCGACTTGCGCACGCTGACGGGTATGGTGTCCACCACCTGCCAGTCGCCGGCGGTGAGCTTCATCACGAGGTCCACGGGCATGGCATCGTCGGACATGGCATCGGGATTGTAGCGTCCCTCATGGCTGAGGATGTCGGGGTTCGACGATGTCCACTCCACGCTGACGTTGTCGTAGCCTTCGGCCACACCATAGAGGTTGACATTGCCTGTGATGCGTGCGCCCGTGCTGACGGGCATAGTAGCCGTGCGGAGCAGATAGGCCAGCGCATAGGGGTCCTCCATCTTGTAGCCCCAGATGGTGTTGGCCGTTCCCACGCCGGTGAAGGCGATGGCCTTGATGGTGTAGGGTTCCATCTGCTGTTCGACCACCACGGCCTGGTAGGTGTTGCCGCCCACCTTGATGGTCATGTAGGATGTGCCGTCGGTGAGGCTCCATGTGCCGGTGAGGGCACCCGTCACCTTACCGTCCTCGCTGAGCGTCAGGCTGACGGGCTTCACCGTCTCCTTGTTGGCATAGTCGATGCCCTGCTTGTGGATGAGCACTTGGTAGGTGCCGGCCACCTCGCGGGCGCTGAAGCGCTGTCGTGTGGCAATGCTGTCGTCGTTGGCGGTCTCTCCCGTGAACTCAAACGGGGCGGCGGCCAGCCAACCGTCTTTCGTGGTGAACAGCTGGTGTGTGCGCACTGCGTGCCACTCCGTGCCGTTGTTGAAGCGGGTGTGGTAGATGAGGAAACTGCGGCCCATCGAGTCGGTGATGGCTGAGTTGTGTCCCTGCGCCAGTTCGCCTGGCAGACTGTAGGTGGTCTTGCCGCCGGTGGTCATGAAGCCCCAGTTCTCGTAGTTGCCGAAGATTTTCTCGCCCCGGTAGCTGCCGTTGGTGCCATAGTTCATCGCATACGTGGTATAGATGGCCGACACTCCCTTGGGATCGACGTAGGGTCCGTCGGGGTTTTTCGAGCGGAAGATATGCATCTCATAGCCGCCATCGGCCGTCAGTCCGCCATACGACATGAAGAGATAGTAGTAGTCGCCGATATGCTGGATGTAGGAACCCTCGCCCGACACATAGTGTCCGCCGGCTATCTTTGTGCCAAAATAGGGGTCGGAGGTGTAGTCGTCGCCGCTGCCCGTGAGCGGATAGGTGGCATCGTAGTCGCGCAGGCCGGTGCGGGGGTCGAGCTTGAGCATGAACACGCCGCCCGACCATGAGCCGTATGACATCCACAGCTGTCCGTCCTCGTCATAGAACACACAGGGGTCGATGCAGTTGGGCCAGGCATTGCCCCATCCGTTCTGCTTGTTGTAGCGGCTGGGCAGTGTGGCCTGCGTGCCGATGACCTGCTCCAGGTCGGTGTTCTTGTAGGAATTGGCGTTCTTGCCGTTGAAGCCGCCGATGACCACCGGCCCCTGATAGACAAAGGGGCCGTTGATGTCGTCGGCCGTGAGCAGGATGACGCTTGAGGCCCAATAGTCACCGTTGATGCTGAGGTATTGGCACCACTTGTGCATCACGGGGTTGTAGATGATGTCGGGTGCCCACATGCACCCGTCGACACTATAGTCGGTCGAAGCCAGTGCCGACCAGGCCGCGGCATCGAAGTCGGGCAGACTGATGGCCCGTCCGGCAGCCGTGGTAAGGCTCGTCACCTGGGGATGGGCAAAGGCCTCCTGGTTGGATGCGCCCGACACCACGGTGCCGTCGCTGACCGTGCCCCAGGGTATGGCGGGCGAGATGGCGGTCCAGTGGTAAAAGTCGGCAGTGCGTGCCTGCGCACGGTGACTGCCGAAGATGTAGTATTGCTTGCTCTGCGCGTCCCACACCACCGACGGGTCGTGCACGCTGACACGCGCCGGGATGTCGGTCGTATAGAGTTTATATGCCTCTGTGCGCGTCAGCGTATGCTGGGCGCCAGCCGTGAGCGCCACGGCCGAAAAGAGAAGAACAAAAGATGATTTGCCCATTTGTCTTTAAGTTTAAGTAGGTTGTTACATATGGTGCAAAGATAAGCCTTTTTCACCAAATTCCGACATTCGCCCAATTGTTTTTCCGACATTCGGCCAATTATTTTTTCGTCACCCAAAAGGTATCGAATGTCGGATGCCAAGGTCCATAGACCTGCTTCCGGTCGCCTTCTCTTGGTTCGCAGCAAGACAAAACCTATAGTCTGGCTTTCCAGATGTCAAGGTTGCGAGACACCTGATTTTTCCAAATTATCCTGACAAAACATCCATCCTGGAAACATTTTTGCACACTTTCCTTGGTAAGTGTGCAAAAAATGTTATAACTTTGCACCGCAGAACGCCGTGTCGGGTCGAACAAACGACAGAGAACCCCCATCATGGGATGTCACGGAAGAGCATGCACGACACAACACAACAGATTATCATCATATCAAATCATATATGTCTTTTAATTTACTGAAAGGAAAGCGCGGTATCATCTTCGGCGCATTGAACGACGCATCAATTGCGTGGAAAGTAGCAGAACGCGCCGTGGAAGAAGGCGCACAGATTGTGCTGACCAACACACCGGTGGCATGCCGCATGGGTACCATCGACGAGCTGGCGCAGAAGACCGGCGCCTCGGTCATCCCCGCTGATGCGACATCGGTGGAGGACCTCAACACCCTGTTCGTGAAGGCCCAGGAAGCCCTGGGCGGCAAAATCGATTTCGTGCTCCACTCATGCGCCATGAGCATGAACATGCGCAAGAAGCGCACCTACGACGACCTCGACTACGACTTTCTGGACAAGACGCTGGACATCTCGGCCATCTCGTTCCACAAGATGCTGCAAGTGGCCAAGAAGCTCGACGCCCTCAACGAGTGTGCCTCGGTGCTGGCATTGACCTATGTGGCTTCGCACCGCACGTTCTTCGGCTACAACGACATGGCAGACGCCAAGTCGCTGCTCGAGTCGATAGCCCGCAGCTTCGGATACATCTACGGTCGCGAAAAGAAAGTGCGCATCAACACCATCTCGCAGTCGCCCACATTCACCACGGCCGGAAGCGGCATCAAAGGCTTCGACGGCCTCTACGACTTCAGTGACCGCATGTCGCCCCTGGGCAACGCCAGCGCCGACGAGTGTGCCGACTACTGTGTGGTGATGTTCTCCGACCTGACCAAGAAGGTAACCATGCAGACCCTGTTCCACGACGGCGGCTTCTCCAACATGGGCATGTCGCTGCGCGGCATGACGCAATACAACAAATCGTTTGTCGACGAGAACCGCGACGAGAACGGCAACATCATCTACGGATAACCCACCGGCCACGTGCCTCGCGGCATCCGGCACAGAACAGCAGAGGCAAAAGCGGCAGTGGAGGAATAACGCGATAAGCCTCTATTTCCAAGGAGTTAGGCTGTAAGCCCCAATGTACAAAGGGACTTACAGCCTAAGTTGTTTTTAGGAAGTTCATGGAAGCCTGGCTTTCATATGAAGCAGGTAAGATGGCGCGTAAGCGAGTTTTTGATGAGCAATGCAAAATAATCTCGAAAGTTGTAAGATATATCAACTTTAAGCATTATCTTTGCAGCATGAATTCTGAGAGATAAAAAAGCTATCAAAAGTCGGGCATACTTACAAAAAGTGTGTAACCCCTTGGAAATGTTACGAAAAAACTGCCAGCCAGACAGCAGGTCTTCAGCACCCGCCGTCTGGCTGTCTGCTTGTTGGACAAGAGGGCTTGCCGATGGCGACACGCATGCCGCAACAATGCGGCCGAGTCACGACACCATCCTCCGGCAAAGCATTAAAATACCTAAATTAGGACAAAATATCAAAGATTTAGGGTAACTTTGCATCTTAAAAAGTCACTAGAACACATGAGCTTAACAAAAATAGCGGGCAAACTCTTTACGCCCCGCCAGTATGCGCTGGAGAAACACTACACACAGCCTGAGGCATTGCAACACGCCGTGCTGCACCACCTGCTGGAAAAAGGGGCCTACACAGAGTATGGTCGCAACCACCTGCTCTCGGCCAAGAACAGCTATGAGGACTTCGCCAAGAACGTGCCCGTCAACACCTACGAGGAACTGAAGCGCGACATCGACCGCATGCGCCACGGCGAGGCCGACGTGCTGTGGCCCGGACTGGTCAAGTGGTACGCCAAGTCGTCGGGAACGACCAACGACAAATCAAAGTTCATACCCGTCTCAGACGAGGGACTGCACCACATACACTACCAAGGGGGCAAGGACGTGGTGGCCCTCTACCTGCGCAACCACCCCGACAGCCGCCTCTTCGACGGCAAGTCGCTCATCCTCGGAGGCAGCCACTCGCCCAACTACAATGTGGCCGGATCGCTCGTAGGCGACCTCAGCGCCATTCTCATCGAAAACATCAACCCACTGGTCAACCTCATACGCGTGCCCCGCAAGCGCACCGCACTGCTCTCCGATTTCGAGGTGAAACGCGACCGCATAGCACAGGAGTGTCTCCACCAGAACGTCACCAACATCTCGGGAGTGCCCTCGTGGATGCTCAGCGTGCTCGTCAGGGTCATGGAGCTGTCGGGCAAGAAGCACCTCGAGGAGGTGTGGCCCAACCTGGAGGTGTTCTTCCACGGAGGCATCGCCTTCACCCCCTACCGCTCACAATACGAGAAACTCATCACCTCGTCCAAGATGCACTACATGGAGACCTACAACGCCTCGGAGGGCTTCTTCGGCATACAGGACGACCCCGACGACCGCTCCATGCTGCTGATGCTCGACTACGGCGTGTTCTACGAATTCATACCCGTCGAGGAGGTGGGGCGGCCCGACGCCACCGTAGTGCCCCTTGAGGGCGTGGAAGTCGGACGCAACTACGCCATGGTCATCACCACCAGCTGCGGCCTGTGGAGATACATGATTGGCGACACCGTGGAGTTCACCTCCAAGCGTCCCTACAAGTTCATCATCACCGGCCGCACCAAGTATTTCATCAACGCCTTCGGCGAGGAGCTTATCATGGACAACGCCGAGAAAGGACTGGCCTACGCCTGCGAAAAGACCGGCGCACAGGTGCTCGAATACACCGCAGCACCCGTCTACATGGACCAGAACGCCAAGTGCCGCCACCAGTGGCTCATCGAGTTCAGCAAGGAGCCCGACAGCCTGCAACGCTTCGCCGATGCTCTCGACGAGAAACTGCAGGAAATCAACTCCGACTATGAGGCCAAGCGTTCGCACAACGTCACGCTGCAACACCTTGAGGTGGTCAAGGCCCGACCAGGGCTCTTCAACGACTGGCTGAAGCAGAAAGGACGCCTCGGCGGCCAGCACAAGGTGCCCCGACTGAGCAACTCGCGCAAGAACATGGATGAGCTGCTGGAAATCAACAAACTGTGAGCAGACCCCGACACCAGCTTGCACAAGGCGGCAGCAAAAGGCAAAAACAACATGCACCACATGACTGACAACAGAAGACAAGAATACAAGGCGACCAGCCAACGGACACGTCGCCCATGGGCCCTCGTGTGCCTTTTGCTCGGTTTTCTCGCTCTCGCCTCGTGCGCCAAGATGGGAAGCCCGGACGGCGGATGGTACGACGAGACTCCACCGCACGTGGTGAGCTGCTCGCCCGACGACAAGGCCGTCAACGTGGACAGGCGGCACATCTACATCAACTTCGACGAGTTCATCAAGATCGACAATCCCACACAGAACGTCGTCATCTCGCCACCACAGATCAACCAGGCCGAAATCAAGGGGCAGGGCAAACGCATCAGTGTAGAACTGCTCGACTCGCTGAAGCCCAACACCACCTATACCATCGACTTCTCCAACGCCATCAGCGACAACAACGAGGGCAACCCTATGGGCAGCTATACCTACAGCTTTTCTACGGGCGACCACATCGACACGCTGGAGGTGTCGGGAAATGTGGTCAATGCCAGCAACCTCGAGCCTGTGAGCGGCATCCTCGTGGGCCTCTACGACAACCTCGCCGACAGCTGCTTCAAGCGACAGCCCATGCTGCGTGTGTCGAAGACCGACTCGTGGGGACACTTCACCATCAAGGGCGTAGCGCCCGGCTCCTACCGCATCTACGCCCTGCAGGACGCCGACGGCGACTTCGTGTTCAACCAGAAGAGCGAGATGATAGCCTTCCAGGAAGGTCTTATCGTGCCTTCCTGCAAGCAAGACACCCGCCAGGACACCACCTGGGTCGACTCGCTCCACATAGCCGGCATCAAGCGTGTGCCCTACACCCACTTCCTGCCCGACAACATCTGTCTACGCGCCTTCAACGAGGTGGTGACCGACCGCTATTACCTGAAGGCCGAGCGTAAGGAGGCCGACCGCTTCACGCTGTTCTACACCTACGGCGACAGTGTGCTGCCCGACATCCACGGCCTCAACTTCAATGCCGACGGAGCTTTCATCATCGACCCCTCGGAGCAAAAGGACACCATCACCTACTGGCTGCGCGACACAACGCTCGTCAACCAGGACACGCTGACCATGGAGCTGCGACACCATATCACCGACACGCTCGGCATCCTGCAGCTGCACGCCGACACCATCAAGCTCATCTCGAAGGATCCCTACGCCAAACGCATGAAGGCCGCCCAGAAGAAACTGGAGCAGTGGCAGAAGGCACAAGACAAGCTGAAAAAGCACGGCGAGCCCTATGACTCCATCATGAAGCCCGAACCTCTGCGCCTCACCCTGTCACCCCTGGGAGACATGTCTCCCAACGAGAACATCACCATCGAGGCCAAGAAGCCCATCATCGACCCCGACACGACTCTCATCCACCTTTACTCACACCTGCCGTCCGACTCACTGTGGTATGCAGAACCCTACCGCCTGGAGCGCAAGGGCCCGCAGACCCTCACGCTCAAGGCGGCATGGAAACCCGACACCGAGTATAGCCTCGAACTCGACTCCACAGCCATACGCTCCATCTACGGACAAGTGTCAGACCCCATGAAGCAGGGCCTCAGAGTCAAGTCGCTCGACCAGTACGCCACCCTGCTCATGACCCTGCAGGGCCTGCAGGGAAAACATGTCATCACACAACTGCTCGATGCCTCCGACCAGGTGGTCAAGGAGGCAAAGACTGACAATGGCCTGGCGGAGTTCTACTACCTCAATGCAGGCAAATACTACATGCGGCTCATCATCGACGACAACAATAACGGCAAGTGGGATACAGGCGACTTCGACAACGCGCTGCAACCCGAAACGGTATACTATTATCCCGAAGAAATCGAATGCCGCGCCAAGTGGGACCTCACGCTGACATGGAACCCCATCGCCAAGCCCATCTACCAGCAGAAACCTGCAAAGATAACCAAGCAGAAGGGTGAAAAGGCCAAGACCATCAAGCACCGCAACGAGGAACGGGCCAAGCAGCTGGGCATCGACTACATACCACGATGAGACAAGGCATACGGGGGGAGTAACCGCAAATCACCACAGCCCCACAAGGACCATCAGAACACACTTCAGACAAAGAACTATCATGAAACAGGTCAGAGCATTCATCATGGCGCTACTACTCTCGCTGGTCTTCCTGCCAGCACAAGCACAGTGCGCCTACCGCAATACAGCATTCAAGTCGGGCGAGTTTCTCTCCTACAACCTCTACTACAACTGGAAATTCGTGTGGGTGAAAGCGGGTACGGCATCCTTCTCGACCGTACAAAGCAACTATAACGGACAGACAGCATGGCGCGGAAGCCTCATCACCCGCGGAAGTGACCGGGTCGACAAAATGTTCGTACTGCGCGACACGCTGCTATGCTACAACAGTATCGACCTGGAGCCGCTCTACTACCGCAAAGGTGCACGCGAGGGTTCGCGCTACACCGTCGACGAGGTGTTCTATACCTACCCGAACGGTAAATGCCACGTCAGACAGCACCGGCAACACAACAGCGGGAAGCACTCTTGGGAACAACACACCTACAACGACTGCGTGTTCGACATGATGAGCATCTTCCTGCGCGCCCGGTCCTTCAACCCGACAGGCTGGAAAAAAGGTCATGACGTTGATTTCCCCATAGCCGACGGCAACGGACGCTACCCTGCCAAACTGCGCTTTGAGGGCAAGGTCAACATCAAGGCCGACAATGGAGCCACCTACCGCTGCCTCAAACTCGCCTACATGGAAAACGAAAAGGGAGAGGGCTTCAAGAAAATAGTGGATTTCTTTGTCACCGACGACCAAAACCATATACCCGTGCGACTCGACATGCACCTGCGATTCGGCTCAGCCAAGGCCTTCCTCACTGGCATGAAAGGCATCAAGAGCCCCATCACGTCAAAAGTGAAATAAGGCCTGCACCATTTGCAATTTCCCATCACCCAATAACGCCGAAGGGCTGTTTCCCGCTTACTGGAAACTGCCCTTCGGCGTTATTGTGAGTTCTTATGTGACTTGGGGCTGCGGCATGGCGTGCCTACATATAACCTTCTTCCTCAAGTATCTGTTTGAAAATGCCATTGCTTAACCTGCTCATTGAACAAAAAGAGGAAAAGATTACTGAGGGTAAATATCAGCAGTTCTGCCTCAATTTTGATGGTCAACTGTCAATTTGTTACTTATTGAGATGTTAAAAAGTTTCGTGGACACCAGTGTTATCCAATAGCATAAACTACATGCGAGTGTTATGAATTTTCGACTGTGCATAGTCGCACATTACTAAAAACAAAAAAAGGTTTTCTAAGAATGCCTATAAATAGCATTTTTAGAAAACCTTTCTTGAATATATCAGCTGCAAAATGTGCTTTTCAAGGTATACCTTCCTTTATCAAAACCTATGAGGTTTTTAGCCAATAAGAATAGTAAGTTTTTACAGAGAGAACTTATTTTACTCGTTGACTGTTCCGAACGCCTCTTTTTCGGCAGCCGCAATGATATCTTCGCGACTTTGTGCCTTGGCACTGATGTCGCTAAGGTCAAACTCCCCATGGCCGTTGTCGGCATCGGAATTCTGTTCGATAATGGTTTCATGCCGCTCACAGGCTGCACTTTCGCGCTCAGTGTACACACGCTCGCGGAAAGCCGTTTCGTGCTTCTCGCCCACGATACCGTTGTTGCCTTTCGTCATGATGAATGCATCGCTCTCGCGGGTGTCGGGCAATGCTTCCACAGGTTCCTCCTCCATCTTGGTGCGCTGTCCCTTGGCAGCAAATACCTGATCGATGTATTGCGGCTCGCGCTTCAGCTTGTTGAGCGTGTCTTTGGAAGCTTTCTGCTGGCTCTCCTTCTTGGAGAAGCCCTCACCTACACAACCGGCGATGCCCTCGAGGTAGACCTGGTAGGTGAACGTCGGACTGCCGTTCTGGTCGCGTCCGCTCTTGACCTCTCGAAACTCCATCTTCACCTTGTTGCGCTGCGTCCACTCGATGAGCTTGCTCTTGAAGTTCACCTCCTTGTAGGCCACCTTGTCGATATTGATCATCTGCGAGAGGATGCGTTTGTTGAGGAAGCGCATACAGGCATCGTAGCCTCGGTCAAGGTAGATAGCTCCCACAAGGGCCTCAAAGGCGTTGCCGCCCATGTAGCTATTGTGCGACATGGAATGTCCGCTCGACAGGACAAGCTTGCTGATGCCCATCTCTGTGGCCAATCGGCCAAGCGTATCGCGCGAGACCAGCTTGGAGCGCGTGTTGGTGAGAAAACCCTCTCGCTTACCCGGAAAATGGTGGTACACAATATCGCCCACTGCCGCATCGAGAATAGCATCGCCGAGAAACTCCAGCCGCTCGTTGTTGACAGGCTTTCCTTTCTTGTTGCGGTGCATGACACTCTTGTGCATGAGCGCCATCTTATAATAGCTGATGTCGCGTGGCAGGAAGCCGATGATGTCGCGCAAAGACAAATAAAGCTCCTTATCCTTTCGGAAAGGGAGCCTTATTGTTTCTATTAAGTCTCTGAATACAAACACGTTCATTATTCAGCGTATTTCTTGACGATGATGCAAGCGTTGTGTCCGCCAAAACCGAATGTGTTTGACAGTGCGGCGCGCACCTCGCGCTTCTGAGCCTTATTGAATGTGAAGTTCATGTTGTAGTCGATCTCAGGATCGTCGTCACCTTCCTCGTGATTGATGGTAGGCGGCACGATGTCGTTCTGCACGGCCAGCACACACGCCATGGCCTCCACGGCACCAGCGGCTCCCAGCAGATGGCCTGTCATGCTCTTGGTAGAGCTGATGTTGAGTTTGTAGGCCTGCTCACCGAACACGTCCTTGATGGCCTTGGCCTCTGAGATATCGCCCACGTGTGTAGACGTTCCGTGCACGTTGATGTAGTCGATGTCATTCGGGGTCATGCCGGCATCTTCCAAAGCAGCGGTCATCACAAGCTTGGCACCGAGACCTTCTGGATGAGAGGCTGTGATATGGTAAGCATCAGCGCTCATGCCCTCACCTACGATTTCAGCGTAAATCTTGGCACCACGCGCCTTGGCATGCTCCAAAGTCTCGAGCACCAGACAACCGGCACCCTCGGCCATGATAAATCCGTCGCGGCTGGCGCTGAACGGACGGCTGGCATGCTCGGGGTCGTCGTTGCGGGTAGACAGGGCTTTCATGGCATTGAAGCCGCCCACACCCGTGGCACAGATGGCACTCTCGGCACCACCAGAGACAATGACATCAGCCTTGCCCAGACGGAGCAGGTTGAAGGCTTCGGCCACAGCGTGTGTCGACGAGGCACAAGCACTGGTCGTTGCAAAGTTGGGGCCATGGAAACCGAAGTGGATGCTGATTTGTCCGGCTGCGATGTCGGAAATCATCTTGGGAATGAAGAAGGGATTGAATTTGGGACCGGCCTCGATGTGCTGTCCGTAGTAGACCACCTCTTCCTGAAAAGTCTGGATGCCGCCGATACCCACGCCATAAATGACGCCGATGCGGGTCTTGTCCTCCTTTTCAAGGTCAAGACCCGAGTCCTTGACACCCTGAATGGCGCTGATCATGGCCAGCTGCGTATAGCGGTCCATCTTGCGCACTTCCTTGCGGTCCAGGTAGTCGGTGACCTTGAGGTCCTTCACCTCACAGGCAAACTTCGTCTTGAAGTCTGTCGTATCAAATTGCGTAATAGGCGCAGCACCGCTCTTTCCAGCCACAAGGTTCTTCCATGTCTCCTCAGGCGTATTGCCCACGGGCGTGACGGCACCGAGTCCTGTTACTACTACTCTCTTTAATTCCATGAATAGAAAATGATGGTTAAAGTTTAGCGTTTAGTGTGGTGGCAAAAGCCGCACGGACACTAAACGCTAAACGGGGATGGCTATCAACTTACTTGGCGTTCTCCTGGATGTAGTTGATGGCGTCCTGCACGGTCTGGATAGTCTCAGCCTTGTCGTCAGGAATAGAGATACCGAACTCCTTCTCGAACTCCATGATGAGCTCGACGGTATCCAGTGAGTCGGCACCCAGGTCGTTCGTGAAGCTTGCCTCGGCCTTAACCTCTGCCTCGTCTACACCCAGTTTATCAACGATAATTGCCTTAACTTTTGATTCAATTTCTGACATAATTGTAAAGATTTAAATTGATTATTACTTAGTTTCTTATCAAACAGGCTGCAAAGTAACTGATTTTTTGGTAAATACACAAATATTTCTTAATAAAAATGCTTCACATTTGCACAAATACCCCTGTCTTGTGCAAATACAAATGGCTAATTTACATAGATTTTGTTGCACATATCAGAATTAATAGGTATCTTTGCACTAAATCTAAATCTCTAAACAATATGTCATTTACAGCACATTGCAACGAAATTTTTAACAAGGCCATTGAGGATTATCATGTCACCGACAATGTAGACACGCTCATCAACAATCCCTATGACCGTGATGATATTGACAACCGTTTGTACCTGAAATGCTGGATCGATACCGTGCAATGGCATTTGGAGGACATCATCCGCGACCCGCACATCGATCCCCTCGAGGCTCTGGCCCTGAAGCGCCGCATTGACCGCAGCAACCAGGACCGCACCGATCTCGTGGAGCAAATCGACTCTTATTTCCGACAGAAATACAGCAATGTCACACCTGGGACCGATGCGCGTCTCAACACCGAGAGCCCGGCGTGGGCCGTCGACCGCCTGAGTATCCTGGCCCTGAAAATCTACCATATGCGGGAGCAGGCCGAGCGACAGGACGCCTCATCCGAACACCGGCAGAAATGCCAGGCCAAGCTCGATGTCCTGCTGGAGCAACAGCAAGACCTCGGCACTGCCATCGACCAGCTGCTGGAGGACATTGAAGCCGGGCGAAAATACATGAAGGTGTACCGACAGATGAAAATGTACAACGATCCCAGCACCAACCCCGTGCTCTACGGGAACAAGAAATAATGAAGACGGACCACATCCTCATCATCCGGTTCTCTGCCATGGGTGACGTGGCCATGACCGTTCCCGTGGTGTGCGCACTGGCCAACCAGTATCCTCACGTGCGCATCACGATGCTCTCACGGCCCTTCGCCCGTCCACTCTTTGAAAACCTCGCGCCCAACGTGGGGTTCATGGGAGCCGACACCAAGGGGGAGTATCACGGCATCAAGGGGCTCAACGCGCTCTACCGCCGTCTCACGGCCAAGAACTTCACCGCCATCGCCGATCTCCACAACGTGCTCCGCTCCGACTACCTGCGTATGCGCTTCAACCTTGACCGCTACAAGGTGGCACATCTCGACAAGCACCGACAAGAGCGCCGTGCACTCACCTCACCCCGCAACAAGGTGCTCGCCCCGTTGCCCACGGCTTTCGACAGTTATGCGAAGGTGTTCGAGAAGTTGGGCTACCCTCTTGACCTCAGCCTGACCTATCCACTTATGTCCGGTGGCACAAGCCTACGCCTGCTGCCTGAAGCCATCGGTGAGAAGAAGCCATTCCAGCAGTGGATCGGCATCGCGCCCTTTGCGGCCCACCCTGGCAAAGCCTATCCCCTCGACCGTATGGAGCAGGTCATCGACGGTCTGACACACCGTCATCCTTCATGCCGCATCTTCCTCTTCGGCGGAGGCAACCAGGAACGGGAACTCATCAGCGGACTTACCGAACGCCGCCCCAACTGCGTTAGCGTGCCCGCCTTGCTCAACGGCCTCTCTGAGGAACTCATCCTCATGAGTCATCTCGACGTTATGGTGAGCATGGACAGCGCCAACATGCACCTGGCCTCCCTCACGGGAACCACCGTAGTCAGCGTGTGGGGCGCCACACATCCCTACGCAGGCTTCATGGGTTGGCAACAGTCGACGGACAATGCAGTCCAGCTCGACATGGCCTGCCGTCCCTGTTCCATCTTCGGCAACAAGAAATGTCTGCGGGGCGACCATGCATGCCTGACCACCATCGACCCACAAACCATAATAAATAAGGTGGAGGCCAACCTGTAAGCTCGCCTCATACCTCGCAACCTCATGTCACGTCCTTGCCGGACAGGTTCGTCCATCGAACCGAGGGCAAGGACGTGATTGTTTTTTATATTGTGGAGAAAGACTTGATGGACACAATAGGTATAGTGTGCACAGGGTTTCCTTCGCACCCTTCCAACTACCATCCCCTGTGGAAAACCCTGTGGATAAGTAGCTGATAAGTGTAGGGATAACACCGTGGATAACCTCATCATTATCCACACCCCCAGAGCTGGAGTCTCAGAAACGTGGATATCCACAGGGTTTTGCAAAAGAAGCCAACCATTTTTCCACTGTTTTGCATGGAGAAAAGATATAAACTTATTAACTTTGCATCGTAAACAACAATTGTGGATAAACGGCTAAGGAATTGAAAATCAACAGAAAGATATTCTAGGACATTGTGGACAAGCACACCGCTGGTGTGGATAGGCAGAAAAGCCCGAGGAAAGGGTTAGAGTTATCCACTTTTTCCACAGCCTATCATCATACTCTTTTTTTTCTTTTTTTAAAATTAGAAAGGAAAGATATTAATGATATGTCGTTGATAAATCGTCCGGAGCAAGAAACATACAAGATATATGATCAAGCCAAACTGGAAGGAAAAAGGGTTCGTCGACGAACCCATCGACAAATCGCTCGACTTAAAAAATGAAATACGCAAGTTGTGCCGTGAAAAGGACGCCATCATCCTGGCGCATTACTACACTACCGGCGACATACAGGACATAGCCGACTTTGTAGGCGACTCGCTAGCGCTGGCACGCAAGGCCGCAGATACCGATGCCAAGGTAATGGTGATGTGCGGTGTGCATTTCATGGCCGAGACGTGCAAGCTGCTTTCGCCCGACAAGACGGTGCTCTGTCCCGACCTCACAGCGGGCTGTTCGCTGGCTGACAGTTGCAAGGCCGAAGACCTGAGAAAGTTCAAGGCTGAGCACCCCGGCTACCAGGTAGTGAGCTATGTGAACACCACGGCCGCCGTGAAGGCACTCACCGACTGTGTGGTAACCTCGGGCAATGCCAAGAAGGTCATCGACTCCTTTCCGACCGATGCCAATATTATCTTCGGCCCCGACTACAACCTGGGCAACTATATCAATTCGGTCACGGGCCGTCACATGCTGCTCTGGAATGGCGGTTGCCATGTGCATGAGAAATTCTCTGTCGAGGAGATTGTGAAGCTCAAGCGCGAACATCCTGAAGCGGTGGTCATGGCTCATCTGGAGTGTAAGGCTCCCGTGTTGGCCGTGGCTGATGTGAAGGGTTCCACCGCCACGATGCTCAAGTATGCGCAGGAGCATCCGGAGACCCACCAGTTTATTGTGGCTACGGAGGCGGGCATCCTGCACGAGATGCAGCGCACCTGTCCCGGCCAGGAGTTCATCCCCGTCCCGCCTGAGGTGTCGGAGGGTTCGTTGGGTTGCTCGTGCAACGAGTGCGAGTACATGAAGAAAAACACGTTGCAGAAGATCTACAACGCGCTGAAGTATGGTTGGCCCTCCATTGAGATTCCCAAGGATATGGCCGCCGAGGCCGTGAAGCCCATCGAGCGGATGCTCCAGTTGAGCTAACGGCGTACCCGTCGCCAGACCTTCCGCATCGCCCACGGCCCATAGAGGCCCGTGAGGAAGGCCAGCGGCACATATACCGCCGGGGGCAAGCTCACAAAGTGGAGCAACACCTGCAGGGTCAGGATTTGGAAAAAGCCACAATAGAGATAAATGTGGTAAGTGTATCCATAGAGGTGGTCGAGCCAGTGATAGCCATGCCGCTCATAGAGCTGCGCCAGGCCGATGCTCATGAGGATGCCGTTGAGCGCTGTGAGCAGGTCGGTCAGCGACCCCTGTGGAGCATGGAGCGACACGACCGATAGAGCCAGTGTCATGATGACAAGCATCATGGCATTGGCTTTTTTGATGGCCTGTTCGAGGCGCGACGCCTGGTAGAGGTATCCCGTGGCGAAATAGACCATGTAGAAGGCCACACCGACCCCGTTGAGCAGGCTGTCCTTGGTGAATGGTATGAGACAGTTGGTAAGCGCCAGGACGGCGAGCACGAGAGTGCTCCCCGCGGGCATCGTGCGCTTGCCCCACGCCTTGCGGGCGATGACGAAGACGGTGAAGATGAGAAACAGTGTGGGCATGAACCAGTAGGCCCCGAACACGTTGTGGTAAGGCACGAGCAACTGGTCGAGGTAGTCATGCAGGTTGAGGTGTATGGGTCTGACGCTGTAGCGCGAGAGGAGGGCCTTGGGCACGAAGAACAGGCTGCTGATGACGGCGTAAGGCACAAGCAGGCGGCGGGCCTTGCGTGTCAGGTAGCCCTTGCGCCCCGTGAGTTGCAGCTCGCACAAGTCACCGTGGACATATTTCAGGAGGTATCCCGAGATAAAGAAGAACAGGGGCATGTGGAAGCCGTAGACCCACCGGATGAAAGGCGTGTCGGTGGGAAACTGGTAGAAGGAATGGCCGAGCACCACGAGGATGATGCCAAACGTCTGTAGGAACAGTATGTCGCGCAGGGGTTTCATTGTTCAATCACTTGTATGTTTTTTCCATCGGCTATCCACACGTGGTCGTAGCCCTCACGCAGTTTTCTGAGGGCCACCTGGTGTGGGTTGTCGCCAGCGTCGATGGTCTCGGCGTCGATGGTCTGGGGCCATCGTCCCCGGGTCTGCCATATCACGGCGTTTCCCCAACCATAGGAGTCGTAGGGGATGACGCAGAAACACGAGTATTTTTCCTCGCCGTGGTCCACGCAGAGGCAGCACACGCGGTGGGTGGGCTTGTGTGTCTGGCGGATGGTTTCGAGGGCCATTTGGTAACCGTCCATGCCCGATTGGTAGGCCTTGGCGTAGTGGCGTGCATCCACGGCGAGTGCCGACACGACATAGAGACACAGGGCATACGCGGCCAGGCGCAGGCTCTTGCCCCCCTCAGGCACGAGCCATCCGGCCAGCAGGGCCAGCGGCGCCAGTCCGGCATAGGCGTGCATCGTGCTGAAGAGGGTGGCCAGGTGGGGCATTGCGGCCACCCACGAGGCACATAGCAGACCCCACAGGCACCTGTCGTGGCGCCGGCGGAAGGCCTGGATGAGGTTGAGCGTGAAGTAAGGTACTGAGAGCAGAAGGGTCAGCAGCAGGAAAGGAATGTTGCGACTGGGCCGATGGAGCAGGCTGACAAAGTCCATCGAGGTAAAGGAGAAGAGCAGATACTTGACCACATTTTTCACCTTTTCGATGAGCGAAGCGGTGAGATATTCGTTGACATCCTTGTGGTAATAGTTGGGCAAGGCCAGTCGTACGGCCCAATAGGCGGCGAAGAAGATGCCTGCCCATAGCAAGTGTCGTCTGGCTTCGCGCGCTGTCTCTCGTCCGAAGCACCAGGCCACAAGCGGACAGATGGCCAGCCACATGGCACCGTTCTCCTTGCACCACGTGGCCATGGCGCACAGGGCAATCCACAGCAGCGTCTGGTGGCGTCTGCCCCGCAGGTAGGCCCACAGGGCCGCCAGGCCCCAGCAGGAGGCGTACACCTGATTAAGCGAGTCGATGGTCATCAGCGTGCCGAGGATGGCAGGCGACACATAATGGAGTGTCGCGGCCGTGAGGCGCGCCGCTGGGGTGAAGCGCAACTGCCGTGCCACGAGCCATACCAGCAGCGTGGCCAGGAGGTGACCGAGATAGATGCAGAGGTGGTTGAGTGTCGGGAAAAGGTCATTGCCCAGGGCCACTACGTAGCCGAAGGTCCCGTCGAAGGGCCTCCAGTAGTCGCCGTAGGGCAAGAGATACTTCCAGTAGGCTGGGTCGGTGTTGGGATAGGTGGTGTAGGTCCAGTCATCGAAGGTGGGCTTGAGGAGCGTCAGCGCATAGGCCACAACTGGCGCGGTGAGCAGCAGTAGGGCGAGGGTGGCCTTCTCTTGTCTGGTGGTCTGCATGGTGTTTCTTCGTTGACGTGAGCGATGTGCTCAGTTGATGATGGCCACTTTGCAGACCACGCCTTTCTCGCCCTCGGCAGTGGCCACTGCTACCATGTAGATGCCGCTGGCCACGCGGCGCCCGTCGCGATCGAGCCCGTACCATTTGTATTGTCCGCCCGCGGCCCTGCCTTCATTGACGAGCGATCCGTTGGAGGTGAGAATCTTCACGTCGGCATCCTCGTCGAGGCCGGTGATGGTGATGGCACCCTGGTAGTCGGGGCGGACGGGGTTGGGATAGGCATACACGTTGTCCTTAGTCATGCCATCGCCGTTGGGGACGGGGGAAGTGTACGAGCAGAGCCCGTTGTCGGTTCCGATGAACAACTCGCCGCTGTTTCCGTTGATGGCCAGTGCAAGGATATTGTTGGAGAGGATGGGGCTGTTGTCGGTGGTGAAATGCTGCAGCTGCGTGATGTTGTCGCTGGCGATGAGGTAGACGCCCGACCCGTCGGTGCCAAACCACTTGCGGTTGGCTGCATCGATGACACACGAGGTTATGTCTACGCCTGCCAACAGGTAGTCGGCATAGTTGGTGCCGTCGTTGCGGGGCACCTTCACCTGTGTAAGTATGGGTGATGATTGCGTCATCTGGCTTGTTTCGAGCATGAAAGGTCCTTGGTTGGTGCCCACCCAGATGTTGCCGCCGGTGTCTTCGGCTACACATCGCACGGCTGTAACGGTGTTCTCCGTACCGTCCTGGTTGATGAATGATGTGTAGCTGTTCATGCCGTTGTTGGTAAAGTCGTAGGCGTAGAACGAGGGTTTGGTATAGTGGTTGTTGACAAACCACAGCAGTCCGCGGCTGTCAATCATCATAGCTTTCATGTCTCCGAGACTTTTGTTGGAAAATCCTCCGTCGTTGAGTGCCATCAGCTCTTGTCGTCCGCGTGTCTGCCATTTGCCTTCGGCAGTCAGCTCGATAATCGATTGGCTGGGAGCCTGGCTGTTGAGCAGCCACAGGTTGCCGTCAGTGTCATACTTGACGCCTGTTACCAGCTGGTAGTTTAAGTTGGAATTGTTGTATGACTGTATGGGGGAGTTCTTGCAATCGTAGTAGGCCATGAATTTCCCATCGTTGAACTCGTAGAGCCCGTTGCGTGTTCCCGCCATTACGTGTTTGCTGTTTTTCGGGTCGATGTCGATGGCACTTATGTCAACGTAGCTTCTTTCCGTGGTCTGGCTTATGTCATCTTGGTAGATGGTCCATGTGTCTTGGTCGAGCACTTGTATGCTTGCGTTTTGGCCGGCAAACATGCCGTTACAGGTGTAGAGCTTGCCGCCGTAGAGTTTCAGGAAACCAAACTGGTTGTACTTGGGGCCTCCCGGGTTCAGCGTCTTTACCGTGGCAAGCAGTGTTTCGTCCATGCTCTTCTGTTGTTTGACATAGTTTCCATATCGGGTCCATTTGTTAGGGTCCAGCAGGTTGTCCGTGAGCAGTGCGCGATAGATGCCTTTTGTTTGGCTGGCTGCATAGATGTATCCGTCTTTGACGTAGCTGTAGTTGACCTTGAAACCCAGTTGGTAGGTGTCGGCAATCTCGCCGTTGGCTACGTTGAGCTTCACTATGCCAAACCCGGTGGACAGATAGGCGTATGCACCGTCTATGCAGATGTCGTAGACAGTCTTGTCGGCGGTCATGCTTTTGTCCATGTAGTCGGCTATGTTCAGCACGTTGCTGTTGGTTCCCAGCAGGTCGATGTTGCAGTTGTTGTAAACGATTACCAGCCTGTGGGCCTGCTGGCACCAGGCTATGTGGTCAATGCCGCAGTCGGAGAGTACGGTGGTCTTGTCGTAGGTTTGCAGGCTTTGGTCGCTTGTGTCGTAGCTGTAAAGTCCTCCCGAGGCCAGCACATAGATGATATTTCCCGATGCGCGCTCAATCTCTGTAGGCTCGCTGTAGGCCAGATAAGCTTTCCACTGGGCGTGGGCGAGCACTGGTGCGAGCAGCAGGAGTAGTGTGAGGCAGATGCCGCACATGAGGCTCGGACGGCTGGCAGCTGCGCTTTCGGGCCGTGATGCATGTTGCAGAATATGGTGTTTTGGGGTAAGACGGTGCGTCATAATCGTTATTATATATCTGTTTTAACGGCTTATTACCTATTATGATATGTAAACGAAAAAAGAGCGGTTCTATTGTTTGAACCGCTCTTTGTAACGCTAAAAAAAACGTGTGTAGGGTGTTTCGGAGATGGGGGTGATGCAGTTACTTCTCGGCTTTCAGCCATTCGGCGAGTTTCTTCACTGCGCGTGCCCGGTGGCTGATTTGGTTTTTCACCTCCTCGCCAAGCTCCGCAAAACTCTTGTCATAGCCTTCAGGGATGAAGAGCGGGTCGTAGCCGAAGCCGCCGTTGCCATGCTTTTCGTGGCCGATGCGGCCTTCTACACTGCCTTCAAACTGGTACTCGCGGCTGCAGACGGGATTGCCCCCTTCCATCTGTATGAGCGAGATGACGGTGCGGAAGCGTGCCTGACGATTGGTGTTGTTGCCCAGTTCGCGCAGCAGCTTGTCCATGTTGGCTTCGCTGTTGTGGTCGGTGCCTTCTGCATAGCGTGCCGAGTGGACACCGGGCGCACCGCCCAAAGCGTCGACCTCCAGCCCCGTGTCGTCGGCAAAGCAGTCGATGTGGTAGTGGTCAAACACATATTCGGCCTTCTGGTGGGCGTTGGCTTCCAGGGTGTTGCCAGTCTCGGGGATGTCCTCGTGGCAGCCGATGTCGGCCAGCGAGAGTATCTCAAACTGGTCGCCCAGGATTTCCCGGAGTTCCCGGAGTTTATGCTGGTTGTTGGTGGCGAATACTATTTTCATTTGTTGTCGATATTGTTGTCTGTCTGCTTGTCCTTGTCTTTTTTCTTGGGCAGCCTCACCTTGATATTGTCAAACCCTTCGCCGTAGACACCGATGACGGCCGACTGCGACACGAAGGCGTTGGGGTCGATCATCTTGATGAGACGGAAGATGGTAGTGCTCTCGCGTTTCTTGGCGAGGATACACAGTACCTTCATGTCTTGTCCGGTATACCAGCCGTGGCCGTCGAGGATGGTCACGCCGTGGTCCATCTGTGTGCCGATGGCGTTGGCGATTTCCTGATATTTCTTGGAGAAAATCATAAACTGCACAGACTCGCGCCGGGCGTTCATCACATAGTCGAGCGTGAAGTTTTCCACAGCCATGGTGCACAGGCCGAACACCACCTTGTGCACGCGGTCAAGCGGTGTGCCAAACTGCGGTATGAACAGACAGGAGCCGATGATGATGAAGTCGACGGCGATGAGCACTTGTCCGAGCGACAGGTTGTAGAACTTGTTGACCGATGCTGCGATGATGTCTGTGCCGCCCGTAGAGCCGTTGTTCATGAAGACGATGGCCAGCGAGGTTCCCGTCATCGTACACCCGATGAGGAGCGACATGAAGTCTTGTCCCTCGCCGAGGATCTTCACAAAGCTGCCGTCGGGATTTGTCGGGGCCAGCTCTCCAGCCAGCCAGAGCAGGAACGACAGCATGAAGATGGCGTAGATGGTCTTCATCAGGAACTTCAGGCCGAGGATCTTCAGCGCCACGACGAGCAGTGCCATGTTGACGGCCATGTAGGTGTCTTGGATGGGTACCCGGGTGGCGTAGAAGACGATGGCCGCTGCACCTGTCACCCCCCCAGCCACAATCTCATAGGGCATGAGGAATATGGTGAAGGCGAAGGCGTAGAGCATGAGGCCGAAGGTGATGAACACATAGTCTTCGACCTCATTCTTGATCAGTTGATGATTGATGGTCATTTACTTGATAACGATATTGATGATTTTGCGGGGCACTACGATGACCTTCACGATGGTCTTGCCCTCGAGGTATTTCAGACCTCGCTCATCGGCAAGTGTCTCCTTCTCGATGGTCTCCTTGGTGGCATCGGCGGCAAAGGTCTTTTGGAAACGGGCTTTGCCGTTGAAGCTGACGGTCATCTGGATTTCATTCTCCACGAGATACTTCTCGTCCCATGCGGGCCATTGGGCGTCGCACACGGTGCCCTGCTCGCCCAGCTGGTGCCACAGCTCCTCGGCGATGTGGGGAGCGAAGGGTGCCAGGAGCACCACCAATGTGCGAAGCAACTCGCGGTTGTGGCACTGCTGCTGCCCCAGTTCGTTGACGCAAATCATAAAAGCGGAGATGGACGTGTTATAGCTGAACGACTCGATGTCCTGTGTCACCTTCTTGATGAGCTTGTGCACGCTCTTGAGCGAGTCCTTGCTGGGTTGCTCGTCATCGGCCAGCCACTTGTCGGTGCGGTTCTCCCAGAAGAGGCTCCAGAACTTCTTGAGGAAGCGGAAGCAACCGTCGATGCCGTTGGTGTCCCAAGGTTTGGAAGCCTCCACCGGGCCGAGGAACATCTCGTAGAGGCGCAGCGTGTCGGCGCCGTAGTCGTTGACGATGTCGTCGGGGTTGACTACATTGTACATCGACTTCGACATCTTCTCGATGGCCCAGCCGCATACATATTTGCCGTCCTCGAGGATAAACTCGGCGTTCTTGTACTCGGGACTCCAGGCTTTGAAGGCCTCGATGTCGAGGATATCGTTCTTCACCAGGTTGACCCAGGCGTGGATGGGCGTCACGTCCTTGTAGTCCTTGCGCAGGCCGGCCGACACGAAGACGGGCTTCTCGGCGGTGCTGAGCTCGTTGACACGGTAGACAAAGTTGCTCCGGCCCTGGATCATGCCCTGGTTGACAAGCTTCTGGAAGGGCTCTTCCTCGCAGCTCACGCCGTAGTCGTGGAGCACCTTGTTCCAGAAACGCGAGTAGATGAGATGGCCCGTGGCGTGCTCTGTGCCGCCAACGTAGAGGTCGACGTGTTGCCAATATTCATCGGCCTTCTCCGACACCAAAGCCTTGTCGTTGTGTGGGTCCATGTAGCGCAGGTAGTAGGCCGACGATCCGGCGAAGCCCGGCATGGTGTAGAGGTCGATGGGGAACACGGTCTTGTTGTCGATCAGGCTGTTCTCCACCACCTGTTTCTTCTCGGTGTCCCACGCCCACTTCTCGGCGCGTCCCAATGGGGGCTCGCCTGTCTCGGTGGGTTTATATTCCTTGATTTCAGGTAGTTCGATGGGTAGACACTCCTCGGGAATCATCTGCGGCATGCCGTCCTTGTAGTAGACGGGGAAGGGCTCACCCCAATAGCGCTGGCGGCTGAAGATAGCGTCGCGCAGACGGTAGTTGACCTTCACGCGGCCGAGCTGGTGCTCGGTGACGAACACCTTGGTCTTGGCGATGGCCTCCTTGACGGTGCATCCGTTGAGCGTGAAGCCGTCGAGGGTCTGCTTGCCAGTGGCGGGCGAATTCATGACGATACCCTCCTTGGCGTCGAAGCTCTCCTCAGAGACGTCGGCACCCTCGATGAGCGGTATGATGGGCAGGTCGAAGTGCTTGGCGAAGGCATAGTCGCGCGAGTCGTGGGCCGGCACGGCCATGATGGCTCCAGTGCCGTATCCTGCCAGCACGTATTCGGAAATCCACACGGGGATATTGTCGCCCGTGAAGGGATTGACGGCATAGGATCCGCTGAACACACCTGTCACGCGGTGGTCGGACATGCGGTCGAGCTCGGTGCGGCTCTTCACGTAGTCGAGATATTTGTCGACATCGGCCTTCTGCTCTGCTGTAGTGAGTGTCTGCACCAGGTCGCTCTCGGGGGCGAGCACCATGAACGTGACGCCGAAGATGGTGTCGGCGCGTGTGGTGAAGATGGTGAACGTCTCGTCGGTGCCGGCTACCTTGAACTGCATCTCGGTGCCTTCGGAGCGGCCAATCCAGTTACGTTGTGTCTCCTTGAGGGAGTCGCTCCACTCCACGGTGTCGAGGCCGTCGAGCAGGCGCTGGGCATAGGCCGACACGCGGAGGCACCACTGGCTCATCTTCTTCTGTACCACGGGGAAGCCGCCGCGCAACGACACGCCTTCCACCACCTCATCGTTAGCCAGCACGGTACCCAGTCCGGCACACCAGTTGACCATCGTCTCGCCCTTGTAGGCGATGCGATAGTTCATCAGTGTCTCCTCCTGCTGCTTCACACTCATCTGTTTCCACTCGTCGGCCGTGAACGAGAGCTCTTCGCCCTGGGCCACACGGAGGCCTTCGGTGCCCTGCTTCTCCAGATGCTCCACGAGCTCGCTGATGGGACGCGCTTTCTGCCGGGCATTGTCATAGTAGGAATTGAACATCTTCTGGAAGGCCCACTGTGTCCAGTGGTAATAGGCAGGGTCGCAGGTGCGCACCTCACGGTCCCAGTCGAATGAGAATCCTATCTTGTCGAGCTGCTCACGGTAGTGGTTGATGTTTTGCTCGGTGGTGATGGCGGGATGCTGGCCGGTCTTGATGGCATACTGCTCGGCGGGAAGTCCGTAGGCATCGTAGCCCATGGGGTTGAGAACGTTGTAGCCACACTGGCGCTTGTAGCGGGCGTATATGTCGCTGGCGATGTAGCCCAGAGGGTGGCCCACGTGCAGGCCGGCTCCCGACGGATAGGGGAACATGTTGAGCACATAGTACTTCTTGCGGTCGGGGTCTTCAGTCACCTTGTAGGTCTTCTGTTCCACCCATGTCTTTTGCCACTTTTTCTCAATCTCTCTGAAATCGTAGTTCATTGCGTTATCTGGTGTTATTGTTTTTCTGTCAGAAAATTGATGTTACTAAAAACTAAATAGGTATGCAAAGTTACTCCAAAAAGTAGAGAACGCAAAGCGAATGATTTTTTTTCTTCCCCCATTGGCACATTATTCGGTGATTATCGCTCAAACGCTCATGCTGCCGGCGCTCCGGCAAGGCAGGTGGCAGAAGACCGATGGCTGTGTGTGTGGAGGTTGTGGCACCGGATGCACGCCCGGCCGTCATGGAAAATCGAAACTGAGCCTTTATTTGTTAGTTTTCTTCCTACTGAATTGCCAGATGAAATGCAGCATCACATGGTGCCTGAGCACGTTACTGACACTTTCGGTCGTGGCCTGGGCTGTGATGACCTTATAGATGTTCTTGCGTTGGCCAAGGATGTCCACAGCGTTCAGACTCAGCATGATGTTGTTTTTGAAGGCTTTGGTCAAACCCATGTTCCAAATCAGTTCGTTGTCGTTCATGGAGTGGTCGTTATAACCTCTTCTGGATTCGCTTCTCAGCTCCGTGTTGAAACGGAAGGATGCGGGAAGCTCGATGCGGGTGGAAGCCTGCAAGCCATATAAAAAGGCGTGGATGGTCTCAAACCCCAGTCTGTCCGAGGTGCTTCTGTGAAAGGTCAGGTAGGGTGCAACGGTGCCTATGCATTTTGTGTTTCTGGAAGTGAACTGATATTCCATCTTCTCAGAGACGACTGAATTGTGCACAGTGCTTTTGTTGAAATATTCCTTTTCCGACGTGCCACTGAAATCGACGCTCTGGATGTAGGTGTATGACAGGACGTTGGCCAACTTGTGCTTGTAGCTCTTGTCCAAGTAGAATGAGTTGTTCAATATGGCCGAGAAATCCTGGTTGCCGTTGATGTTTCTTGGCGTGTAGAGATATTTGCCATTCGTCTTGTCGTAATAGATGGCTGTTCCGATCTTGTTTCTGTAATAGTTGTACGAGACTGAAATCGCATGGCTGTGCATCAAGACTGGGCGCCAGTTGTAAGAACCGCTCAACGTGTAACTGGCTGTGTTCTTCAATTCCCCATTACCCTGCGTAACGGCCACCTCGTATATGTCGCTGCACTGATTGACAAGATTGAACAACGCCGGCATGGACTTCTTGGTAGAGAATTTAAGAGAATAGCTGCTGCCTGTGTTTCCGCGTATCCATTTCCTCAAACGGATGGTGACGTCAGGTGAAAACATTCGCCGGGTCACGACTTGTTCGTGAGAGCCCTGGCAAAAGTGCAGGTTTCGACTTTGCAAGGACAGGGGTACGGACAACTCAAAGGTGTGCCCGTGAAATTCCAAGGCATAATTGAGGTCAAGTGTGTATTTGTTAAGATGCTCCCGATACGAATAGGAATTGCTTTTTTCCAATGTTCCCAAAAGGGCTTGTTGAGAAGGGAGCATGCCCAACTCGTATTCGGTGTTGATACCCCAGCCCGACAAGGTTGCGAGGTTATAGTTGTTTTTGTCAACATTGGAATATTCGTGTGCGAAGCCGGCATGGAGGCTGAGGGTATGGACGTTCTTCAGCAACGTAGTGTAGGAAGCCTTGGCAGACCACTGGAAATCTCTCAGGCGATTGTCCAAGTAGAGGTTTTTCCAGCTATTGGCTTGTTGGGAGTTGGCCATGTAGTCGACGCCATAGTGTTCATAACTGTCAGTTGACTGCATCGTGTACAGTCCAGTCAGCTCCAGACCGACATAATCTGGAGTATGGGGAATGCGATAGCTTTGGTTGGCATTGAGCGACATCTGTGTGGAATGGGTCGGTGTGTATTTCTTGTTCAAGACCCTGTTCACTCCATACATCAGTAGCTTCTCCCCAAGCGACTTGGAACGAATGCTGTCGGCCCAACTGCCGCTGACCACGTCGGCTATGTTCTCATGAGCGTTGAGCTGGGCTATATCGACATTTACCTTCGATCGGACATAGGCAAACGCTGGGTTAATCGTCAGGTTGTATTTCTTTCTGGGGAACAGATCAAAAGTATGGTTGGTCTGAATCGAGAAATTGCGGGCTTTCGTGTTTCTGGATGTGAACGCATACGCATCCCCATCGCTCAGGAACACATCATCCATCTGACGGTAAGTCTGCTTTTCGTTGCTCCCCTGTATTCTGAAATTTCCCTCTACCCTGTAAGCGTCTGACGGGCTGTCAACATTATAGTTTATTCCGGCCACATGGAATTTCTTGTCTCCCGTACCATTGTCCATATTGTAAAGTTGACCGTTCTTGTCAATTTGCTCATTGTGGTTGGTGTTATTGGACATAGCATACGCTGTCCAGCGATACAGGTCGTGGATGCGCATGCCAAACAGACGGCCGTAATAGCGGTCGTCTGTTCCCAAACCCAAGTCTACGTTACCCAAGACGGTGGAGCTGTACCCCTTTTTGAGCTTGATATCAAGAGCGAGAGGAGGCTGCTTGTCGAGCGACTTGAGAAGTTCCAAAGAGTCAACATGCTCATACACCTTGATGTTCTTGATCATGTAAGCGGGAAGATTCTCGATAAGCGTCTCCCGGTCGCCATTGAAAAAGTTCTTTCCGTTCAGCAAGAGCTCATCGACCTTTCTTCCATTCGAGTAGATTTCATAGTTCGGCTCCATAGAGATACCTGGCATCTTGCGTAACAGATCATTCAGAACAAAGCCATATTGAGTGGCAAAGGCTTCTGCATTATACACCAATGTGTCATTGTTGAAATAGAATTTCAATTTGGTAGCCGTCACCTGTACTTCGGGCAGCTCAAGGCTCTTGGAAATCTTCTTCCTGAGTCGGATGTCAGGGCCTTCTATATGGTCTTCGCGCTTATAATACTTGATGTGTAATGGATAATATGCTGTCTCACAATTGGGATGGGTGCACTTGATGATGTAGTTACCTTCTTGATGAATTTCTATGTAGTATTTTGTCTCAGCCTTCCTTGTCTTGGGGTTGGCCTCCGTCCCGATAAATCCATTTCCCGCAATCGTGCTGTCCACAGAAAGAAGAAACACTTGGGTGAGAGTGTCCTGGTAGGCTTGATTGGTATAATAATCTAAGATTCTACCCTCAAGAAGTTTTTGAGCGTGGGCAGATGCTATAAAAGATATTACACACAAAAACAGGGAAAGTAACTTTTTGCACATATGATAGATTGACAAATAATTATAAATTTATTCAAATTGACATGGCTGGCAAAGCTGGCCATGTCAATTGTTTTTACAGTTAAAGCAAAGTGCTTGTACAACTCTCTTTCCCTGCTTTGTGAGCAATTGGGTTGACCTGGGTACAATGCATAGTTCTTGTCCAGGTCTTGGTCAATGTTTTCGTGGCACTATCCGTTAGCTGTTTACCCTCGGCTATCAAAGTGATGCCTGTACCGACAAGAACTGTTGATGTGCTTGCAGATGGTACCTCTCCCAAAATGCCAGTTAAGCCTATGAGGGTTCCTGTTGCCATTATAAGGTATCCTCCAATTACTACCCCAGTTCGGGATAACGTTCTCCTTTGAAAAATGTCATTACGTTATCAAATA
>CAVDNW010000017.1:0-55118 GCA_963610435.1 Oscillospiraceae bacterium | reverse complement strand
GGCTTATCCCGACGTAAAATGGGAAGCCGGCAAACTGCTCAACGGTATGTCTGAAAATGAAATCGGCGACTGGGCAAAAGGTTACTTGAAATAAATGTTTCAAATCTTCAAATATGATAATAGCCGACTTCACATAGAAGTGAGTCGGCTATTGTTATATAGTGCTTTTCCATACGACATTAGATGAGTTTTTACCGGACTCCAATAATTCGAAACCTAAGTAAAATAGCGTACAATAGTCCTTCTCAGAATCGCGTATTTACAACGAAGCATGCACATGTCTGCAAATACGCAATTCTGACGAGTATTTTCA
Source organism: Oscillospiraceae bacterium (assembly GCA_963610435.1). Lineage (GTDB taxonomy): Bacteria > Bacteroidota > Bacteroidia > Bacteroidales > Bacteroidaceae > Prevotella. The sequence goes on along the minus strand of CAVDNW010000017.1, from coordinate 54,805 downwards.
CAAAGTCTTGGTTTCCTGCCTGTTACAAACAACTGACCGAAAAATTCAAACGCCGTACGGACTTCAGCTCTTGCGAAAGGTGCCATATCAAGCATTGACAGATGCCCTATCGACTCTGCATAGGTGCCATATTGTGTGTCAATAAGGCATCGGTCAAGACATGATTCGCCGTCTTTCGAAGCGTTCCACCTGTCTGCCAGCGTCATTGTCACTGCAGATTGTCCCTTTAGCTGCGCTGAAAGCGCCCTGCCGCGCTCCAGATTGAAGATCTGCTGACACCCTGTTTTTTCGGAAATCATACGACAAATTGCGTACCCACAAAAGGCCATAGAACGTTAGGGGCTGCTAATAAAACTGGACACACTGGCTGGTATTACAAAATGACGAGCGCGGTCGATGCCTGGAAAATAGGACTAATCCCTCCGAAAAACCTCATGAAGAAGAAATTCCGGAAATATGAAACGCCACTGGAGCGACGCTACTCATTGAGTGCGCCACAATAAGGGCAACGGCCTTTCTTGCGCAATCGGGCACCACAGTTGCCGCAGATGTAACGAGCCCTTCCCTTGCGGAAATACTGCCAAAGGGCAACAATGACATAGACCGCAAGCAGGAGATAGCCCACAAAATAGAGTGACGTGACGCTGAAGACAATGTAATCGACCGCGCAGACGGCAGCCAGCCCACCCAGATAGAGCAGCGCCTCGTCGAACGGCAACTGGTGGCGCACATCGTCGATGGCGGCTATAGCCACGATGAGCATGGCCCAAACAGAAATCAAGAAGATGCTCAGTGCGAAAGGAACGGAAAAGGGATTGAGCGTCGGGTGATAGTAGAAGTGAACCCACATCTGTGGTGCAAAGGTCTGCAGGCTGGCGTAGAACGTGGCCGACGACGCCACGATGAGACACAAGAGTGTGGGATAAAACGACTCGACATCGTTGACATGCACCAAATGGGCCTTGTGCTTACGGATGCTCCACAGGAGATAAGACGCAGCAATGATAACGATAATCACCAGAAAGATGATGACATGGGCACCCGAGAAAGCTGAGATGAACTGGGAAATGGGGTCGTCGGGCATCACGCAGGGCAACATGCGAGACTCGCGCGTCCAGCCGAACACAGAGCTGTCGTTGGCCAGCTGCACCCACACGGAGTCGATCTTGTCGGTGGACACCTTGCGAATGTCGGCCACCACGAGGTGGTCGCCCTTGCGCACAATGAACGAATCTGTCTGCATGCCCTCCAGATACTCCTCGGGCATCTGCCGGAGCAGGGAGAAGCTGTCAGCCTTGACGATGAAATTGTAATTGTTTGTGTAATGGTGGGAGGAGAAGAACGACAAGGAATCTATCTGCCGCTCGCTATACTGATAAGCGGCATGGGCACGGTAATTGGACACATAGCATGAGACCAACACCTGCGTCAGCACCAAGGTCATGAGCATGACCAGGAGACCGTGTCTGGAGAAGATTCTTCCAATAGAGCTATTTTTCACCATAGATGTTCATTTGGCAAACCTTGCAATCAAATTCCAATCGAAAGCGACGGCCGTCGCCGAGACGAAGAGTCAGAGGTTCGTGCCACGTGGGATGGCTGCCGCCACGGTGCACACAATGGCCCAGCGCATAGCGGAGGCAATGGCGGCATTGCATGAGAAGAGGCGCCTTCACCCCACCCCCAGACACCTCGAAGGCTGCCTGCACATCGCTCAACCCATGGGCTTCATAGAAAGCACGGGCCTGGGAGTTAGAGACGTTGAAGAGATAGGAATGACGCTCATAGCCAGATTGCCACGCACGGGCCGGGGGCTGAGTTGCCGGGGTGGGTGCTATGGATTGGCCAGGCTGCACCACTACCTTCCTTATGAGCGCCGAGAAAGCCTCTACACCCTCGCGGCGCAATTCGGAGAGCAGACTAGAGGGTATGAAATAACAATCGGCTTGGTCGATGATGGCCACATCACTGCAAACGTAAGGCGTAGCACCCAACTTAGAAAGTTGTCTGACAATGTTGTCACCTTGTGGATTCTTTGCCATCTGATGGGCAAATGCCACCTGCACCTGTGCCTCTTCTTGAATGAACGGAGTGCGAAGCCTCAACGAAAATCCGTCGGGAGTCAGGCCGAAAGTCAAGGCAATCTGGATCTTACGCTCAGCCGTCTGCCCTGCGAGCACCTTCTCGAAAGCCACATCATTGTTGCGATAGAGAGCCATGCCTGGTTTCAATCCCTGCGGCATCTTGAAAGGATAAAGGCGGTTGCCCACGGCACGATTCACGCGGAAGCCCTCAAGTTCGCGGTCACGTGTCAGATAGCAGAGACCATCGCCGTTGGCAAAAGTGGCAGTTCCGGCTACATTGAATGAGTCGCGGCGCAACTCCTTCACCTTGCCCACATACTCGCCCAAGGCCTTCGGTGTGTCGAACGAGACGATGTCGGGCTGACGGCCTTTGAGGAAATAAGTGGTGAAACCACGGTTGAACGTCTTGTACAAAGATGGTTCAAAATGGCAGGCGACGGTGCCAAACGACGCGCGACGGTAATCGCCGGAACGGCGCTTTACCAGTTCATCGAGACGACGGCTATAGGCCGAGACCACATTTTTCACATATCCGGCATCCTTCAGACGCCCCTCTATCTTGAACGAGGAGGTACCGGCATCGGCCAGTTCCTCCAGATGGTCGATTTGGCAGAGGTCCTTGAGCGACAGCAGGTGGCGGTCGTGTTCAATGACCATGCCATCGGCATCGAGCAGGTCGAACTTCATGCGGCAGAACTGTGCGCACTCGCCACGGTTGGCCGAACGCTGGAAACAATATTGAGAAGCATAGCAAACGCCAGAATAACTGACACAAAGGGCACCATGGACGAAGACTTCCAACTCCACATCGGGCACTTCGCGATGGATTGTCCGTATCTCGTCGAGAGACAACTCTCGCGCCAACACCACACGGGAGAAACCCAAATCGCGCAACCAACGGGCCTTCTCGGCCGTTCGGGTGTCGCACTGAGTGGAGGCATGAAGCTGAGGCACACTGCCCACTTCGTCGAACGCCACCTTGCACATGGCCAGCGTGGACATGTCCTGTACGAGCAATGCATCGACCCCGATGCGTGCAAGATCGGTGATCATGCACTGCGAGGCCACAAGTTCACGCTCGTAGACAATCGTGTTGACCGTGACATAGACCTTAGCACCAAACTGATGGGCATAGTCGGTGAGGCGTTGGATGTCGTCCAGCGAATTTCCTGCGGCAGCGCGTGCTCCAAATTTCTCCGCACCGATATAAACAGCATCGGCACCATGGTCAATGGCCGCAAGGCCACATTCGAGATTTTTGGCGGGTGCCAACAATTCCAGAGTTCTCATGTTCAGCTTGTTAAGGGTTAGGGAGAATACTGCCGGCCGCAGGCACCTCCCAGCGCACGGGATGCGTGTCAGCGTATCTCGTCAATATTGTATGGCGTTTCCTGGTAGACGTAATAGTTAATCCAGTTGTTAAAAAGAAGGTTAGCATGCGCACGCCAGGTCACCACGGGTCCCTTAGCGGGGTCATTGTCGCGGTAATAGTTCTTTGGAGTCTCCACATCATCACGCTTGCCAAAGTCGCGCCTGTACTCCTTGTCAAGCGTGTCGGGCGAATATTCCAAATGGCCCGTGATGAAGAACTCACGGCCTCCACGTGCCATGACGATGCTCACACCACTCTCGACCGACTCGGCCAGTACCGTCAAGTCGGGCACGCGCTCAATTGCCTCACGGCGCACCTCGGTGTGGCGGCTGTGGGGCATCATGAATTCATCGTCGAAGCCACGGAAGATGGGCAGACGGTCTACCAGTACCCTCTGGTGGAAAACCCCAAACATCTTCTTGGGCAACGTATGCTTGGGGATGTTGTAGAAATGATAAAGACCTGCCTGAGCAGCCCAACAGATATAGAGCGTGGATGTGACATGAGTCCGGGCCCAGTCAAAGATACCCTTGATTTCGTCCCAGTATTCAACATCCTCAAAGTCCAAGAGCTCAATGGGCGCTCCTGTGACTATCATGCCATCCCATTTCTGCTGCTTCAAGATGTCGAAATCCTTGTAGAACATCATCATATGCTCGATGGGAGTATTCTTGGGCGTATGGTTCTTGAGCTTCATGAAATTGATCTCTATCTGCAAAGGAGTGTTGGAGAGCAGACGGATCAAGTCGGTCTCAGTCGTAATTTTCAAGGGCATCAGGTTGAGGACAACTATCTTCAGCGGGCGCACCATCTGCGAATGGGCGCGACTCTCGTCCATGACAAAGATGTTCTCCTTCTTCAGCAATTCAATGGCCGGAAGCCTGTCGGGTAGTCTAAGTGGCATGTAACGTTCCTTTCTCTTATAATCCGTACAAAGTTAGCAATAATATAGGAAAAAACACGTAACTGACTGAAAATAATCCCAACAGGCCGTCACATTTATGTACCATCTGACTACGATAGAAGCGCAAACAAAAAAAGGTAGGAGCGAACCCCTACCCTATTTTATTTTATATCTCCCCTACGGGGTTGCGTCTTGAAATCCTGGCACGAGTCATGTCGACCCTACAAGATAACTGAATGACTGATGAAAGCGATGGGACGCCTTTACCAAAGCTGCAAACGCTCGCTCTCGGGAATGTACATCTTGTCGCCTTTCTTCACACCGAAGGCCTCATACCAGGCGTTGATGTGCGGCAAAGCGCCATTGACACGCCACTCACCGAGGGCATGGGGGTCGCGCTTCACACGGTTGCGGATCTCCTGGTCGGTGATGTTCTGCCCCCAGACACCAGCATAGGCAAGGAAGAAACGCTGCTCGGGCGTGTAGCCATCCTTGTTCTTCAGCGGCGACTTGGCCATGACGTTCTTGAAGGCATTGAATGATACTTGCAGGCCTCCATGGTCGGCCAGGTTTTCACCCAAAGTGAACTTGCCATTGGAATGGAGACCAGGCAACACTTCGATAGCATCGAAGAAGTCGGAATAGAGCTTAGCTCGCTGCTCGAATCCCTTGGCATCGGCAGCCGTCCACCAGTCATGGAGGTTACCGTCGGCGTCATACTGGCGACCCTGGTCGTCGAAGCCGTGGGTCATCTCGTGGCCAATCACCACACCGATAGCACCATAATTGAAAGCGGCATCGGCCTTGGGGTCGAAGAAGGGGCGTTGCAGGATGCCCGCAGGGAAGCAGATCTCATTGGTGGTTGGGTTGTAGTAGGCGTTGACGGTCTGCGGTGTCATATGCCACTCGTCACGGTCAACGGGCTTGCCGGCCTTGTCAGCAATCCGCTTGTCGTGAGCAAAGAGGCGTGTGGCCATCACGTTCTCATAGAAGCTCTTGGCGGGATCGATGGTCAGCTTGCTGTAGTCTGTCCATTTGTTGGGATAGCCAATCTTGACATAGAACTTATCCAACTTCTTGTGGGCATTGGCCTTGGTGGAGTCGCTCATCCACGTCTGGGCATCGATGCGCTGAGCGAGACTGACCTGCAGGTTGTGCACCAACTCTTCCATCATCTTCTTGGACTGGGCGGGGAAGTAGCGCTCGCAGTACATCTTGCCGAGGGCCTCGCCCATGGCACCCTGCACCTGGTTGGTGGCGCGCTTCCACAGGGGATAGTCTTCTTTGCGGCCGCTCATAGTCTTGCCGAAGAAGTCGAAGTTGGCCTCACGGATGTCATCAGTCAGATAAGAGGCGCTGCCCTGGATGACATCCCACTCCATGATGGCCCGCATATCGTCGGAGCTGATCAGGGGCAACAGCTTGTCGAGACCGGCGAAGAATGCAGGCTGCCCCACGTTCATCTCCTGGATATACTGGGATGCGATGCCCCTAGCCTGCATGTAGGCTTTCAGGGGGATATTGGGATAGTTCTCCTCAAACTGGGCGATGGTCATCTTGTTGTAATTGGCCTGTGGGTCACGTAACTCCACGTTGCTCTTGGAGACCAGGGCTAGTTCAGTTTCGAAGCGGAACACAGACTGCATCTTGCGCTGTGCGTCGGCGGCACTGAAGCCATAGAGTTCAAACATGCGGACAATGTGCTTCTTGAAAGCCTCACGGATGTCGCGTGTGGCCTTGTCGGTATTGACATACCAGTCTTTCTGGCCAAGCGTCAGACCGCCCTGGCCCAAGCTCAAGATGTTACGGGTGACGTTCTTGTCGTCAGCGCCAAAATAGGAGCCGTAGGGTACTCCATAGCCAAACTTAGCGTACTTCAGTTGCACTTGTTGCAGGGCATCAAGCGTCTTGGCAGCCTCCATCTCGTCGAGCAGAGGTTTCACGGGGGCTATGCCTTCCTTGTTGCGGCGAGCAGAATCCATAGCCAGCTTGTAGAAATCGCTGATCTTACGTTCATTGGTGCCATCCTGATACTTCTTCTTCGAGAGATCTGTCAGGATGACGTTGATCTGCTTGTTGACATTCTCCTGAAGCATGTCAAAACTGCCATAGCGGCTATAGGCGGCAGGCAGGGGATGAGCTTTCTGCCAGCCACCTGTGGCAAACTGGTAGAAATCAGTTGCAGGACTCACGGTCTTATCAAGGTCAGACAAGACGAGTCCCGACTTGTTCTGAGCCTGAACACCACTGACAGGAGCTGTGGCAAACAGGAGCGCAGGTAAAAGTTGTTTCACTTTCATTGTTGTTTGTATTTGGATGATTACTAATTATTCTATGGAGAAATAAACGGACAACATGAGCTGGTGGTCAGTCGGCACATGTCGGACACGTCACCCGGCGCCTTGCAACTGTTCCAGTTTTTCTGAAAGCTCCAGCCAACGGTCGTTCTCCCTGTCCAAGGCATCCTTGGTCGAGGTGTATTCGGTCACGAGTTCCATGTTGGAAGCGTTTTCGGGAGCCATGAACAGCTGGTCAAGCTCCTTGATACGCGCCTCCATCTTGGCGATTTTCTTTTCCGACTCCTCCACATCGCGGCTGGCCTTGCGTATCTTCTTCTGCTGTTCCTTGTGGTCCAGATAGCTTTGTTTGCCGCTGACCTTGTCAGGATCGGCCTCCTGAACAGGTGCCGACTGGCTTACCGGCAGGGCGTCGAGGGCATCATGGATGGTTTCAGCATTGTGCACGCGTAGATAGTCATAGATGCCGCCGAGGTGCTCCACAACCTTGCCGCCGCCAAACTCATAGACCTTCGTCACCAGTCCATCGAGAAACTCGCGGTCGTGAGAGACAATAATCGCCGTTCCGTCGAAAGCCTTAATGGCATCCTTCAGCACGTCTTTCGAAGGCATGTCAAGATGGTTGGTGGGCTCGTCGAGAATGAGCAGGTTGACAGGTTCGAGCAACAGGCGAATCATGGCAAGCCTGGAGCGCTCACCACCCGAGAGCACTCTCACCTTCTTTTCGGAAATCTCGCCACCAAACATGAACGCCCCAAGCAGGTCGTTGATTTTCAAGCGCATCTCGCCCGTGGCCACTTGGTCAATCGTGTCGTAGACTGTGAGGTCTTCATCCAACAACTGTGCTTGGTTTTGGGCAAAGTAACCGATCTGCACATTGTGGCCAATCTTCAGAATTCCCGAATAAGGAATCTCACCCATGATACATTTCACGAGGGTCGACTTTCCCTCTCCGTTTTTGCCGACAAATGCCACTTTCTCGCCTCGTTTGATGGTCATATCGACATGATCGAAGACCGTGTGGTCGCCATAATCCTTACGCACATTGTCGCAGATAACAGGGTAGTCTCCTGAACGCAAACAGGGCGGAAACTTGAGATGCATCACTTTCTGATCGACCTCATCCACCTCGATGGGCACAATCTTTTCCAGTTGCTTGATGCGCTGCTGCACCTGGACGGCCTTGGTGGCCTGGTAACGAAAGCGATCGATGAAAGCCTTGATATCGGCTATCTCCTTCTGTTGGTTCTCGTAAGCACGCATCTGTTGTTCCCGACGTTCCTTTCGCAAAACCAGGTATTGGTCGTATTTCACCCGATAGTCCTCCGTGTGGCCACAGGTAATTTCAATGGTTCGGTTGGTGACATTGTTAATAAACGCACGGTCGTGGCTGACAAGCACCACCGCGCTGCCGCTTTGTGAAAGGAAGGTCTCCAGCCAGCGGATGCTCTCAATGTCAAGGTGGTTGGTAGGCTCATCCAGAAGGAGCACATCAGGATGGCGCAACAGGATTTTTGCGAGCTCTATGCGCATTCGCCAACCACCGGAAAACTCACGCGTGGGCCGCCCGAAATCGCTGCGCTCAAAACCCAGCCCTACCAAAGTACGCTCCATCTCGGCCTCATAATTCTCGCCACCCATCATCATGAAACGGTCATGCTCAAGAGTGAAACGGTCCACAAGGGCCATATAGTCGGGACTGTCGTAGTCGGTGCGTTCTGCCATCTCTTGCTGCAGGCGGTCAAGACGATTCTTCATCTTCATGTGGTCGGCAAATGCCTTGCGCGTCTCCTCGCGCACCGTAGTGTCATCGGATATCTTCATCACCTGAGGCAGATAGCCAATGGTGGTGTCGTTTGGTATGGCCACCACACCCGAGGAGGGTTGCTGCAAGCCACAAAGTATCTTAAGCATGGTAGACTTGCCAGCACCGTTCTTGCCGACAAGGGCTATGCGATCATGGTCGTTAACCACAAAACTAACATCATGAAAGAGCGGACGAACGCCGAACTCCACTTTCAAGCTTTCTACAGAAATCATTTCCCAACTACAATTTGAAATGCAAAGTTACAAAAAATAGTCTAAAGCTAACGGATTATGTCTTCATTTTATTATCTTTGCAGTAGGCAGACAACATTGTCGCTGGCAACAAGCAAGATTCTCGTTACCCCAGCATGCCTGATTTTTTTCTCAAACTAGACTAATTACCCAAAGTATGAAAAAAGCACTTTTACTACTGGCATTCGTCATCACGGCTTGCATGGACATCACAGCGCAGACTGACCCACTACGGGGCATGCGCATCGGTGTCATCGGAGACAGTTACGTCAAGAACCACCGGGAACCGATACAGAACTCCTGGCACTACAAATTTGCAAAACGACATGGCATGACGTATTACAACTATGGGCGCAACGGAAGCTGCGTGTCCCTCGACATGAAGGTATGGGGACCTGCAGTGGTGCACCGTTACCATCAGATGAACGATTCTTTGGACATCGTGGTAGTCATCGCCGGACACAACGACGCCGGACGTCTGGCTGATGCCGTCACCGACTCCACAACGACCCTGACCAACTATCGCGAGCAATGCACCAAACTTTGCCAAGGACTCATTGAAAAGTATCCCAAGGCCTACATCTTCTGGTTTACACCGTGGGCCAACGACAATCCTAACTTTGAGATCATCGTAAACACCACCAAAGAGATATGCGGCTCCATGGGCATCCCTGTCTTCGATGCTTATCATGACAGCAACATATTCGCACGGAACGACAATTTCCGCCAGATATTTTTTCAAGGCGGCAAGCGTGACCACGCACATCTGAATAGCAAGGGACATGACAGGTTCTTGCCCATTGCCGAGCACTACATTCTCCAGTATGTGCAGTAAGGGCCAACATCAGCCTACACGCAAAGACGAAACCGCAAGCTCCCACCCCATGGTTTATGTCAGCCTACAATAATTAAAGGGTGCGCAAAGCTGAGCTTAGCGCACCCTTGATATGAGTTGATGCAATTATCGATTTACTTCACCTTGTCCACGATGGCTTTGAAAGCCTCAGGATTGTTGACTGCGAGGTCAGCGAGCACCTTACGGTTGATCTCGATTCCTGCCTTGTGAAGAGCACCCATGAGCTGACTATAGCTCATATCCTGCAGACGGGCAGCAGCGTTGATACGCTGAATCCACAGAGCGCGGAAATTGCGCTTCTTGTTGCGACGGTCACGATAGGCATAGGTCAAACCCTTCTCCCATGTGTTCTTGGCAACCGTCCAAACATTCTTACGGGCACCGAAATAGCCCTTCGTGAGCTTCAGAATACGTGTTCTCTTTGCTTTAGAAGCTACGTGATTTACTGATCTTGGCATAATTTTTCTTCTTTAAACGTTCGACTAAAAAGTGAAATGAGTGATTAACGCAGATTGAGCAAATCACGTACCTGCTTCATGTTGTTGCTGTCGACGAGTGTCGAGTGAACAAGGTTTCTCTTCTGCTTCTTCGTCTTCTTAGTCAGAATGTGACTGTGGTAAGCGTGATTACGCTTAATCTTACCAGTAGCGGTGAATGAAAATCTCTTCTTCGCACCGGAGTTAGTCTTAACTTTTGGCATTTTTTTTGTTGTTAAATGATTATTATAAAAGGTGGCAACGCATATACCTGGCGGTACCACTCAGTCTTTTCATTCATTCGAATTGTCGTTCGCTACCAATTTCTTCAAAGCCTCACCACCTTTTGCATTGGCAAGCAGACCGTTTTTCTCTGCCTTCTCGGCAGCCTTCTGCGCATTTTCCTCCTTTGCGGCAGCCTCTGCAGCCAGTCGGTCACGCTTCTGCTGACTCTGCTTGGCTACACCAGCCTTCTTCGGGGCTAAGAACAGGAACATCTTCTTGCCTTCCAAACGGGGCAATTGCTCCACCTTTGCATATTCCTCAAGGTCGTTGGCAAAGCGCAAGAGCAACACTTCGCCCTGCTCCTTGAAAAGGATGGATCGTCCACGGAAAAACACATAGGCTCTCACCTTGTTTCCCTCTTCCAAAAATTCTTGGGCATGCTTCAACTTGAACTGGTAGTCGTGGTCGTCAGTCTGAGGTCCGAAACGAATTTCCTTAACCTCCACCTTCACCTGCTTTTGCTTCATCTCCTTTTGCCGTTTCTTCTGCTGATACAGGAACTTACTATAGTCGATGACACGACAAACAGGAGGCTGCGCATTGGGAGAGATCTCCACCAGGTCTACACCCTGCTGGCGAGCCAGATCCAAAGCTTGACGGGTAGGCATCACTTCAGAGCCACCGTCGCTAACCACACGAACTTCCCGCACACGGATTTGACCATTCACGCGGTACTGATTCTTCATCTTGTTGTTGTCTTTTTTCATTCAACTATTTTAAATTCTGTATCGGAAAGGACATAGCTTCCCCAATTCAGCGTGCAAAATTACGAAAAAGTATTGATACTTCCAAAACTTTATGAAATAAAATTCAAGAGAAAAAGCGGCTCATCCGAAAAAGTCCATGTAAGGCAACTAACCAAAAATCAAAGAGATTTGATAGAATTGTCCAATAAGAATATTATCTTTACGGCTAGAACTCGGCTTGTTTCGGGAATGGTTATCTTGAATCGGCAATTTGGTGACTATAAAAACAACTTGTTATGATTTGAATAGTTGCGCTTATTATTTCTTCATGGCCTTCACAATCTTGCCCATATACATGGAATGGATGCCAGCCGGGAAGTCTGAGTAAAGTTCCTTGGGCATCTTTCCGAATCCCTTAGGGTCGAAGGGTGCATGATAAACCATCTCGCACTCAAATACGGTCTTCGCCTCTTCGAAGTAGGGCGTACCGTGCGCGGTATAGAGCGTGTGCGGGCCGAGAGCTTTCGCCTTGTCTCCGTCGCGCCCACTGTGCGTGCCCATATACTCAAGGATGTTTTTGTGGGCATCATCAAACTCCATCACAGTGAAGTACTTTGCCTTTTCCATATACTTGAAGGTGTGGCGGCCTGGAGCCACATAGACTGTCATGAGCGACATGCCCTTTTCCCAGATATTGCCCAACGCCCCCCAGCCGATGGTCATCTCGTTGTGGTCTGCCTTATCGCCAACGGCAAGGAGCAAGCCCTTACCCTTGAAGTAAGTGAAAGGATTTCCGTAGAAATCGGTGGTCACATCAAACTCCTCAAAAACCTTCTTGCTTGTAGCCTTGGAAGTCTTGGTGGCTGATGCACCGCTCATCGTCCATCTCGCACAGACGGTGACGAGGGCTATTGCCAATACTATATTCAATAATGTTGCAGGTTTCATATTTTCTGTCATTTTTATTATTTCGACACAAATGTCACAGTTTGAATCTTACTTGGATGTCTGACTCAGTTTGAACAGTGTCCCCATCGGGCATACGAAGCGGCAATAGGGCCTTGTCACGAAGAGCGACAGGAGCACAAAGGCGGCAGCCAAGACGATGACTATCCACGATGCCGACTGGAAGATAAAGGCGGCGAATGGCTCATAGTTCGTCCAGTCAGCCCACACTCCACTCCAGACGCAGAGCATCAGCAATACCCAGAGCACTTGTCGGAAGATATCAAGTCGATGTACGGTCTTGGGGCTCATCTTAACCTTAAACTTCACGCATTTGCCAGCCACCTGCTGCAGCGAACCGAAGGGGCAGACGTGGGTGCAATAGTAGGTTTTCTTGCCAAAGAGCGGATAGACGAACGCCGTGAGGAGCATGATGAAGGGGATGATGACGGCCAGTACGTTAATGCCGTGCGCCATATATCCTATCAGTGATGTATAGGAGAGGAATGCACCACACCAAAAACCGAGCACCACGACATTGAGCACCAACTGGCAGATGTGGTACTTTTTGTTCTTGATAAAAAGCGGCAGTATGGCCGCCATCAGCACGACGACAAGCCCGGCGATGTTCGTGACAGAACTATCGAATGCATTTGCAGCATTGCCCTCTGAAGCCAACGCCTGTTGTCCCCGGACATACTGCAAGCCTCGCTGCATATTACCTATGATAGCCTTCGATGAGAAAGTGGCCCCCGACACGGCGTCCACCTTTGTCTGCATTGCCTCTTCGATGGTCTTGTCATTCCATCGCGTTAGCAAGTCTGAGGCCAGTTCGAAGAAGTCGGGAGTCTCGGCATTATCGAGAGCCTTTACGGCCATTACCTTTCCATCCTTGACGGTAATCTCGAGTGGCACCTTACCGGCATAGCCAGAGATGTTGGAACCAAGGCTCGTGGTATTGATGACCATCGAACCGTCAGAGAGCGTACGCAACGTATCGTTGTTTACGTTCTTCGCAGTCTCCATCTTGGGCTTTAACTCATACCCCATCCATTCGCCATGCTTCACGATGGCGAGCGAGGAAAGGAGCAGCAAGCATACCAAGAGGCTACATGTCTGTTGAATTTTATTCATCATCTTCATGTTTCCTATTTTGTATTCTTTACTTGACACAATACGTTCAGCATGAGAACCATACACTTAAAGCATCAACGAAAAGACGGAAGCCACACACGGCAATAGTGTATGGTTTCCGCCTCAAATGGATGCCCCGGAGGGCTTAAATGTTCTTCAACTGCTCAGCCACCTCATCCTTGACGCGCTGGCAGAAATCCTCCATCTTCATGGTAGCCTGTTCGCCACCACCCTGCACACGCATCGACACGAGACCTTCGGCAGCCTCCTTCTCGCCAACAATCAGCATATAGGGCACACGCTTCAACTCATTGTCGCGGATCTTGCGTCCAATCTTCTCGTTGCGGTCATCAATATAAGCGCGTACATCCTGGTCATCGAAGTAAGCCTTGACCTTCTTGGCGTAATCATTGTACTTCTCCGAGATAGGCAGGATGGCTACCTGGTCGGGCGTGAGCCATAAGGGGAAATGGCCGGCAGTATGTTCGATAAGCACGGCCGTGAAACGCTCGAGCGAGCCGAACGGTGCGCGGTGAATCATAACCGGTGTCTTCTTGGAGTTGTCTTCAGCGGTATACTCCAAGTGGAAGCGCTGCGGCAGGTTATAGTCCACCTGGATAGTACCGAGCTGCCAACGGCGGCCAATGGCGTCCTTCACCATGAAGTCGAGCTTCGGTCCATAGAAGGCTGCCTCGCCCTCTACTTCGCGAGCCTGGAGCCCCTTCTCCTTACAAGCCTCGCGGATTGCGTTCTGGCTCTCTTCCCAGATTTCGTCTGATCCGATATACTTCTCTGTGTCCTTCGGGTCGCGGAGGGAAATCTGCGCCTCATAGTTGTCGAATCCGAACGTGCGGAAGACAGTCTGGATGATGTCGATAACCGACTCAAATTCAGCCTTCACCTGGTCAGGGCGCACAAAGATGTGGGCATCGTCCTGCGTAAACGTGCGCACACGGGTCAGTCCGTGCAGCTCGCCACTCTTCTCATAGCGGAAGACCGTGCCAAACTCAGCTATGCGCAACGGCAGATCTTTGTAAGAACGCGGCTTGCGGGAATAGACCTCACAATGGTGAGGGCAGTTCATGGGCTTCAGCATGTAGATCTCGTCCTCCTCAGGCGTCTCAATGGGCTGGAAGGCATCCTTGCCATAGTGAGCCCAGTGACCGCTGGTGATATAGAGGTTCTTGGAGCCAATGCCCGGCGTAATGACCTCCTGATAGTTGTATGGCTTCAGCACGCGGCGCAACAACTCCTGCAAGCGCAGACGCAACTGTGTACCCTTCGGCAGCCAGATGGGCAGGCCCTTTCCGACACGGTCTGAGAACATGAACAGTTCCATCTCCTTGCCAATCTTTCGATGGTCGCGTTTCTTGGCCTCTTCAAGCATCACGAGATATTCGTCGAGCATCTTCTTCTTCGGGAAGGTGATGCCATAAATGCGCGTCATCTGCTCGCGCTTGGCGTCGCCACGCCAGAAAGCACCGGCCACACTGGTAATCTTGATGGCCTTGATGGAACCTGTCGACAACAAGTGCGGGCCTCGGCAGAGGTCGGTGAAGTTACCTTGGGTGTATGTGGTGATTGTGCCATCCTCGAGGTCTTGCGCGATATGCTCCACCTTATATTGCTGCCCGGCAGCCTCAAATTCCTTGAGTGCCTCGGCCTTCGGCACCTCACGGCGCACGACGGGCTCGTTCTTCTTGGCCAGTTCCTTCATCTTGGCCTCAATCTTCGGGAAGTCGTTCTCTGAAATCGTCTGCCCCTCTGCGGGCATCACGTCATAGAAGAATCCGTTCTCCACAGCAGGTCCGAAGCCAAACTGTACGCCAGGATAGAGTTCCTGCAGTGCCTCGGCCAAGAGATGGGCAGAGGTGTGCCAAAAGGTATGCTTTCCCTCTTCATCATCAAACTTGTAGAGTTGGATGGCGCTGTCCTCGTTAATGGGTCTGTTCAACTCGGTTGTCTCACCATTGATCCCGCAACATACAACGTCACGAGCGAGAGCCGGCGAGATGCTCTCAGCGATTTGAAATCCGGTTACGCCCTGCTCGTATTCACGCACAGAACCATCCGGGAATGTGATTTTAACCATGATACAAATTAGTTTTATTTAAATCACCGCAAAAGTAATACATATTTTCCTAACACGACAACAATTCTCATTTTATTTTCAAGACTTAATCCGAACTTCACCTCATGCCTTTGCCTGTGGCGGAAAGTCCGAATAAACCAAGACCTCCGATTACACACAGAACCAGCCAAGTCTTAGTAACGATAAATAATAAGCGCACTAATGCCTTTGGGAGAAAAACCAGAGAGGCAAGTGAATGTTTGTCATGAGGCACACCCAGTGCCTCAACATAAAGAATAGATGAAAACGGCGGTCGTTATGGTGGCCACCTCAAAAGGTTCACTTCTTGTGTGAAAGTTGCTTACCGACGGAGTAAGCGTTGTAGATTCCCAACTCGCCCGCCTTGCTGAGGTCACGCAACCCCTCCTTCGTGTCGCCCGAGTAGCAGCGTGCCAGTCCCCGATTGAAATAAGCCTCCGCAAAGCGAGGGTCTATCTCGATGGCGCGCGAATAGTCATCGATGGCGCGCGAATAGTTCTTGGCAGCGGCAAAGAGTGTGCCCCGGTTATAGAAAAGGTAGGCATTGGCAGGTGAAGCCTTGATTGCCTCAGCAAAATCGCCCTCCACCTGTGCGGCCTTCATGCTGACATTCTGCCCGCGCGAGGCATCATAACTATTGAGCATCGCCTGGCAGACGGCCCGCTCCCAACGGCCGATGGTCGACGTGGTGTCCACGGCGAGATAGTCGTCGAGATCGGCAATAGCGTCGGCATAGTTCTGCGCTTCTGCATAAGCCACAGCGCGCTGCAAAAGCAGAGCTGCCCGTTCCATACGGCCGGTTTCCTCACCGATACCCGCCGTGAGCGCATCAATGAGCTGGAAGGTCTCGCGCGACTGGGCGTCGGTCAGTTTTTCGTGTCCCTGGTTACAGGTCACATGCAATTTGCGCAACGGCTCCCGTGTACGGTTGAACTGGTCGACACTGGTTTCATAGGCCTGGTAATCGCGCACACCATTGCCATAGGTGAAGTAGGACAATTGGAACATGGGCAGGAAGGCAACCTCCACCTCACGGTTCTGTACAGCTCCACGATAGTCGCTGTTGTACTCATGCTCCACGCGCGGCTTGTCCTCCACCACGATGTCGTTATACTTGCTCAAGTCGACTTCCGACCGTTTGCGCACATTCCGCAATTTCGACCGGCTCCAGCGTTGCTGTATGCCGACATGCTTGTCCATTTGCGCCTTGAACACGCGAAACTCGTCGAGCTCGGCCTTGGCCGTCATGCCCAGCTTGCGGTAGGCACGAGCACGCAGGTTGAGCCCCGCCCAGAAATTGGGGAACTGCTCGATGACGCGGGTATAGTCACTGATAGCGGCGCGCAGATTGCCCACCTTGTCGTTGAGTAAAGCGCGGTTATAGATGGCCATGAAATTCTGCGGCTCCATCTTGATGACGAAATCGAAGTCGCTGATAGCGCGGTTGTCATCACCCAACTGTACTCGGAGCAGTCCACGGTTATAGTGGGCAAGGAAGTTGTTGGGGTCGAGGTCGACTGCCATGTCATAGTCGGCCATGGCACCCCGGAGGTTGTTCACATTGAGGCGCGCCAAAGCACGGTTCACATAGTTGCTCGCCACCTTGGGGCGCAAGTGGATCACCTCGGTGAGACAGGAGTCGGCCGCATGCCACTGGCGACGGTTCAAGGCGATAAGCGAGCGTGTGCTCCACGCATCGGCGTTGTAGGGGTCTTGTTGCAGACTGCGGCCAAGCCATTGGTCAGCCATCGTGGTATCCTTCTTCTCCAGATAGATTTCGGCCTTCAGCGAATAGGCCGTAGCCGTTTTCGACCACTTTGAGATGATGGTGTCAGCATCCAGCAGTGCCTGGTCGTAGTCCTTGGCGTTGTAGCGGCAAATGGCGCGGTTGAGCCAAAAACTCGACACATTGGGATTGAGTTTGATGGCGCGTCCATAGTCGGCAATGGCTTCATCATACTTCTCCTGCCGGATGCGTGAGATGGCGCGCAGGTCAAACAACTGCTCAATGTAGGGATTGAGAGAAATGGCTTTGGAGGCATCCTGCTCGGCACCCACAAAGTCCTCCAAATAATACTTGGCCGTGGCACGGTCGTACCATGGCAACCAAAGATATGGCTTGAGAGCCAATACCTTATTAAAATATTGTATCGAGAGCACATAGTCCTCATAGTGCAAGGCCACCTCACCGCTGGTAATCAGGCGATCCACATTGTATTGCGCCTTGGCCGTGCCACATAGTAGCAGGGCCAAGAGCATGGGGACTATCGTGCGCTTCATGACAATTTCGTCTTAACAGTCTGGCTAACGGGGCGTTAGCGCCTTGGAGCCTTCACGCGGTAAGGACAACGGAACTTTCCCTGAGCAATAGCACGCAACTTACCGTTAATCATCTGCTTGCGGAACGCCGACAGACGGTCAACATACATCACGCCTTCCAGGTGGTCGAACTCGTGCTGCATGACACGGGCCAAATAGCCGTCTACCCACTCGTCATGGGGAGCGAGGTCCTCATCAAGGTAAGTCACATGGATACGTGTGGACCGCGTGACGCTCTCATGGAGGCCGGGGATAGACAGGCAACCCTCGTCCATAGATTCCTTCTTCGACTCCTCGTCGTACTCCACAATATGGGCATTGACATAAGCATGACGGAAACCGGCATATTCGGGCATATCGTCCTTCAGCACGTCAAGGTCAATGACTACAACACGTTGGGCCTTACCAACCTGCGGAGCGGCCAGTCCCACGCCCTCTGAAGCATCGAGGGTCTCGAACATGTCGGCAATAAACGTCTTGAGCGTGGGGTCGTCCACTGCGACATCTTGGGCAACCTTTCTCAAGACAGGCTGACCATAAGTGTAAATGGGTAATATCATCTCTTGGAATTCATGTAATCCTGAAGTATGATCGTTGCCGAAATCTCATCGACAAGACCTTTGTTTTCGCGCCGTTCCTTCTTCTTCACACCACCGTCGATCATGGCGCGATGGGCAAGGACGGAAGTGAAACGCTCGTCATAATACTCGACTGGGATGGCCGGACACGCCTTTCGCCAGCGGTTGACGAAATTCTCGACCCTGGCCAGGTTTTCAGATGGCTGGCCATTGGGTTGCATCGGCTTACCGATGACAATCCGTTCGACCTCCTCTTTTTTCACATATTGCGAGAGGAAGTCGAACAGATTCTTGGTCTCCACCGTTATCAGTCCGTTGGCAATGATTTGCAGAGGGTCGGTCACCGCCAGCCCCGTGCGTTTCTTACCATAGTCTATGGAGAGAATGCGCGGCATAGATGCTTCTCAGGTGCCCGCTCCAAAAGGAACGGGCTACCGTCACTATTATTTCTTGAAGAGCAACCAAGCGTCACTCTTGGGATTGAACTTACTGCCACGGATGGCGTCACGGCTCTGCACGGCACTGGCCTTGTCGGCATAGGTCGAAGCGACCACGCGATACATGTTGATGCTTGAGTTATAGGCAATCTGCGCATCGTATCCGCCCTGCTTGAGCGTGTTCTGCATGCCCTCGGCGTTGGCCTTGAGCGAGAATGAGCCGACAACAACGCTATAAGCCTTCAGGCCAGAGCCGCTCACCACGGTCACATCCTCCGTACGCACTGTGGCGTTGTCTACATTGGTGACCGTAGTCTGGTCGGCCGACTTTTCCACAAGCGGTGTGACGACAGGTGCAGTTTCCTGAACTGGAGCCTGCTCACGGTTCTTCTCTTCCTGAGCCTGAGCCTTCTCCCACACTTTCTTGTAAGCACTTTCCTGTGATTTACAACCCGTGAAAGCGAAGGCCACACAGAAAGCTGCGCCCAAAACCAAATATTTCTTCATACTTTATAATATTATAAATGTTAGTAAAGTTTATCCAAAGCTCACTGCCCGCCATTCGCAAAATATGCTCATTGCACTCCGCTCGCGTGAAGGACAAGCCTAAGACAATATATATATGCCTCACATCCTTCATGTTGCTTAACGATTGTTTGCGACGCGGCAACGGAAGCCTTTATTCCTTTGATTTGCGAAATTACAAAATAATCCAAAGACATCGGGTGCAATGCTACATAAAGTTTGTTAAATCAGCAAAATAGAGACTATTTAACAAAAAATATCCTTTCTCGGGTGCTTTTTTTGTGTGAGATTGCCTATATTTGCAACTACGAATGAAAAGCCATTCGCAACTGACAACTATTTACCATTAAACGATACGCTTATGAAGACAATCGGTTACATCGGCGCATTTCTGGGTGGCGCCATCGCAGGTGCAGCATTAGGATTGCTCCTGGCCCCCGAGAAGGGTTCTGACACTCGCACAAAGATTTCTGACGCTGTGGACGACTTCTGCAAGAAGCACGACATCAAGCTCAACCGCAAGCAGACTGAAGACCTTGTAGACGACATCAAGGACGCTGTGGCAGGCACAGCCGAATAACGCCTGCCGGGCCTGCCGGTACGCCAAGGGGCACAGTCATGCGGAGACTTCGGTTTTCCGCACACTGTGTCGTTTGGCGTATCCGCAAGGGCAACAATCCTTTCAACCATTCACGCTTTTCAAGACAACTTATGTTTTCGAACGACAAGAACATTGAGACCATCGGCAAACTGGTGGAGACGCTGAAGCACTACGCCACGCTACAGGGCGAATACATGCGGCTCGATGTTGTAGAGAAGACCGTACGCTTGCTGACGGCCATCACCATGACTGTCATCGTATCGCTGCTCATCGTGCTGATGCTCATCTACCTGAGCTTTGCGGCAGCCAGCGCACTAGCCACATGGGTCGGCGAGCCTATGGGATTTCTTATTGTTGCCGGTGCATATTTTGTTTTGCTGTTATTGTTTCTTGCCTTCCGCAAGCAGTGGATAGTGAAACCGCTCGTCAAGTTTTTGGCCTCCATACTTCTCAGCAAATAATTCGTTCGTCCCATAACCGTTACCACCCATGACACCGACATCCTACACCACTATCGAGGAAATACAATTGCGCAAGGCCATGTTGCAAACCGAAATACAAAAGGACAGCAACAAATTGGGCAACGAATGGCGTTCGCTCTTTCAAAAGCCCGAGGCTCTCAACGGGAAGGCTACCCCCGCCAAACGTTTCAACAGCATGTTGAACATGGGAACGGGCATGCTGGATGCCATGATTTTGGGCTGGAAACTATACCGGAAGTTCAAGAAATAGGCTTTACCTTATCCTGTAAACCGGATTTACAATCCGCACAAACATACAAAATCCGAGTATATTATTTTCATTAAAAAAACACCCTGTTCCAATGTTTGTTTTAGCGCGGCACAAGCATTGCATCATTGCGTTTTGTAGTTTTTCGACCGTTGCCTGTGGAGGTTTCATACCCTAGTTGCGGTCATAGGATACCCATAGCATTGTGCTTTGATGCCTTATCGTAGTGCCATCTGTGGTCTATGGGCATCCGAACAACGGCATATCGCCGCTCCATTAGCCACCTTTCGCCACTCGAAAGGACATCTATCGAGCTTACCCGCATGACGGAACACCGACACGCATGCGCCCCATTGCACACAACACACTGACAGTCAACAAGTACGTTAGTTGCCCGAAAACCAGCCTATTCAGCCACACGACAAGCCGCCAATGGCTACAACGCACCTTTAGACCTGCGTTTTGTAAATTAATTACACATTTTATTTATTAGCGTCCGCCTTGCTGGCCGTACGCCATTCCGAAGGCGTACAGCCAGCAAGGCGGCGGAAATATTTGCAGAAGAAAGAGTCGGTAGAGAAATGCAGGTTGTCTGCAATCTGAGCCACAGACATATCCGTATGCCTCAACATCAACTTTGCGGCGGTGACTACGGCACGGTCTATCCATTCCTTGGCCGTCACCCCGCTGACATCATGCACTACCACCCCCAGATAACGCTTGGTGATACATAGACGGCCGGCATAAAAATCGAGCTGACGTTCGGTTCGGCAATGTTCGTTGACCAAGGCTATGAAATTCTGGTACATCTCATGTTGACGATTGTAGATACCAGGCATTGCCACCGAGTCCTTGGCATGACTACTGAAAATGTCGTCGTAAGTGTGTGTGACAACGGTAAGCATGCAGTCATGCGTCTCGCTTTTCACCTGCCTGTCATTGACAAGACTCCATACCATCGCATACAACTGTTCCACCAGTTGGAGTTCCTCTTCCGTTGCCTTCAGGTAAAAGTTGCTTTGGTGTCCAGACAGTATACCGGGCAACTGCCTGTGGTGTGCCATCAGCATTCGCTCTTCCGACACTCCTATGCCCGTGACGGTGCAGTCGCTACTGATAGAAATGGGTTCTGCGATCGTGCCCGGAACGATTACCGCCAGCATACCAGCCTGTATGGTATACTCCTGCAGATTTATAATTGTGCGTATGCTGCCTTTCTTGCAATACACCAAGCGGTAGTCCTCTATCATGTACGGCACATGCTCTTCAAGGATGAAGGGGCGCAAGACGTTCTCGGCATCTATGACCACACCGAAGTTGTCGGCAAAAAACATGTGTTTGGTCCTGCCTCCGTCCATCTGGACGAAGGCACGGTACATACGGCGGAGACTGAGTTTCTGTGGGGAGTGCATATTCTTGTTACGTGTTACCGTTTTACGTTTACAAAGATAATACTTTTCGCGAATTACAGGCATTTCAGAAAGCATAATCGTACAAAAAGAACATTTTGCAATAACAATCAGTAATGCAATGTACGAAAACTACACGTAACTTTGCACTCACAAACAATAACATCAAGACAATGAAGAATCGACTGTTATCAATAATGGCAGCACTGAGCACAGTCTGCTGTGCGGCACAGGGGCTGACGCTCGACGACTGCCGGCGGTTGGCAATGGACAACTATCCATCCATAAAACAATACGGACTCATAGCGGCAACAAAAGACTACGACATGAGCAACGCCAGCAAGGGATGGCTGCCCAAGATTTTCGTACAGGCAGGAGCGTATGGGGTTACGGACATCCTCGACCAGGAAAGCATGATAGGCAAAATGGGAGTGAACATGGACAACTATGTCGTCAGCGGCAATGTAACGGTGCGGCAGACTGTGTACGACGGCGGCAGGATAGCTGCAGGGAAACAAACCGCTGCAGCAAAGTCGGCCGTGGAAACGAACCAGACTGATGTTGACCTATATAATATAAAAGTACGCACGGAGGAGATATTCTTCAGCATACTGATTATCGACAGGCAACTACTGCAAAACGCCATCCTGCAGAACGACCTCAAGGTGAGCATAAAGACGGTGGAGAGGATGATGCGCAGCGGCATAGCCAACCAAACGGACTTGGATGCCCTGCAGGTGGAACTGGTCAACGCCCGCCAACAGCGCGACGCTTACGAGGCATCACGTACGGCATACTTGAAGATGCTTGGCACGTTTATAGGCAAGGAACTGGACAGCAATACCACAATAGAGATGCCTTCTATACCGACGGGGAATGACGGTGACGGCTCTTTGCGACCGGAGATGAACCTCTACGCGTCGCAAGACTTGCTGCTGGATGCCCAACGCAAACAACTGAACACTGCCCTACTCCCCACGGTAGACTTCGTAGGTATCGGGCTATGGCATACGAAGGTGACGGACATAGTGAATAGCAGCATGCTGCTCGGCGGACTGACTGTATCGTGGAACATCGGTGCACTGTACACCCGCAAGAACGATCTGCGAAAACTCGACATACAACGAAAACAGAATGACGTGCAGCGCAAGACATTCCTCTTCCATAACAAACTGCAACGCCAGGAGGCAGACGGTACCGTGACTGCCTTGCACAAGCAACTGGCAAGCGACGACGAGATAGTGAACCTCCGTGAGGGCATACGCCGCATGGCAGACCGCAAAGTGGCTGCAGGCACAGAGAGTATCAACGAACTCGTAAGAGACATCAACGCGGTAAACAAAGCACAAAGCCAACGAGCCATACACGAAGTGCAACTGCTCAAGGCATTGTATGCAAAACAAAGTCTGAACGGTGAAATGTAATACAATTAAAGGATACAGAGATATGAATACAATAAAGGTTTACACTGCAGGACTGCTGGCAATAACGTTGACTGCATGCAACAACAAAGAGAACGATTTTGACGCCACGGGAACGTTCGAGGCTACGGAGGTGACGGTGTCAGCCGAGCAGAACGGCAGGCTGCTGGCGCTGGACATCAACGAAGGCGACCGTGTGACAGCAGGACAGCAGGTGGCTCTCATCGACACCACCCAACTTTACTTGAAGGCACGACAAGTCGGAGCAACCAAACTGGTGTATGCAGCCCAGCGGCCTGACGTCAGCAAACAGATAGCCACCGTACAACAGCAGCTGGCAAAGGCTCGGCAAGAACAGCAACGCTTTGCCACGCTCGTAAAGGACGGGGCTGCCAACCGTAAAGCCCTGGAGGATGCGGAAAGTCAGGTGAAGGTGTTGGAAAGGCAACTCGCTGCCCTGCGGTCGTCGCTGAGCACATCCACCAATAGCCTCAACGCACAGATGGGCACGGCAGACATACAACGCCTACAAGTTGCGGACGAACTGCGCAAATGCCACATTATAAGCCCCATCGCCGGTACGGTGCTCGACAAATACATGGAGCGGGGCGAGTTTGCCACTGTAGGCAAGCCTCTGCTCAAACTGGCCGACATCGACAATATGTATCTGCGTGCCTACGTCACTACAGCGCAACTGAAGAATGTAAAGGTAGGCAAGACTGTAAAAATCTATGCCGACTACGGCAATGGAGACCGCAAAGAGTACACGGGCAAAGTGACGTGGATATCACCCAAGTCAGAGTTCACTCCAAAGACAATCCTTACCGACGACGAGCGTGCCGACCTCGTCTACGCCGTGAAGATTGCCGTGAAAAACGATGGTGGGATAAAAATAGGCATGTACGGCGAAGTGGTATTTTAAGTATCAAGCATGGAAGACATATCAGTTCATCTACAAGGTATCAGCAAGCGGTACGGCAAGGTGGAAGCACTGAAGGACGTATCGTTTGACGTAGCGGAGGGCGAAATATTCGGCATCATCGGTCCCGACGGTGCTGGCAAGACATCGCTCTTCCACATAATCGCCACACTACTTGTGGCGGACGAAGGAGAAGCGACAGTCTGCGGATTTGACGTAATGAAGGACATGGGCAAGATACGAAAATTCCTCGGCTATATGCCCGGCAAGTTCTCGCTATACCAAGACCTGTCCGTGGAGGAGAACCTTACGTTCTTCGCCGAACTGTTCGGCACAACGGTGGCAGAGGGTTACGAACTGGTGAAAGCCATCTATAGCCAGATAGAGCCATTCAAAAAACGGCGTGCCGGTGACCTCTCTGGCGGCATGAAGCAGAAGCTTGCCCTTTCATGCGCCTTGATACACCAGCCCAAACTGCTGCTGCTCGACGAACCCACAACTGGCGTTGACCCCGTAAGCCGCAGGGAGTTTTGGGAGATGCTGGCATCATTGAAACAGCGCGGCATCACCATCATTGCCGCCACGCCATATCTGGACGAGATACGCCGCTGCGACCGCGCTGCCTTTCTCAACGAGGGCACGCTGATGGGCATCGGTATGCCTGACGAGATACTCACACGTTTCAAAGACGTGTTCTGCCCTGAGGGCATACAACACTCAAAGGAGAATGCACGCAGCGAGAACGTCATCGAAGTGGAACACCTCATAAAGGCTTTCGGAACATTCCATGCCGTGGACGACATCTCGTTCTCCGTCAGGCGCGGTGAGATATTCGGCTTCCTTGGTGCCAACGGAGCTGGAAAGACTACGGCATTGCACATACTCACGGGGCTCAATGCGCCGACTAGTGGAACGGGACGTGTGGCGGGGTGTGACATAACGACTGAGTATGAACAGATCAAGAGACACATAGGATACATGAGTCAGAAGTTCTCGCTCTACGAAGACCTCACCATACGCGAAAACATACGCCTCTTCGCCGGCATATACGGCATGAAAGCACGGGACATAAAGGCGAAAACTGCCGCCCTACTCGACCAGTTAGACGTCACGGGACACGCTGACGACATCGTAGGCAGTCTGCCGTTGGGGTGGAAACAGAAGTTGGCATTCTCCGTCAGCATTTTCCACGAACCGGAGATCGTATTCCTCGACGAACCGACAGGCGGCGTTGACCCTGCCACACGCCGACAGTTTTGGGAACTCATCTATGCCGCTGCCGACCGCGGCATCACCGTATTCGTCACCACCCACTACATGGACGAGGCAGAGTACTGCGACCGCATTTCCATCATGGTGGACGGAAAGATAAAGGCTATAGGCAGCCCCGACGAACTGAAACGCTCGCTACGCCTGCCCGACATGGATAGCGTCTTCACTTACCTGGCACGCACATCTATAAGACAATAACAAGTCAACATGCAACAATTCACCTCATTCATAATCAAGGAAACACGCCACATCCTGCGCGACCGCCGCACGATGCTCATTCTCTTCGGTATGCCAATAGTGATGATGCTAATTTTCGGCTTTGCCATATCTACCGATGTAAAGAACGTTCGTACCGTGGTAGTGACCTCGTCGATTGACCACAAGACACAAGAGGCTGTCGAACGACTGGCTGCAAGCGAATATTTCAACATCATGTACAATGTAAACACTCCTGCGGAGGCCGAACTGCTGATACGCCGGCAGAAAGCAGACATGGCCGTGGTCTTTGGCAACGACTACGCCACACGGCATACCGGACTACAGATTATCACAGATGGGGCCGACCCGAACATGGCACAGATGTACAGCCGTTACGCCAGTGAAATTTTACGTTCGTACAATAAAGAGCAGATGGCATCACCCTTGAGTATGTCCCTACTGTTCAACCCCCAAATGAGGAGTTGCTACAACTTCGTGCCAGGCATCATGGGTATGCTGCTGATGCTCATCTGCGCCATGATGACCTCCATCAGCATCGTGCGAGAGAAGGAACGCGGCACGATGGAGGTGCTGCTGGTCAGTCCCGTACGCCCATTGCTCATTATCGTAGCAAAAGTGGTGCCTTACCTCGTGCTTGCCTTTTGCATACTGTGTTTCATACTGAGTATCTCGCACTTCGTCCTCGGCGTACCTATAGCCGGAAACATCGGGTGGATATTCGCCATATCAGGGATATACATCACCGTAGCACTGTCGCTCGGCATACTCATCAGCACCATAGCCCGTACACAACTCGTGGCGCTGCTCGCCTCGGCGATGATGCTTATTCTGCCGTGCATACTGCTCAGCGGCATGATGTTCCCCATAGAAAGCATGCCAAAAATACTACAATACGTCTCCGCCTTCATGCCACCACGCTACTATATCTCTGCCATTCGCAAACTAATGATAATGGGGGTCAGCATAGACAAAGTAACGCACGAGCTGACGGTTCTCACCACAATGGCTGCAGGGCTACTAACTGTAGCCCTGCTGAACTTCAAAAAACGACTTTAAATTGGCTATATTCATGAACAAACTAGACGGACTATCTCACCTCATACAGAAAGAATTTCTTCAGATAAGGCGCAACGCCTTCATACCCCGCCTCATCGTGGTGTTTCCCATCATAATAATGTGCGTCATGCCGTGGGTGATGAATATGGAAATAACCAATGTCCGCGTGGAGGTGGTGGACAATGACCGCTCGTCCATGTCCGTCCAACTAGTCCACCGCATAGAAGCGTCACGCTACTTCATCTTCTGCGGTCAGACGACTTCGTACGCAGAGGCCATGGCTGACATTGACAACGGAAAGACGGATGCCATCGTGAACATTCCACATGATTTCGAGAAACAGACGCTTCGTGGCGAACGTCCGCAAATATATGTTGCCGCCAACTCTGTCAACGGCACGAAGGGCAGTATGGCATTGAGTTACCTTAGCCAAATCATCGGAGGGCATCTCGGCGACTACTCCACAAACGGCAGCGTGCTTACCGGCACGTCAACAGACGAGTTGGTAAGCACATTATATCTGTACAACAAACACTTGAATTATAAGGTATTCATGATACCGTCGCTCATGGCCATACTTCTGCTGCTCATCTGCGGTTTCCTACCCGCACTCAACATCGTGGGCGAGAAGGAGGCTGGCACCATTGAGGCAATCAATGTCACGCCCGTCAGCAGGTCGGCGTTCATACTGTCCAAGCTCATTCCTTACTGGATTATAGCCCTCGTGGTCATGACCATCTGTTTCCTGTTGGCATGGGGGGTGTATGGCATCACATGTCGGGGAAACATATTGCTATGCTATCTGCTTTCCATGCTACTGGCACTGACATTCAGCGGACTGGGCCTTATCATCTCCAATTATAACGAGACTATGCAACAGGCAGTATTCGTCATGTGGTTTATCGTGGTAAACCTCATACTTCTCAGCGGCCTCTTCACTCCTGTACGCTCCATGCCCCACTGGGCATACCTCACTACATACATCAACCCAATGCACTTCTACATCGATGCCATACGCACTGTGTTTGTGCGCGGTGGCGATTTCCGGTGCATCACCTACCAAACGGCAGCACTTCTTGCCTTTGCCTTTATCGTAAACACATGGGCTATACTAAGTTACCGAAAACGCAACTTATAGATATTAACAAGCATCACAGAAGACGCAAACATGCCACTTCTTATAACAACAAATCCATTTGGAGGCGGACGATAAAAACACCTTTGAAGTCTTTTGGCTATTGGAACCCGATAGGAATAATTTCATTAACAAGTTTTAAAACACTATTCAAACTTGTTAACAAAAGTTACATTCTGTCAAGATTAAGTTTGGTTTGCTTGCATTTTCACAGGAATTTCATAAATTTGCAACGTGTTTTTCATAGTATTAGATTTAAGGTTAACAAGGTTGGAGTACAGCGGTACTCCTTTTTTTGTGCCGACATCTAATGCTTGCCAGCTTTTCTGTAGGCTGGCTACCTGTTCTCACACTTCGATTACCTCACCATCATAAGCGAAGCTGAACCCCTCAGGCAAACGGGCATTGGCCTCATCAAAGAGGCCGATCTCATGAGTCATGTGGATAAAGAAGGTGCGTTCGGCCCCTACCCTACGCGAGAACGCGATGGCCTCGTCTACCAGCATGTGACTATGGTGCTCCTTGTCCCATCGCAGGGCGTTAACCACCAGTGTCTTCACACCTTTCAGACAACCATATTCATCGTCGGCCATCGTCTTCATATCTGTGATATAGGCCAGATTGCCAAAACGATAGCCGAGGATGGGCAGTTTGTCATGCATCACGCCAATAGGTTCCACGTCCACATCACCGATGCGCAACTGCTGGTGTCTGTGAATCGTGTGGAGGTTCAGCTTCGGCACACCTGGATAGAGATGCTGCACGAAGCAATAGGGGAAATTGTGCATTACGGACTTCACCGCTGTGCTATTGGCATAGATGTCTATGTCTCCAAACTTGCAGAAAGGGCGCAAGTCATCGAGGCCACCCACATGATCGTAATGGGCATGGGTCAGGAGCACGCCATCAATACGGCGGAAGGGCTGCGGCATGAGTTGCATGCGTATGTCGGGCCCGCAGTCGATGAGAATGCGTGTCCGTTCGGTCTCGAGCAGTGCTGCGGTGCGATAGCGATTGTCACGCGGATCTCGACTTTTGCATACCGCACACTCGCAACCATTGACCGGAACACCTGTGGAGGTACCTGTCCCAAGGAAAGTCATCCGTCTCATTGTCATATCACATTCACTTCAGGAAGCAGCTCCAGTCCGAAACGTTCTTTGACATCCGCCTGCACAGCGTGCATCAGCGCAACGATATCTGCCCCTTTGGCACCACCAAGGTTGACGAGCACCAGAGCTTGCTTGTTGTACACTCCGGCGGGACCCAGGCACTTGCCTTTCCATCCACACTGGTCAATCATCCATCCGGCAGGAACCTTGTAGTATCCCTCTCCCACATCGAAGTAGCGCAAGTCGGGATGGGCGATTTTCAGACGGCCAAGTGTCAGCTCATCCACAATGGGGTTCATGAAGAACGAGCCTGCATTGCCCGTCACCTCGGGATTGGGAAGTTTGGCACGGCGAATGTCAATGATTACGTTGCGCAGTTGCTGGGCGGTCAGTTGTTGGGCGGCAATGCCTCGGCGCTCTAATTCTGCACGTATGTTGCCATAATCAAGGTCTGGTGCAAAAACCTTGGAGAGCCTATAGCTGACCGACAAGATGAGAAACCTGTCTTTCCACTCGTGTTTGAAACGGCTCTGACGATAACTGTAGCCGCAGTCCTCGGCCTTCATGACGACAACCTTGCCCGTTCCTAGCTCCACTGCTTCCACATCGACAATGATGTCCTTAGCCTCAGCACCGTACGCACCGATATTCTGCACGGCCGAAGCACCACACTCACCGGGAATCAAACTCAGGTTCTCCATACCATGCCATCCGTGCTCCACGGCATAGGCCACCACATCGTCGAATGTTGTCCCAGCCCAGCAGCGCAGCACTACATCGGAAGCGCTCTCCTGCTCCACCCTTACATCAAAACGCTTCTCGGGGGTAATCACCAAGCCGGGAAAGTCACGCGTCAGGAGCAGGTTGCTGCCGCCACCGAGCAGCAAGTAAGGCATAGTTTGCAACCGGCCATCGAGCGCAATGGCCCGTGCGTCGGCTTCATTCTGGTAGACCAACAACTCGTCGCACCGCTGGTCGATGCCGAACGTGTTGCGTTTGAGCAGTGAAGCGTTTGTAAATGTCTGCATGTCCTAACTATTGAATTTCACAAGTTTCCACTCGCCCCGCACCTTGCGGAACGACAGCTCTATCTCCATACCATTGGCGATGCCGCGGATGATGAACGTCTTTCGCTGGGTCTCGGTGTAGGTCTGCCCATAGATGATGTTGTAGATGATGCCACGAGGAATGAGCGCTGGCTTGAAATCCGGCCACTGCTCGGGCATGATGACGCCCGAAATCTGAGAGAAGTCATCATCGGGATCGGGGGCTGTAAACTCCACCTCATCGGCCATGCTACTCACCTGAAAGGCAGAGTCAGCGGCAAAGTGATGGTAGAACTTCAAGAACGAAGCATTCTTGTTCTGGTAGAGGGGTTTATAGTTCATCGAGGTAAGCATCCACTCGCCTCGCAAACGGTCGAACACAAACTGCTGCACCGTCTTGCGGCTGAAGAAAATTTTCTCCACGGCAACATGATTGACGGACGTATCCTTGAGCAAGGACTTCTGCCTGTCATTGTCGAATATGAGTGTGTAATAGCCCTGGCGCAAGAAGAAATGCTCCATCTTCCATTGTGACTGAGCGATTTTCTTCTCCAGCTTCCCGTTACGATAGACAGGCAAAGGGAAAACAACGCGCTTCATCTGCAACTTCCGATTGGCCGCAAAATTAAACACAAAATCATCAAACAATTCATCGGCAGCCTTGGGCATGGGCGTCTCGGCTATCAGACTCTCAGCGGAATCGGGAATCAATGTGTCAACGACCAACGTGTCGGAATTCACAGTGTCGGCTGATGTCGGTTTCCGGTCAGTGCAACCATAGGGCACCACCATCATTAGCAAGAGCAAAAAGAAAACAATAAATACAATTCTCTTTCTCATAAAATCATTCATAAACCAGGGCAAAATTACACATATTTTTTTATATAGCTCCGCTTTTTCAAATAAAAGTTTGTAACTTTGCAAACCGAAAAAGGTTAATGTAAAGATGATGTTAACAGACAAGATAGACCAACTTCTCAAAGAAGTGTCCACTCTCTCAGCTAAGAACGCAGAGGATGTAGAGCAGCTCAGACTGAAATATCTGAGTAAGAAAGGTGAAATCAATGCTATCATTGCCGACTTCCGCAATGTGGCCAAAGAGCAAAAACGCGAACTGGGCATCAAAATCAACGAGCTGAAAACAGCAGCCACCGAGAAGATCAACGCACTGCGCGAGCAGGTGGAAACCACCGAGACTGGCTCGGAAAGCCTTGATCTCACACGCACTGCCTACCCCGTGGCACTGGGAACGCGCCATCCGCTGACGCTTGTCCAAAACGAGATTATAGACATTTTTCAGCGCATGGGGTTCACGCTCTTTCAAGGACCGGAGATTGATGACGACAAGCACGTATTCACCATGCTCAACTTCGCGGCCGACCATCCAGCACGCGACATGCAGGATACGTTCTTCATCTCGCAGAACCCCAGCGACGTGACCAAGAATGTATTGCTCCGCTCACACACCTCAGGCGATGAGGCCCACTACATGGAAAACCACGAGCCGCCTATCCGCGTGCTCTGTCCAGGCCGTGTCTACCGCAACGAAGCCATCTCAGCGCGTGCCCATTGCTTTTTCCACCAGGTGGAAGGTCTCTATGTCGACAAGGGTGTCAGCTTCACCGATCTGAAGCAGGTGCTGCTCACCTTTGCCCGCGAAATGTTCGGTCCTGATACAAAAATACGCCTTCGTCCAAGTTTCTTCCCGTTCACTGAGCCCAGCGCTGAGATGGACATCTCTTGTACAATCTGCGGAGGCAAGGGCTGTAATTTCTGCAAGCACACCGGATGGGTAGAGATTCTGGGGTGCGGCATGGTAGATCCACACGACCTGGCTGCCTGCAACATCGACCCTGATGTTTACACAGGTTATGCCTTCGGCATGGGCGTGGAGCGCATTGCCAATTTGAAGTATGGTGTCAATGACCTCCGCCTCTTCTCGGAGAATGACACTCGCTTCCTCGAACAGTTCCAAAGTGCATATTAAGCGACAATAAAAACAGGTGTGCCAGACACCAACAATTCTCCATACGCAGAAAGGCGCAACACGATGTTGCGCCTTTCTGCGTATAGAGACATAAGAAACATACGAGGCTACGCCCCCGTAGGCTACTTCAGTAAGTCGGGACGCAACCGCTTGGTACGCTCCATGGCCTGGTCCATTTCCCACTGCTTAATCTTGGCCTCATTGCCCGACAACAGGATATCGGGCACACGCCACCCCTTGTATTCGGCAGGACGGGTGTAAATGGGAGCTGACAGCAGGTCATCCTGAAAACAGTCGGACAGGGCACTCTGGTCATCGCTGATCACACCAGGAACCAACCGCACCACGGCATCGGCGATGCAGGCTGCAGCCAACTCGCCGCCCGTCAACACATAGTCGCCCACACTAATCTCGCGGGTAATGAGATGCTCGCGGATACGCTGGTCAATGCCCTTATAGTGCCCACAGAGAATGATGAGATTCTTCTGCAAGCTCATGCCATTGGCTATCTTCTGGTCAAACCGTTCTCCGTCGGGTGTCACATAAATCACATCGTCATAGTCGCGTTCAGCTTTCAAGGCGCTGATGGCCCTGTCAATAGGTTCACACTGCATCACCATGCCCGCAAAACCTCCATAAGGATAATCATCTACACGACGCCACTTGTCACGGGTATAGTCGCGCAGGTTGTGCAAATGAATTTCGGCCAACCCCTTCTTCTGGGCACGTGCCAAAATACTCTCGTTGACAAAGCCCTCCAACATCTCGGGCAAAACGGTTATAATGTCTATTCTCATATTGGTTGCAAAGTTACAAAAAATATGTGTATTCGCCTTCGGTTTACGTACAAAAGCCTGCAGACCCCACCTCACGTGGCAGATGGACTGCGATGGGTAGCCTGAGGCTCGACAGGCAATGTCCGGACTATGGATTATCCAAACCGTCTTATGAATTCATCTTCGGAAATGATGGGAATGTTGAGTTGGCGGGCCTTTTGGTTCTTGCTGCTGGTGGAGGTCACATCGTTGTTGATGAGGAATGAGGTCGACTTACTCACCGAGCCCGTCACCTTGCCGCCCTGTGTCTCAATGTAAGCCTTGAGCTCACTGCGGTTCTTGTAGTGGTGTACGTCTCCGGTGACCACAAAGACGAGGTCTTTGCACTTGTCGCCTGTCGCCGCCGTTGAAGCCTGCTCCACAGTGAGCACGTCAAGCAATCGTCCGACCATCGTCTGATGTTCCTCCTGGGTAAACCACTCAACAAACGACTTGGCCTTCTCGGGGCCAATTCCTGGTAGCAGAGCCAGCGTCTCCTCGGCCTGGGGGACAAAGAGACTTGTCGTTTGCTGCTTCCCTTCTGCCAAGTCTATCAACTCTTGCAAGGGATAAGCCGACAACAGACGGTTGCAAACATCCTGACCGCACAGGGGAATGGACAAAGCGTAGAGTAAGCGACGAGCCTCCACACGACGTGCCCGCTCCACCGACTGGCAGATATTGGCAGCCGATTTTTCACCAAAGCCTTCCAAACCGGCTATCTCTACCGCGTGCTTGGGCAAACTGAATATGTCGGCGTAGTCGCGAATCCACCCCAGATTGATAAATTTCTGCAAGGTCTGCTCTGAGATTCCGTCCACATTGACGCCCTGCTTCGATACAAACCGCGAGAACTTCTTGAGTTGTTTGGCGGGACAGGCTCCATTGGTGCAGTGGAGAGTCTTCGTTCCGCTGGCTGGACTTACCGCCACCTCTGTAGGCGCTCCACACACAGGACACCGGCCGGGAATATCGAACATACCTACAGACTGGCGAACCTTGATGACCTTCGGGATAATCTTGTTGGCCTTGATGACCTCCAGCACCGATCCCTTGTCACCGATGCCCAACCGCTCACACTCGCTGATATTGCACAGGGAGGCGCGCTTCACCGTGGTGCCCTCAAGCTCCACTGGAAGGAACACGGCCACGGGCGAGATGGTCGATGCCGCACAACTCCACTCGATATGGTCGAGCTCGGTCGACGCGCTTTCGTCGGCCCACTTGAAGGCATATCCGGCACGGGTAGCATGATGCCCCGTGACGGAGCCCGTGGCAGCGTAAGCCACATCATCATAGACGATGACCAGTCCGTCCACAGGATAGGGATTTTCGCGCTTGGTGACCTTCTCTGTCCATCGGTCAATTACCTTATTTATATTGTCGAGCGTAGGATTATCTATACGCTCACACTCCACCGTCTCCAGTCCTATCTTCCGAAGCCAGTCCATACGGGATCCCCAGGTATCAATCTCCTCATCAGCATGTACGAGGGTGAAGGGGATCCAGCGGATATGACGTTGTGCCACCTCGCGCGGATCCTTCAGAGACAACGAGCCAGAGGCCAGGTTGCGGGGATTGGCATATTCCTCTTCACTCTCCAGATTGAACCGCTCAAAGTCCTCATATGAGATGACTGCCTCACCCCGAACGACGACATGGCCATCAGCCTTGATGGCTGGCGGTATGCCGTCGATGGCCGAAGCCAGATGGGTAATATTGGTTCCTATATGCCCATCGCCACGTGTCACCACTTTAGTCAGCTTTCCTCCGTCATAAGTCACGACCAGAGTCAGGCCGTCCAACTTCCATGAAAGCCAGACGGATCTGCCCTCTGCCCATTTCACCAAGTCGGCAGGCTGCTTGGTTTTAGCCAGCGAAAGGGCGGAAAACTCGTGTACCTCCTTCTTGCCCACAGTGGTGTCTGCAGACACATGATGAGTGGGTGAATCGGGCAGGACAACCCCCGCCAAATCCTCCAGCTGCTTCAGTCGGTCGAATTTGGCATCCCATTCATAGTCGGTCATAATTTCTCCACGACCATTATAATATGCATCGGAAGCCCGGTTGAGCTCTCCGACAAGTTGTCTCATTTGCTCTGTAATATCCATATTCATGATGATTTGATGACATGTTTGTAGTATCCGCCACAAATACAGCCACAAACTTACAAAAAAATCTCCGGAACCATTGCCTTTGAAATAAAGAATGTACGCACAAAAACATTTTTAGCACATTATCCGAATTAATGTAACATTTCCACTTATTTTTCTTTCTTGCTCCTATCTTTTTGCTTAACTTTGCATACAAAACAGCAAAACATTTGTGCATGAACATCATAGTAAGCAAAGAAATCGAACAAGCCTGTCCTGCGTTTGTGGGGGCTTGTTTGGAAGCTACTGTCAAGAACACACCCTATGACGAGGCGCTTTGGACTGAAATCAAGTCACTGGGCGACCACTACCGCACATTTTTGACCACCGATACCGTGAAGGAACTTCCCGGCATCGCAGCTACACGACGCGTCTACCGAGCCTGCGGCAAAGATCCGTCGCGCTACCGCCCTGCCTCTGAGGCACTCATACGCAGGCAGTTGCAAGGCAAAAGCCTCTACCAAATCAACACACTCGTGGACCTCATCAACCTCGGAAGCATCGCCTACGGGTACAGCATCGGTGGTTTCGATGCCGACAAGTTTGTTGGCGACACGCTGACCTTGGGCATTGGCCAAGAGGGCGAGCCCTATGAGGGCATTGGGCGAGGCACCATCAATATTGCCGGGCTACCCGTCTATCGCGACGCCAAGGGCGGTGTGGGAACACCCACTTCCGACAATGAGCGCACCAAGATAACACTTGATACCACACACCTCGTGGTACTCATCAATGGCTACGACGGTGACAAGGAGCATGTGCGCAACAATGCAGAGTATTTACAGCAGTTGCTGCGCAAGTATGCGCAAAGCGACGGCGGCACTTACCACCTTTATCAATAAGCGCCTGCCACAACCTTTTCTACAAACCCATAACACAACCTCACACATGATAATAGGAATAGACGTGGGCATCAGCACCACCAAAATCGTGGGCATCGACAAGGACGGCGAGGTAGTATCACCCATACGCATCAAGGCTACCGACCCCGTGACATCGCTCTACGGAGCATTCGGCAAGTACCTCTACGACAACCACATCAAGTTGCAAGACATAGAGCATGTGATGATCACTGGTGTGGGAGCGGCCTACATCAACGCTCCCATCTACGGACTGCCCACCGACAAGGCTGAGGAGTTCATCGCCAACGGCCTCGGCGCCCGCTATGAGACAGGTCTCAGCCGCATGCTCGTGGTGTCAATGGGAACAGGTACCAGCCTCGTGCAGTGTGACGGCAGCGACATCCGCCATATCGGAGGCATTGGCCTAGGCGGCGGCACGCTCATGGGCATGAGCCGCATCATGCTGCAAACCGACGACATCAAGCAGATTATCGCACTGGCCAACGAAGGCAACCTAGCCAACATCGATGTACAGATTGGAGACATAAGCCCCAACCCTTTGCCTGGACTTCCCAAGGATGTCACAGCCTCACTCTTCGGCAACGCCAAAAGCAACGCTACCCGTGAGGACACGGCGTTGGGCATCATCACCACTGTGCTGCAGACCATCGGCTCGAGTTGCATCCTCGCCTCGCTCAACTCGGGCATCCGCGAATATGTGCTCATTGGCAACCTGACCCTGCTGCCACAGTGCCAACGGGTGTTCCCGGCCATGGAGAAGCTCTACAATGTGCGTTTCATCATCCCCACCTATTCGGAGTATTGCACCGCCATCGGTGCGGCACTGAGCTACAAGACGGCACTATAGTCACAACAAAGCCTAACAACAGAAACAAAAACATAACAGACAACCATGAACTTAAGAACGATTGGGCTGGCGGCATTGACCCTCGCCTCTACAACCGCAAGTGCACAAGGCACAGCGGCCGACTACAAACGGGCCTACGGACTCTACGACAAGTTCCAACAAAAGAACGTTACCCATTGGGCACACGACATCGGATGGCAGGACTCATCAGCCGTCCTGCACTATTACATAGAGACACAGGATGGAAGACGTTATATAACATACGATGCGTCGTCAGGAGTCACCAAGACCTACAACTCCGAGAAAGAGATGAAGGATGCATTGGGCATGCGCGAGCGCCATAACCCCTGGGGACAACGCCGCAACGACAATCCTTTCCGTCATCCGCAACGCCACTGGATGGAGACCGACAACGAACAGGACCAGCGTGTGGTGGCCTCGCCCGACGGAAAACTCGACGCATGGATCGAGAGCAACAATGTCTACGTGCACGAGGTGGGCAAGCCCTACTCTGAAAAGCACGCCCTGACGCAAGACGGCACCATCGGACGCTTCTACAGTTCCAACATCTACTGGAGTCCCGACTCGCGCAAGCTTTTCGTCTGCAAACGCAACAACGTCGAGAAACGTTACGTATACTACGTAGAGTCTTCGCCCGCCGATCAGGAACAGCCCATCCTTCACAAGCAGGAATATGCCAAACCCGGTGACGAGTTGACACAACACTGGCCTGTTATCATATCCCTCACCCTTCCCGACTCAGCCGCAACAGCCTCCAACAAACAAGGCTCACTGCTCGACGGCATGGTCGTGAAGAAGGTGGAGGCTGACGCCCACGCCATAGAGAACCAATACAGTCTCGACTGGTTCCAGTGGACACCCGATAGCCGCGAAGTGACCATGGAGTACAACCAGCGTGGACACCAGCTCTATCAAATGCTGGCCATGAGCGCTACTACTGGCACTCTTCGGACCGTAGTGGAGGAACGTTCCAACACGTTCATCAACTATTCACGTCTCTGGAGGCAGTTTATCAACGACGGCAAGCAACTTCTCTGGACCTCGGAACGCGACAACTGGAACCACATCTATCTCTACGATGTGCAGCCTGACAAGAAAGGGCGTATTGCCAAGCCCTGCCAAGTCACCAAGGGCGCATGGGTTGTGCGTCGTGTGGAGAGCGTTGACGAGCAGAACCGCATCATCTATTTCTCTGCATCTGGTGTCAACAAGGACGAAGATCCCTACCTCATCCATTACTATAAGATTGGGTTCGACGGTAAAGGCATGACCAGCCTCACACCGGCAGAGGGCAACCACTCAGTGGTGTTCTCACCCGACAAGAAATACTTGGTCGACACATACAGCAAGGCAGACACGCCCCCCGTCACCGAACTGCGCAGCGTGGACGACGGCCACCTCATCAAGACCCTGGAGACGGCCGACATCT
This sequence comes from Oscillospiraceae bacterium, assembly GCA_963610435.1. Classification (GTDB taxonomy): domain Bacteria; phylum Bacteroidota; class Bacteroidia; order Bacteroidales; family Bacteroidaceae; genus Prevotella. The sequence goes on along the minus strand of CAVDNW010000017.1, from coordinate 16,705 downwards.
CCAAGCTGAAGGCCAACGGCTGGGTAGCTCCCGAGGTGTTCAAGGCCAAGGGACGCGACGGACTGACCGATATGTGGGGCATCATCCAACGTCCCACCAACTTCGACCCAACCAAGAAGTATCCCGTCATCGAGTACATCTATGCCGGACCCGGCGATGCCTACACTCCCAAGAGCTTCAGCTCCTACAACTGGAACATGACAGCGCTGGCTGAGCTGGGCTTCATCGTTGTGCAACTCGACGCTATGGGCACCAGCTACCGTGGAAAGAAATTTGAGGAAATCTGCTACAAGAACCTTAAGGATGCCGGCTTCCCCGACCGCGAGTTGTGGATCAAGGCTGCAGCAGCCAAGTATCCCTACATGGATGCCGACAATGTGGGCATCTTCGGAGCCTCGGCAGGTGGACAAGAGTCTACGACAGCCGTCCTGTTGCATGGCGACTTCTACAAGGCAGCCTACAGCTCCTGCGGATGCCACGACAACCGCATGGACAAAATCTGGTGGAACGAGCAGTGGATGGGCTGGCCCATCGATTCAAGCTACGTGGAGTGCAGCAACGTCTATAACGCCCACAAGCTGGAGCGTCCGCTGATGCTCGTCGTCGGAGAGCTCGACGACAACGTTGACCCATCAAGCACCTACCAGGTGGTCAACGCCCTGGAGAAGGCCGGAAAGGATTTCGACCTGGTCGTGTTACCAGGCGTCCACCACACCATGGGCGAGCAGTTTGGCGAACACAAGCGTTACGATTTCTTCGTCAAGAACCTGCTCCACGTCAATCCGCCCAAGTGGTCGGAAGTGAAGTGACGACAAGGCAACAACAGCACATTCCATCATCTCATCAAGGCTGAAGCCCCCCGTGGGGCCTCAGCCTTTTTTGGTTAGGGGGTATAGAGAAAATTGCGAGACTACATTGGCTTGATGGTCTTCTCGATGAAAGCCACCTCATCCTGCGTGAGGGCATACTTGGCATAGAGCTGCCGGTCGATATTCTCCACCGACTGGCTCCAGTCAATGTCGGAATGGGAAGTAAAGTCTTGGAGAGGAACAAGGCTGAACTTGTCTTTTGATAAGTGTTGCGTTGCAGCCAGTTGGGCAATAAGAAAACGAACAAAGCATGTTCTTAGATACGAAGACAAATGCTTTGCTTCCTCGTAAGTGCTAAAAGAATCAACAACCATGTATGTTTCCGTACAAATCTCATTGGGTAATAGAACATCCAATGACGAAAGAATTTTCTTTCGCCCTTCTTTATCAGTTTGCCCCGCATGTTCAGCTGTTAAACATGAGATTATTACCTTCCATTGAGAAATCATTTCTTTGCCTATTGTAATGAGCTTGGAATCATACGCTCCTTTACCTTTGTTATACTTCAGTATAATGTCTCCATCTGATAAAGGGGTAACATATGTTCTAAGACCAAAAGGCTTTTGAGTTCTCACCCTTTCATTATAGAAATGACCAGTCACCTTTTTCACCTTATTTATGATAGAGGCAGCTTCCGTGAAGCGGAAGAATGTGCCATCAGCAGATAAAGTTCTCCTGGAGGTCTTGCTTTCACCTTGATGCTTGCTAATGAACACACATTCTCCATGGTGCCGACTATTCCATAGGAAGTAGCAGATACCTCCTGCGATATCAACCGTCTTGAAGCAATCTCTTGAATCCGTGAAATCGACCAACGTCTCTATTCTGTCATCATTGAGCATAGATGCTCTGAAAGCTTCCAGACCCTTGCCATCCGTATACCATTTGGCCGGCATAATCATGGAAATGTAGTCGGGCTTCAGTTTCCGCGATATGTCCACGAAGGCGTTGTAGACGGGCTTGGCACTCACTCCCGCTCCTCCATCCATCACTTGGTAGGGCGGATTGCCCACGATAGCGTCAAATTTCATGTGTGTCTGTTCGTTAGCTTTCCAGTAGCCCTTGCCGTTGCTGACGCGCTCTATGAACTGCTGGCTTTTGTTGGTGATTTGGTTGATGAGATCCTCGAAATAGCGAGTGTTGACCTTGGTGTCTCTGAATCCGCAGAGGGTTCGCTTGGTGATTTCCTTGGCCATTGGGGTCTTGCAGACTACGAAGATGTTCTCCCTGAGCACCTTCTCCCAAAGGGTGCTCTCCTGTTGGCGGGTCAGTGGCTCGCCTTGAAGCCGTTCCTCGTCAGCCTTGCGTACCCGATAGATGTTGTACGCCATGTAGAGCGGATAGAGACCCGACTTGGAGTTGATCTCAAGGATACGGGCATCCGGCCGGAAGACCTTGCGGGTCACTTCGCCCTGGTCGATGTGGCGTGGGTGCTCCAGGGACTCCTCCCAGTCGGGTGTCATGAAGTTGTAGCCACCCAAGCAGTCGCCCATGTGCATGTTGACCACGCGCCACGGCGTGAGCACCGTCTCCTTGTCGGGATTGCGAAAGGTGCAGAAGATGCTGGTGATGCGCTCAATGCGCTCCTCGATGCCCAGGCTGTCGGCCGCCCTGGCCATGGCACGTATGCGCTTTCCTGCCGCGGCGAAGATGTCCTCGTCGTAATATCTCTTGAAACTGTTGAAGAGTTGCTTGCTCACGCCCTTGGGCATGAACTCGTCCCACGACTGCGGGTCGACAAGCGCCGTGAAGTTGTCTATGGTGATTTCCTCGTCTTCGTTCTCAATCTTAGCCCCATAGAGCATGAGCGGCATGCGGATGGAGATGCCCCGGAGGATGGAGACAGCACTCTCGCGGTTTTCCTTTTTCTTCTTGAGTTCCTCCAGCCGGTGCTTCTCCTCCTCGGTCAACCCCTCCTTGGAGCGTTTCTTCTTCTCCAGCTTCTCGCTTTCCTCATATTGCTCCTCGGTCAGGCCCTGCTTGTTGATGTCTATGTCTTTGGTCTTCGCCATGGCCTTGGTCTTGCCGATGATCTTCTTCAGCCCGTCAAACTCCTCCAGCTCCACCTCGGTGAGCTTCAGCAGTTGGTCGTTGTAAAGGTGATGGTCCTCAAATCCGTTGCGCACCACTTGCTCCACATACACCTTCTTGAGTTGCTTCATCATCGCATTGACGTCATACCGGCGCATCCGCGAGCCTTCGATGGCTATGACGGGGCAGAAGTTGAGAAAGTCGCCCATCACCTTGCGGTCCTCCACCGTCTGCTTGCCCGCCTTGGCCGACACCTTGGCCGTCTCGGCCAGCACCTGGAGGGCACGGTCGGGTGCAAAGTCGAAGACATAGCACTGGGTCTTCATCTTCCCGTTGTGGGTGTAGGGTGTCTGCACGCGGAAGATGGTCTGCATGTAGCTGGCAGCCTGCGTCTTGTAGGAACCCGCAAGCATGAGCACGCCCGTCCAGGCCTTGACGCTGACACCCGTGGTCAGCCGGCCACACGAGAGGGTGATGGTGTAGGTCGTGTCGCTGTCGTCACCGATGGCGTCCTGCACCTCCCGCAGGGCGTCCTTGGAGTTCTCTTCCTCATCGCCATCGCCCGCCACATTCACGATGCGGAAGCCGCCAAACACCGGATGGTCTCTCAAGAGGGCCGCCAGGGCGCGGGCCGCGCTGACGCCTGGCACCATCCACAGCGTGTGGCGAAAGGTGTCGCGAAACGCCTCATTGCTGAAAGGGTAAAGGTTGTCCTTGTCATGGCGGCACAGCAGGTCGAGGAACCGCCGGACATCGGCAAGGTGCACAAACGCGCCGTCGGGGCCTACCCGGAAAAACTCATGGAAGTTGAAGGCGATGTCCTCATCGGCATAGTCGCTGAGCAACCGCCCGAGGTCGTAGGTGTATAGGTTGAGCTTGGGCAAACTCTCGTAGGGGTTGGGGTCGCCCTGGTGCAAGATGTCCCAGTCGGCCTTGGCCCGTTGCTCCATCACATAGTCCCACGTGTAGATTTCCTCATCCTTGAAGTCATCGAGGAGGTTGAAGGGCGTGCCCGACAGTCGCAGCACCTTTGTCGTGTGCTTGACGAGCTCCTTGAGCACGGCTTGCCCGAGGTCGGTCTTCGTGCCCTCGTGCGCCTCGTCCACAATCAGCAGGTCCCAGGGGGTGGAGAACACGTCATCGTTCTTGTCAAACTTGCCGCCCACGAGCTCAGAGCCCCGCAGGTCTTGCATGGAGGCGAAATACACATACTTGCCCTTCTCCGTCTTGCCATCCACGGAGAACGACTGGCCGGCATGGCTGGCCAGTGCGGCAAGCGACTGCCCCTTGTTCTTGGAACCATACTCGTAATCGGGACGGTCATAGAAAATCTTGCCAAAGTCCTCTAACCAGCCCTCGTCCACCACGGGGCGATGGGTGAGGATGAGGGTCCGCCGATAGCACATGTCCTTCACCACTTGCAGGGCCGACAGGGGCTTGCCAAACCGCATCTTCGCATTCCAGAGCATCTGGTTGCCCCGCCTAAATTGTTTCTCGGTCTTGCGGATAGCCTCGGCCTGCTCGGGTCGGAAGACGATGGGGTCGTGGGCATCACTGATCTCTGACGACAGGAGCGTCGCGCGCCCTTGCTTCGCGGCTGCGATGGCCCGCTTCGCCGTCTCAAGGTCACAACAGAACCATTCGTTGGCGTGGTGTTTCTGGTCGAAGATCTTGCGCTTGACACCCGAGCGCAACAGCACCCGGTGCACCTCCTTGTCGTTGAATGAGCACACCTTGCCTTGCCGCAGGCAGAGGGTCGACTCGGTGTAGAGCAGGTCGTAGGCGACGCCTGCGGTCTGGGTGTACTGGTTGATGCGGGCCTTGGCTGCCTGGTTGAGGGCGTGACAACAGGGCTTGAGGTCGAGCGTGGTGTCGTCCTTGCAGGTGGCTTCGCCTATCTTGAGGCATCCACGGTGTGCCTCGTCGTTGATGCGAAACACATAGATGAGTTTCAGTTTAAGGGCAGATTCGAAGGTCATAGGCTTCACGATGGTTGGATGAGGTCGATAAATCGGATGCGCCTGCCTCTTTTTCCAGTTATCGGGTCGGTCGCCCCCCAGTCTTTCACCAGGCAGTACTTGCCGTTGTGAAGCCGCATGTCGTCCTTTTGGCATCCCGCACATGGGGATGTGACCACTTCGTTGTCGCCAAACAGGGAGGTCGCGACCACGCGGTTGTCATGGCAACTGTCGGGCACGACGCCCCGCAGGCCATCCATCTGCCACACATTCCACGAGATGATGTAGGCCACATAGCGGACCGATTTGTCGAGAGGCTTCTTTCCAAACTTGGCCCTGTAATACTCGACAAAGGTAGCGAGCAGGGCCTGGCGGGCCAGCAGCAGACTGTCGCCCTGCCACTCGTAGGCATAGACGCTCTTGTAGGCTTCTTGCGCCATGGCGAGCCACTCGGTCGAGGTTGTCGTGTTCTCACTGACGACGCGCAACTTCCTGTCGAGCAGTCCGATGCGGTCGGCCAACGGGATGGGAACGCCCGTGCTCGCATCGTATCGGCTCACCAGGTAGGGGGCCTCGCCACAGGTGATCTCCAGCCGGTTGGCGCGCACATAGTCTTTCCACGTCTTGCCTTCTGGAAAGACGATCTTGTCGGGGGTTGTCAGCCAAGTGTGGGTGCCGTCCTCGCGGGTTGTGGGACGATTGAACACATCGGCACGGCCAAACCAAGCCTCATCGACGAGGTTGTTTTGCGCATTACACACCCATGCGGGCGTGAACACCTCGGCCATGTCTTTGGAGCGCGACTCCTGCAGTTGTCGGTGCTTCGAGGTGCGTGGCTTGATGAGGTCGCCGTGCATGCCCGTGATGAGGTCGGGCGTGATGGGGTCGTGATAGGCGTAGCCGCGGCCCAAATGGGCATAATCGTCGGTAGCCCAAAAGATGTTGGCTTGCTCGACAGGCGAGCTCAGCGTGTGATCCTTCAGGAGGAGAGACAGCAGGTCGGGCGCACAAAGCCAGCCGCCATCTCCCAGGATGTCTGCTTCATGAGTCATGTGCCATAGCGAAAAAGGGGCGTCGGGCTATCTCTTCAGGAAAAATACGGGCTCGCAACAACTAAATGCCTAAGGATGAAGAGACAAAAGAAGCGTAGGCTTCCCTCATCTACATCCTTAGGCATTTGGCGTGGCCCGTATTACAGAGATAAGTTCCGCCCACGCTATAGCATGGGCGCTTACGAACTTATTCTTTCTGTAACACATCTTATCTATCGCCAAATTTCAAGGATGTTCCGAATAAATAGTAAACGCGTAATTATGATTACTTCAATATGTTATGTATTGTTTTCTGTCTGTTTCTTGATGATTTTTAATTCGTTATACGTTCTGATTTAGCACTTCGTAAGTTGATGCTTTAATCATCCTGTTCATGTGCATAATTCGCATAGTTGCCCAATATCTGCTCGATATGGATAACCTCTGGACACATGTCCCAAGTAAAGCCGCCACCCATCAGATACCAGTTGTTCCGTTCTCTTACGGGCACTTTCTTCATGCTCGGAAAAGCAGAGATAGGCATCGTGATGGATCGGCCGTCTTGCAAGGTAACCTCAAACTTACCTCTCTTAGGGAACGTCACCGCCTTGATTTTAGGCTTCACGTTCCAATAACCTTCATTCTGATACATATCCTTACTTTTTTATCTTTATGATTCTTATCGTCTTGCCTTCTTTGAATTGTTTCCCACGTTTACCCACATGGACATGTCTCTGCTCTCATAAAAATTTCACCTTGCAAATGTAACTAAAAAATGGGCGAAACGCAAACTTTAGGGGAACTTTTTCTGCTTGTTCTTGATTTTGTTTGTTCAAGAAAAAAGAGTTCCGCCTCAAAGGCTTTGTCATCAAGGAGATGCCCCCCTACCCTATCCGCCCGATGGCCAAGGCGAACAGGTAGTCGGAGAGGCGGTTGAGATAGGTGAGCATGGCGGGTGGCACAGGCTCTGTCTTGGCGAGCGCCACCATGCGCCGCTCGCAGGTACGCGCCTTGGCACGTGCCATATGGAGGGCGGCATCAGCGAGGTCACTGCCGGGAAAGACAAAGCCGAACGGCTCCGCCGACTGGCAACAGCGGTCAATTTCGCACTCCATCAAGGCAATGGCATCCGCTATGTGAGCCTCATCGGCCTTCGAGAGCGGTTGATGGGGTTTCGCCACAAGGGCCATAAGACCCATGAGCTGACGCTGCACGTTGGCATAAGGTTCCGCCTGGCCGCAGGCCGCCCGGCACAGGCCGATGCAGGCCACCAGTTCATCGAGCTCGCCATTGAGTTCAATCCGCAGGTTGTCCTTGTCGACACGTGTGCCGTCGCCGAGCGATGTGGTACCCGTGTCGCCCCTTTTGGTAGTGATGGTTTTCATTGTTTCTTGGCTAATAAGACATAGATGATGACGGGTGCTCCGATGAGCGGTGTCACTGCATTGAGCGGCAGGACACCCGAACCGCCAGGCAGCGTGGTCAGCACGTTGCAGAGGAGCGTCACGGCCTGTCCCGTGAGCACCGTGACCAGAAGCAGCCGTCTATGGTCAGACGTGCGCACCAGCAGACGTGCGATGTGTGGCACCGCCAGGGCGACGAAGGCTATGGGGCCACAGAAGGCCGTAACCACTGCCGTAAGCAGCCCCGTGAGCAACAGGAGCTCGCGTCGCAGCCACTTGACATTGACACCCAGATTCTCCGCGTATCGCTCGCCTAGAAGCAGTGCGTTGAGCGGCTTGACTAACAGGAAGGCCGCACCCGTGGCCAACAGCGTAAGCACCGCAAACACAGGCATCTCGTCCATCGGCACATTGCCGAAGTTGCCCATACCCCACACGGCAAAGTTCTTGACTCCCTGTTCGGTGGCAAAGAAATTGAGCAGCGTGATGACGCTCGATGCCAGATAGCCCACCATGATACCCACGACCATGAGCACCACCGGGCTTTGCACCCATCGGCTCAAGGCAAAGATCAGGGCCGTGACTGCAATGGCCCCCACAAAGGCAGCCGCCACCGACGAGAGATAATCCAAGGCTACGGGCAAGACAGCCACAGGAGCCAGCGTGAGCAGAGCCACGGCCAGCGACGCCCCACTGGTCACGCCGAAGATGTCGGGTGCCGCCAACGGATTGGCAAAGGCCGTCTGGAGCAACAGTCCGCTCACGGCCAGTGCGCCGCCGGCCAGCCAGGCCGTCAGCGCCTGGGGCAGACGCGTCTCCAAGATGATGAAGCGCCAGCTCTCCAGACTGTCATCCCCCAACATGATGCGCCCTACCTCACTCATGGGTATGTTCACGCTGCCATGTATAAGGCTTAGGAAGAACAGCAGCACGATGGCCACCGAGAGCAAGATGACGATGCTCGTCAGCCGCCGTTCACATGGGTTGGTTGTCGGGTTCATGTCGGGTTCAGTGGCAATTTTCTGTAATATCTGAGTGGGCCAAGATGCGCCTGCGGATGCGCCAGGATGATCATCTCGCGCAAGAGGTAGTCGGGACGAAAGCCAACCTCCTCAAAGTAAGGTGTCGCCGAGGCGTTACACTCGTAGATTTCGCCCCTCTGGAAGGCTTTCAGAGCCTTGTAACCGTGAAACTCGCGCAGCAGGTCGGAACGCGTCATCATGCGCTGGCCGTTGAACTGGAACGCCCACACGTCAGCCTGACCGGCCTGGCTGAGCACCTGTTCATAGGACAACGGCAGGCTACCGCTGTGGTCATCGGCGGCAAAAGCGTAAGGACTGTTGGCATCGGCAAAGACCGCACTTGCAGAGCTCTTTCCACCCGGCACATACCACACCGAACCCGTCATGCGCTCAACGAGGATGCTGCGCCCATGGGGCAGGCGGGCGGCATAGGCCTTCAGCGCACCATAAGTGGAGTCGACCACATGGAAGAGCGAATCGGCGCGGTGGGCCTGTCCGAAGAGCCGCCCATAGTAGCGCATCCATTCGGCACGCCCCAGGGCGGATGTCTCCATGTATTCGGCGGCCAAGATGAGCGGGATGCCTAGCTTCTCGAGCCGGCCATAGCTGGCCCCCTCAAACGGGGAGAGGATGATGGCATCCGGACGGAGGCTCACGATCTTCTCCACGTCGGGGTTCATGGCATCGCCGCAATCGGTGATCTGCCCCGCCTCCACACGGCGCCGGATATCGGGGATGTGTATGTACTGCAGGTCGCACACGCCCACGATACGGTCGGCAAGGCCGAGATATTCGAGCAGTTGGCAATGGGCCGTGGTGAACACCACCACACGGCGGAGAGGGCGCAACGCTTCCTTGCCTGCCGTTTGGCCCACAGTGAGGCTTTGGAGCGTCTGCCCCTGATGCCAGGGGTCTTTCACAGAGACGCTGGTCTCCGTCCCCCTCTCGACCAGCGTGAGCAGGTCGGAGTGGCCGAAGACCAGCGTGTCGCCCTGTGGACTGTTGCCCGCGGTGCGCAAACCGCACGAGCCGAGCAACAGCACAAAGGCCAAGAGAGTGACAATGCTGCGCATCTTACTTGAGGAACACGATTTGGTTGGGGTTGGCACCATGCGACGAGAACTTCGTCTCGTAGTTGCCCTGAGCGTCGAACACATAGACGGAGCCGTCGCTCACATAATCGGATGCCGAAGTGGCCAGATACACCTTCTTGCTGTAAGGGTTGACACTGATGCTGTAGATATTGGTGGAGGCCAGCTCGGCAGGCGCGTTCTTGAAGAAGCTGGCATTGGTATCGCCCGTCTTCACGTTGTAGGCACCAAGTGTAGTGGTCGTTGCAAAAGTATTCCAATCGGTCACGCTGTAAGCAGTGTAGATGATATCACCGCCCATGCCGACCGCAGAGGCATGCCCCAATTCGGTATAGGCACCTGTAGCGGGATCGTAGACACCCCAGGGATTGTCGAACGAGGCTCCGTAGCCCGTGACATAGATCTTGCCGTTGTCCTCGTACACCTTGGCAGGATCTTGCATGACGGTGACATAGCTGATGGTCTTGAAGTCGGAATTGACCACTGCCAGGCGGTTGTCTTGATAATTGGTGCCCTGCAGGGTAACATAGAGCTTGCCGCTCAGCTCGGCGATGTCCTCGGGACGGTCGCCCACACGCAGCGAGTCGATGTAGACCAGCTTGTCGCCCTGGATGCGCAGGCGGCTGACGTACCCGCCGTAGGACGTGGCGTAGACTATGCCGCCATCCTCGACAACGGAGCGCACCTGACCGAGGTTCTTATACTGCTCAAAACTTACGCGGCTCTTCTCCACACCATAGCCGTCGAGCAGCGTCACATAGTTGCTCACGTTGACGGCCACCACGAGGCGACTGTTGCCGACGGTAACGATGTCGTTGCCCGTATCGCCGAGCTGTTTGCCGTTCTGCGCCATGAAGAGGTCGTTGGCGTTTACGATGCCTGTCGACCAGTCGAAGTAGATGATGTTGGAGTTGTTACTGCCCATGGTGCCCTCATTGAGGATGAAGGCGCGTGCCGGCGTGGTGAACTCCACGTTTCCGTCGCCCTTCGTGCTCCATTCATCGTCGTCATGACAGGCAGTGAAAGTGAAACTGGTAGCCAGCAGGGCTACCGCAAGATAAACTTTTCTGAATTTCATAAATTTGAATGATTATGATGTGAATAAAATGTCATGTCTGCACCATTACAGGCTGACGGCCGCCGACAAGGCGTACTGTCGTCCTGGCATGGGATAGTATTGTATGATGGCATACTGCTCATCGGTGAGGTTGGTGACCTTGGCGCTCAGCGACAGGCCGACGTGTCCGAGCGTCAACTCGCGCGAGAGACTGATGCTGTGCTCCCAGAAAGCGGGCATGCGATACTCGGGCTTGTTCTGCGCCAGACTGTAGCGGCTGCCCTGCATCAGCAACGTGTAACCCAGGGTGAACCACGGCGTCACCACGGCCAGCGACCCGCTGCCGCTCCAGCGCGGGGTGTAGGGCAACTGATTGTTGTAGCTCTGGTTGGCCTTGCTGGTCCGGTCGACGGCGTGCTGCCACGTGGCCGCCAGACTGCCGTTCAGGCTCCAGCCTGTCGCCGCATCGACCTGTGCGCCCAATGTCATGTCGGCACCCAGGATCTCCACCTTGCCAAAGTTAGCCATGCGCCACACATAAGTGCTGGGGAACGCCACTATCTTGTCGGTCACGTTGTGGTAATAGGCATCGGCGGTGAGCGTCAGGTAGCGCAACCACGAGGCGCCGGTGGTCCATGTCATGCCCAAGCTCCATTGGCGGGCCGTCTCGGGCCGGAGGTGAATGTTGCCCAGCCGACGGTAATAGAGGTCGTTGAACGTGGGCACGCGAAAGGCCATCTTGTACATGGCCCTCAGATAGAGAGGTGTGGTGGCCAGCAGCCGCCAGCTCACGCCCAGCGACGGAGACAACCGGTGCTTGTCGGCAGGCCTGTCGCCCACCGACACGCGTTCGGCCGCATAGGTGTAGCTCAGACTGCCGTCGACCTTCAGCCCACGCCACTGTCCCTTCAAGGCCAAGGCCGAGACGGACGTCCAGCGCGAGGGGTGCGGCACATCATAGTTGATGTTGACATAGACGTTGTTGTTCAGACGGTTGTAGGCTACGTCTTGGGCTACAGCCATCTGGAGGCCGCGTGCGACGTGCCAGCCCAACGTTGCCGAGACGTAACCCTCGTCTTGGCGGTCGACATCGGTGCGCTCGCCGTTGGGATACTTAGAGCCCCAGTCACGATAGCGGTTCCACGAATGGGTGTACTTCAGACGGGTCTGCAGTCTCAGCGTGCGTCCCAACTGCCTGGCATAAGCCGTCTGGACGAAGAAATCCTCGTCCCACATGCGCTCCTGAGACGGGTCAGCGTAGAGGATGACGAATCCGGGCAGTCCGCGCTGCGAACGATACCAGTAGGCCTTCATAGCCAGGTCGGAGCCGTCGGCAAACGTGTGGTAGGCATTGGCCTCGGCCTGCCACGCGGTGATGTCCGAGTTGTAGCGGTGTTCACGCGACGAGGTGCGGCCGTTGACGAGCGTGTAGGGGTAGATGCCGTCGGCCCTTGTCATCTTGGCCGAGAGCGAGAGGGCCGTGCGCTCAGCAGGCTTCACCCACCAACGCAGCGAGGGCGACACCAAGCCGAACGACCCGCCACTCACGCCCACGCGCAGCGACTGCCATTCACCCTCCCGGAAATGGGGACGCTGGGTGGTCAGAGTGAGCACGCCGGCTGCCGTGTACTGGCGAGCGGCAACCATGAGACCATCGTCGTCGCCCACCGACAGGCTGACGCTCTGCAGGTTGTCGGTGCCGTATCGGCCAATGTCAATCTGTCCGGCCTGGGTGTTGCTGAGTGTCACGCCATCGTAGACCACGGCCGTATGCTGGGCTCCCAGGCTGTGGATTGACACCGTCTTCATGCCACCGATTCCGCCATAGTCCTTCACGCTGACGCCAGCAAAGTGCTTCACGGCATCGGCCACCTGGTCGATGCCCAACTGCTTCAGCCGCGTAGCACTGAGCGCCTGTGTGGAATAGACTCCTGTCACGTTGCGGTCGAGGGCCACAGCGGTCACCTCCACGCCGCGGAGCGAAACGGAGTCGGCTTGCGCACACGCTGCCAACGGGCACAGCAGGAGCGCAAATGTGTAAACAAATTGTTTTCGCATTCTTCCTCGAGAATTGAAAATCATCAGCTATGGCAATGGCAGGTCTTCTGGCTTGCGGCCATCCATACGTCTTCCCGGCTACAGGGCAGAGCCATCGGGCCAACAGAGGCCGCGGGACCTCAGGCTGACACCTGCCCATCCACCAGTGACATGGGTGTGTGGATGAATAATGCCGCTTACAGCAGCGGGACTGCCCAGGACTTTCACCTGGTTCCCTATTAATCTCCTCGCGGAGAACCGATTGCTTGTTATGTCGGATGCAAAGTTACGAAAAAAGATCCGTGCAACACGGATTATCGGCCAGTATTTTGAATCGGGCCAGCACTGGGGGTACAACCATGAGGTGGGGCACGCACCAGACTGGGGGCACCTCAAAAGTCCCACCTCTCAGCTTAGCTGACTGCAAAACACCTCGCCCAGGCGATACCCCTCCTCATAGAGACGCTCCAGCTTGGCTGTGTCTTTCTCCATGCGGCTGACCTCCATGGGCTGCTGGGGGCGTATGACGACGATTTCACCGGTGCGCTCCAGGTCCTCCACCAGTTGCAGCTGCTCATTATACGCCTCTATGCGATGGCTTAGTGCCACACGCAGGCGCGGATAACGACGATAGATGAAACGGGGAATCTTGCGGTCGTGGCCCGACTCGCGGTAGCCATAGTTGCGTGTGGTGATCACCACATTGAACGCATGGCCCATCTCCTGGGCGTGGCGGATGGGGATGGAGTCGACTATGCCGCCGTCGAGCAGGGGCTTGCCGTCCACCCAGACAACCTTGCTCACATAGGGCAGAGAGCTCGATGCACGCACGATGTCGATGGCGCGCTGGCGGTCGTGCGTATCAGAGAGGTATTCGGCACGGCCCGTCTGGCAGTTGGTGGCAACCATCTCAAAACCAGAGGCATGCCGGAAGAATTCATCGTAGTCGAAAGGTATGAGCTCGTTGGGGAACCGGTCGTAGAGCAATTTCTGGTCGAAGATGCACCCTTGGGTCACCAGATGACGAAGGCCTATGTAGTTGTATTTCGGAAGGAAATCGATATTGGACAAACGTGCGCGGCGCGGTTGTCTGGAAATATAGCTCATGCCGTTGCATGCGCCGGCCGACACGGCCACCACATAATGGAAGTATAGCTCATGCTTCATGAAAGCATCGAGCACACCACTCGTAAACACACCGCGCATGCCGCCACCTTCGAGCACCAAGCCTGTATTTCTGTCAATATGCATATTTTTTTGTAAATTCACTTGCAAAGATACGCATTTCTAACGAAGTTTTTTATAACTTTGCAACATAAAACGTAAAAATATCTGTTTATGTTTAGCAAAGAAACCTACGTCAGCCGTCGCGCAGAGCTGAAAAAGCTTGTAAAGAGCGGCATCATCGTACTGTTTGGCAACAACAGCTCACCCGCCAATTTTCCCAACAACGGATACTATCCCTTCCGTCAGGACTCGTCATTCCTCTATTATTTCGGACAGAACCGCGACGGCCTGGTAGGTGTCATCGATATCGACAACAACATCGAGACGCTCATCGGCGACGACATCTCAATAGACGACATCGTGTGGTACGGCTCTGTGGACAGCGTGCACGACATGGCCCAGCAAGTGGGCGTGGCCAACTCTGCCCCCATGAAGACGCTGAAGACCATCTGCAACGACGCCTTGCGAATGAAGCGCAAAATCCATTTCCTGCCCCCCTACCGCGCCGACATCAAGATTCAGATATTCGACCTCCTCGGCATCCATCCCAACCAGCAGAAGGAAAGTGCCAGCATGGAGCTTATCCAGGCTGTGGTGAAGATGCGTTCAACTAAGACCGACGAGGAGATAGAGGAGCTGGAGCGTGCTGCCGTCATCGGTTACAAGATGCACACCACGGCCATGAAGATGTGCCGCCCGGGTGTTACCGAGAAGGAGATAGCCGGAACGCTCGACGGCATCGCCAACTCACTGGGTGCCATGGTGAGCTTCCCGACCATCCTCTCGCAGCATGGAGAGATACAGCACGGTGCCCCCTCGCCCGCTCCGCTGCAAGCCGGCAAACTGATGCTCTGCGATGCCGGAGCCGAGACGCTGAACAACTATTGTTCGGACAACACACGCACCACACCGGTCAGCGGCCACTTCGACCAGCGACAGCTGGAAATCTACTCCATCGTGGAGGCATGCCATGACTATGCACTCACCGTGGCCAAGCCTGGCGTGAAGTGGTGGGACGTGCATTTCGGCGTCTGCCGTCTGATGACGGAGAAGCTGAAGGAGCTCGGACTGATGAAGGGTGACACCGACGAGGCCGTGGCCGCCGGAGCACACGCCATGTTCATGGTGCACGGACTGGGACACATGATGGGTATGGACGTGCACGACATGGAGAACCTCGACCAGATCAACGTGGGCTTCGACGAAGAGGTGCGCCCCAACCTCAAACAGTTTGGCACCAACTGCCTGCGCATGGGACGCCGACTGCAAAAGGGCTTCGTGGTCACCGACGAGCCTGGCATCTACTTCATACCCGCCCTCATCGACGACTGGAAAGCCAGCGGACACTGCAAGGAATTCATCAATTTCGACAAGCTGGAGACCTACAAGGATTTCGGCGGCATACGCCTTGAGGACGACCTGCTCATCACTGAGGACGGCTGCCGCTTCATCGGCAAGGACCGCATCCCCTATCATCCCAAGGATGTAGAGGCCTTCATCGCCAACAACTAAAAGACTCAGAAAAACAAATAATACAATATTAAAGCAAATGAAAAAAATCATCTTGGCGGCATTGGCTGCCTCACTGACCCTCACGGCTGGGGCAGCAGAAAAGAAAGACAGCACCAAAGCAAACGCTCCCGTGTTCACCACCATCAAGGAGAACCCCATCACCAGCATCAAGAACCAAAACCGTTCGGGCACCTGCTGGGACTACAGCACGCTGTCTTTCTTCGAGGCTGAGATTCTCAAGAAGTCGGGCAAGACCTACGACCTCTGCGAGGCCTTTGTCGCCAACAAGACCTATATGGACCGTGCCATCCAGGTGGTGCGACTGCACGGCGACTGCCAGTTCTCACAGGGCGGCAGTGCCTATGACCCCCTCTACGTCATCCAGCACTACGGCATCTGCCCCGAGAACGCCATGCCGCAGACAGGCAGCCAGTATGGTGACTCGCTGTTCAACTTCAACGAGTTCTTCAAGGTCATGTCACCCTATGTGGACGCGGTGGCCAAGAGCAACGCCAGCAAGCTCTCGCCCGCTTGGAAAAACGGCCTGCAGGGCATCCTCGACTCCTATCTGGGCAAGTGCCCCGAGACCTTCAAGTATGAGGGCAAAACCTACACACCGAAGAGCTTCGCTGCAGCCATCGGTCTCGACTCTACCGCCTGCAACGACTATGTGAGCTTCACATCCTTCACACACCACCCCTTCTGGACCGCCTTCGCCGTGGAGGTGCAGGACAACTGGCGCAACCCACTGTCATGGAACGTACCTATAGAGGACCTGAGCAAAATCATCGACAACGCCATCATGAACGGATACACCGTGGCTTGGGGCGGCGATGTGTCGGAGCAGGGCTTCACACGCGACGGTCTGGCCTACATGTACGACACCAAGAAGCTGGAGAGCCTCGAGGGGTCTGACATGGCACGCTGGCTCAAGCTGTCGGCCTCAGAGAAGAAGAACATCATCGACTCGCAGGGCGTCAACGTGCCTGAGGTCACTCCTACGCAGAAGCAGCGTCAGGAGCGCTACGACAACTGGGAGCTCACCGACGACCACGGCATGCTCATCTACGGCATCGCCAAGGACCAGAACGGCAAGGAATACTACATGGTGAAGAACTCATGGGGCGAGACTGGCAAGTACAAGGGCATCTGGTACATGACCAAGAATTTCATCGTGGCCAACACCATGGACTTCATGGTCAACAAGAACGCCGTGCCTAAGGACATCCGCAAGAAATGCGGTTTCTAAGTAGACCACTAGCATAAAGCACCATCAAATAGGGGAAAAACCACCTGGTTTTCCCCCTATTTTTGTTTTCTTGTCATCCTCTCCAATATATTAGTGTCCAGTAAAAAACAACGCAACTGGCGAGTCCCGTAGGATAGGGACGACAGATTATAGCGTAGGCCCTATTCCTTAACGCAAGCGGCAACATCTCTTTGAAGGTGTTGCCGCTTGTTGTTCGA
>CAVDNW010000016.1:0-57706 GCA_963610435.1 Oscillospiraceae bacterium | reverse complement strand
GACAACAATGCTAGCGAGAGGGGCATACGGAAACTCAAGATAAAGCAGAAAATCTCAGGAACATTCAGGTCAGACAACGGAGCAGACGCTTTCTTCGCAATACATTCCATAGCAGACTCTGCGTGGAAGAACAAGCAATCGCAGCTCAACGCCATCAATACCATCCTATCATTGTAGGATGGAAATGACGCATGTCTGTTGCTATTGCTGAATAGTTACATTTCCTAACGGTTTGAATTTAAATAATGTTAAAACATTACCAATATTTTACTTCTTTTTAAGAAATTTAGATAAATTTGCAACAACCTAAATTGCAACAATTTACAATTCTATACTAAACCGTTTATGAAAAAGAAGTACCTAACTTCACTCCTCACCATGGCAATATTGGCCACTGGGGGGGGGGTAATTTACAAGCACAAACCGATGTAACGAGCAGTTACATCACAAACCCGGGCTTTGAAAATTCCACGGGGGAAACAGGAAATATAGCAGGTGGAGGTCAAGCAAACAACAGCAAAGACTACACCAACTCGGGTTGGGTAAACACGGGTACTGCAGCATGGAGTTGCTCTGCCGTTCTCGTTTATGGCAGCGGTCAAATCTCAGGAGCATCGGCTCCCGCAACAGACAATACCGGAAACACTGGAAATGCGCTTGGCATTTCCGTAGGATGGGGCGGAACAGTGACCTATCAGTCAGCTACAAACATCACTCTTCCAGCTGGCACTTATACACTCAAGGTAAACACCTACAATGCCAACAGCGCCACACAATATAAATCACTGTTTGGGTTTATTGCCAACAACGGCACATCTTATCTTTCTACAAAAACATCATTCACGTCAAGCGAATGGACATACGATGCCGTGACGTTCACGCTCGAAGAGGAAACGGAAGGTGTTGTCCAAATAGGCGGAACAGCGGTGTCAGGAGGAAGCGGAGCCAACGCAAAGCTTTTCTACGACAACATCACCCTAACCAAGGAGAAAGACCCTGCCATGAAACTCGGCACCTACTACCTGTATGATGCCACAACAAAGACGTTCCTTTCAAGAGGTTGCGCATGGGGCACTGAGGCCAGCATGGACAAATACGGCATTCCGGTCACAACAAGCCTCAACGATAGCGCCTACACGCTGAGTCCCGCTGACTGGAACGGCACAGTATACATCAACGGCAAAAGTGGCGTCTACACCGACCAAACGTCCTTCAGCTGGAGCGTAGAAGAAAGCGGCGACGGCTTCATCCTCTACAACGATAGCAATTACCTGACACACGATAATGGCACCTACGGCGAGTACGCACACATGACAACCGAGAAGTCTGCTGCTACGGTGTGGACGCTTAAGAGCGCCTCTGAGCGCAACGAGATTATCTCGGGCTACACTACAGACAACTACTCCAACGTTGCCAAGGCAGCAGGTCTGACCGATGTCACTGCTGACAACTTCCTCACTTACCTGAGCAACGACAACTCGGAAGTGAAAGCATCAGAAATTTTACCGACAACATACACTTGGACAGCTGTAAGAAACAGTAGCGCTTCAAGCGGCTCACCAAGAGAAATATACCAGGGTTCGGGCAAGTTCACCTATCAGGCAACAGGCCTCAAACAGGGCATCTATAAGGTGACCATTCCTGCCTACTACCGCAACGGTAGCAACGCATGGTGTGTGAGCAAAAATGCCGACTTTACGATAAACTCAAACGCCTACATCCTTGCCAATGGAGAGCAAGTCCGCATCAAGGGATGGGCAGAGAATCGCACCAGTGATAGCAATCCCAACAGCGTTTCGGATGCCAACACTTCGTTCACAAGCGGCAAGTATGCCAACGAGGTCTACTGCTATGTGGGAGAGGACGGAACGCTCGACATCACGGTTGCCTACCCCAACTACCAAGGCTCAGGCTGGGGCATCTTCGGCACAACGACCCTCACCTATTATACCTCAAAGGGAGAAGCCTACCAGCAAAAACTGGAAGCAGCCAAGACCACATTGCAAAGTGACGACTACGCCAACGTAACCGGCGAGGAAAAGACTAAACTCAGCAAGGTCATTGAAGACTACGGCAATGTCACATCAAACTACGATGAAGCCATCAAGGCTATCGACGAGGCTGTAGACGCCTTCACCAGCGCCAAGGCCAGTTACGATAACTACGCTGCCAACCATGAGGCTGCCGACGCCATCGCCGAGGCTCTCGGCCTCACCGTCACCGCTCCCACTACAGCCGCAGAGGCCGCCAGCTACTTCGACAACCTCAACGTGGCTGAATACAACGAGGTCGCCAAGACCTACGCCAACGACCTGACCAGCACATACGACAAGGCTTGGACAAGCAACAACTTCGGTACAGCAAGCGGACAGCACTGGAGCGGCATCGCATCAACAAGCTACATTGACAAGTGGAGCGGCTCGGCCCTCACCGTCACCGCCACGAAGACCGTCACCCTGCCTGCCGGCAAGTGGGTCATCAAGGCCGCCGGCCGCAGTGCAGCAAGCGCTTCCATCTCGCTGACCGACGACACCACCACCGTGTCCTTCCCGGCCAAGGGCGACACTGGCTATGGCATCAACACCAACGGCACAGCCACCTTCTCAAGCGACTCCACCTACGCCAACGGCAACAAGGGCCGCGGCTGGGAGTGGCGCTTCATCCCGCTGACGCTTACCGAGCAGCAGGAGGTCACCCTGACGCTCATGGCTAACCTCGCCGGCAACTCATGGGCAGGCTTCTGCGACCTCGCCATCCTCGCCGATGAGACGACCGCCAGCAACATCCTTGCCAACGCCGATGACTACAAGGCATTCAACGAGGCACTTACCACCGCTGGGCAGAAGACGCTTGGCTTCGACAAGGACGAATATGCTCCCTACAACAACGTGGAGGCCCTGCAGGCACTCGCTACCGCCAAGGCCATCGACACCGAGGCCAAAAATACCAAGGCCACCATCACTGCCCTCACCGAGCAGCTCAATAAGTGGACAGCCAACACTGAGGCCGTCGACATCGTCTACAACGGCAACTACGCCACCACTGAGGATGGCCAGAACTATCCGAAGGGATGGACACGCACCAATGGTTGGGGCCAGATGCAGACCGATCCTGTCACCGCCTACTACAACCAGCCGGGCAGCCTGAAGTATGGCGACCGCACGGGCTACACCATGCCGCTGAAGGCCAACACGCTCTACAAGCTCACGTTCCAGTATGCTTCATGGGAGAACAACTCCAACAAGGGCATGACCGCCTCGGTGCTCAACGCCGACAACGAGGGACTGACAGCCAAGACCTTTGAGGGTAATGGCACACAGTGGGAACAAGACAGCGCCTTTGTGACCGCCACCGCCTACTTCACCACCGGTGAGGCCACCGACTATGTGCTGACGCTGACCAATGGGGGCAACACTGTCATCACCGGCGTGAGCATTGTCGAAGAAAGCAGCTATGCCCTCGACGAGGAGGCCAACACGGCTCCCGATGCCCTCACCGCTCCCGTCACCGTGACCTACAACCGCACCTTCAAGCAGGGATGGAACTCCATCGTGCTTCCCTTCAACACCACGCCATCCGAACTGGGTGCCGAGAAGGCCGTAGCCTTCACCGGAACGGATGATACCACCATCAAGTTTGAGACTGTCACCTCGCTGGATGCCAACAAGCCTTACATGATCTACTTCAATGAGGAGAAGACCGCAGTGACCTTCGCCAACAAGACCGTGGCCCCCAACGAGGAGCTCACCACCGAGGACAGCGGCAACCAGTATGACTTCGTGGGCAGCTACGTGGCCAACAACGCACCAGTCGCCGGCGACTACATCGTCGTGACCAAGGGCATCCAGAAGGCCAAGGGCGGCAACGCCATGAAGGCTTTCCGCGCCTACTTCAAGGCACGTGGCGAAGAGGCCGGCGCCAAGGCCATGACCATCACCATCGACGGCCAGACGACAGGCATCAACGCCATCAACTTCAACGACGCCCTGCTGGGCAACGAGCCTGCCTACAACCTTGCCGGTCAGCGTGTCGCGAAGAACTACAAGGGCATCGTGGTCCGCAACGGCAAGAAGACCATCAACAAGTAACACAACCACAAGGCTACGCCCCACCCTCGCTCCACGCGCGAGCGAGGATGGGGATAGCCATAAAACAACTACAATCATGGAAAAGAAGAATTATATCCAACCCGAAATCAAATGGATCGTCGCAGAAGAAAACCTCATGGCCGCATCATTGAATGGTTCGACAACTGACGGTTCAAAAGGCGATGTCACTGTGGACCCAGACCCAACCGACCAAGAGGGTGGCGCCAAGGACAACACCTGGCACACAACATCAGTATGGGACTGATAGCATCCATGCTGAAAACATAACCGATCACAGATGGGGGCATGTCCGATGGGCACGCCCCCCATTTTTTGCATCGCGGCGCACCATATAGCGACGCACAATCCTCAACAAGGCCCTTTTCGAGCGCCATACGGCCAAGAAACAAGCACGGATGAAAGACAGGCCGTCAAAGAAATAAAAGCGGCATATCCTACATTCCATGCCCTACCCCCCGCCCTAAATCAAAAGAGAACGGCAAAAAAGGTGGGACAAGACCACCTTTATCGAAGAAAAAACCGTAAATTTGCAGATATGACTATCGAAGAAGCACAACAGACAGTGGACCGCTGGATCAAGACCTACGGCGTGCGCTACTTCTCGGAACTGACCAATATGGCAGTGCTCACCGAGGAGGTGGGCGAACTGGCACGCGTCATGGCACGCCGCTATGGCGACCAGAGCTTCAAGACAGGCGAGAAAGACAACCTCAGCGAGGAGATGGCCGACATCCTTTGGGTGCTCTGCTGCCTGGCCAACCAGACGGGCGTGGACCTCACCGAAGCCTTCCGCCAAAGCCTGGAGAAGAAGACGCAGCGCGATGCCGAGCGCCACAAGAACAATCCCAAGCTGGGCGGACAGTAACCCGCCGCCACACTGGGGAGACTAAGGAAACTGTAAACAACTATCATAATCAATATGGGTATCATCAAGGAAAACGTGTTGAAAGACACAGAGGCACACAACGGTGCCAAGAGCAAGGTGGAACAGGCCTTCGAGAAATACAACCTTCAGGTGGACGACGCGGCGGTCGCCGAGGCCGTGAAGCACATCATCGCCGAGAAGGTGGCAGAGAACGACACACATGACGTCAAGAAATTTCTGCTTGGCAGCGTGGAACTGACATCGCTCCACACCACCGACACCGAAGAGAGCATCCTCGCCATGGTGGAGAAGGTCAACAAGATGGACTCCACCCATCCCGACCTGCCCCACGTGGCCGCCGTGTGCGTGTTCCCCGTATTCGTGAACCTCGTGCGCAACTCGCTGGAGGTCGACGGTGTAGAGATAACGAGCGTCTGCGGTAACTTCCCCTCATCACAGAGCCGCATGGAGGTGAAGGTGGCGGAGACACAGCTCGCTGTGGCCGACGGCGCCACCAATGTCGACATTGTGCTGCCCGTAGGCAAGTTTCTCTCTGAGGACTATGAGGGCGTGGCCGACGACATCAGCGAGATGAAACAGGCATGCGGCGACGTGCCGATGAAGGTAATCCTCGAGACCTGCTGCCTCGGCAGCCTGAGCAACGTGAAGCGTGCCGCCATACTGAGCATGTATGCCGGAGCCGACTACATCAAGACCTCGACGGGCAAGGAGAAGGCTGGTGCCACGCCCGAAGGCGTCTACGTGATGTGCCAAGCCATCAAGGAATATTACGAGCAGACAGGCATCATGATCGGCCTGAAGCCCGCCGGCGGCATCAATACCACCATGGATGCCATCATCCTCTACACCATCGCCAAGGAGGTGCTGGGCGACAAGTGGATGACCAACGAGTTGTTCCGACTGGGCACCAGTCGCCTGGCCACCAGCCTGCTGGAGGAGCTCAACGCCTGAGCGTCCGCACAACAGTGCAGACAACGTCATACCATTTAGTCCCGTGGTGGAACAAGCATACAGGGTAGAGGCTTTCCCCTACCCTGTATGCTTGTTCCACCACGGGACTATTATATAACTAAAAATATCTGAAAATCAGCTGTAAACGAGCGATATAATCACTTCTCGCGCTTGATCACAAAATCGAGATAGGCACGCAGACTGGCCTTCAAGTCCTCGTCGTGCACGTCGCGTTCGATGAAAGCCAGCGCCTCAGCGTGGAGCTCCCACATACGGCGCTCCGCATACTCGATGCCACCATGCTCTTTGGTGAAGGCCACCAAACGGGCAATCTCGTCTTTGGTCACCGTGCCGTCCTTCACCTTATAAGCGATGTCGAGCATCTCTTTGTCTTGTGTGCTGTTGAGCGCATAGATGGCCGGCAGCGTGAGTTTGCCCTCTGCCATGTCATTGCCCGTGGGCTTGCCGATGCGCGATGGATCGTAGTAGTCGAAAATGTCATCGCGTATCTGGAATATCATACCGAGATTACGTCCGAAAATCTTGGCGTTTTCTATCTCTTCCTCCTTGGCCCCGCCACTGAGCGTACCAATGGATGCGCACGCCTCGAAGAGTGCGGCGGTCTTCTGCTTAATGACTTGATAATAAGACGTTTCGGAAATATCTCGCGCATGTATATTAGACAGTTGCAGTATCTCTCCATTAGACAACGTACGGCCCAGTTCAGCGAGATAGCGCACGATGGTTTCGTTGTGCGTATAGCTGATGTGTAGCAGTGCGGTGGAGAGAATATAGTCGCCCACCAGCACAGCCACCTTGTTGTCATAGAGCATGTTGACCGACTGCTGTCCACGTCTCTCAGCACTCTCATCGACCACGTCATCATGGACGAGCGACGCCGTGTGGAGCAGCTCAAGCCCCACGGCAGCATGCAGCGTGACATCAGTTACTCGCCCCACCGTCTTGGCCATGAGCAGTATCAGCATGGGGCGCATACGCTTGCCAGTGCGCTGGCGTATATGGTCGAGCGCCTGACTGAGCAGACCGTCGGTATGAGACAGCGAACGGTCGAAAAGCTCGATGAAGTCGGTCAACTCCGACGTGATGGGTTGTCTGATTGCTGATAGGTAGTCCATTCCTCTTCTGAAATTTGTTACAAAAGTAATTATTTTATCGGGAATTATGGCAATTTTTTAGTAATTTTGACGTGAAAACAAATAGAAATATGGAGAAACTGTTCCTTTTCGATGCATACGCCATCATCTTCCGATCCTACTATGCGTTCATCAACCGGCCCACCATCAACTCGAAAGGGCTCAATACCTCAGCCATACTGGGCTTCTGCAACACGCTGAAGGAAATCCTCGACAAGGAGAACCCCACCTATATCGGCGTGGCCTTCGACCACGGCAAGACCTTTCGCCACGAAGCCTTCCCGCCCTACAAAGCTCAACGACAAGAGACACCCGAGGACATCAAGCTCGCGGTGCCCTACATCAAGGAGATTCTCCAGGCCATGCGCATCCCCGTGCTGCAAGCCGACGGCTTCGAGGCCGATGACGTCATCGGAACCCTCGCCACAGAGGCGGGACGCCAAGGCATCGACACCTTCATGCTGACGCCCGACAAGGACTACGGACAGCTCATCGGCCCCAACGTCAAGATGTTCCGTCCTCGACACGGCGGTGGATACGACGTGATAGGCGAGCAGGAGGTACAGGAGAAGTACGGTATCGCCAGTGCCGCCCAGGTGGTGGACCTGCTGGCACTCATGGGGGACTCAGCCGACAACTACCCCGGCTGCCCGGGTGTCGGAGAGAAGACCGCCGCCAAACTCATCAACCAGTTTGGCTCGACCGAAGCACTCATCAGCCACACCGACCAGCTCAAGGGCAAGATGCGCGAGAAGGTGGAAGGGGCCATCGACGATATCAAGATGTCGAAGTTCCTGGCCACCATCCGCACCGACGTGCCCATCGACCTCAATCTCGACGCTTTACGCGTCACCGCCCCTGATGAGGAAAAACTGCGCAAGGTGTTCGACCAACTTGAATTCAAACGACTCGCAGACCGGTTTCTTAATAAATCTAAAACAAAGCAAAAAGACACAAATATTCAGCTCGATTTATTTGCTCCAAATGCGGACGAGGGGACAGGCGAGACAAAAAACGCTCTGTTTTTGACCCTAAAAACGACACCTCACAACTATCATCTTATTGATTGTCAAGAGGATGCCATTCGTTTATGTGACTTTTTAAGGACAAAAAAAAATCTCAGTCTAGACACGGAGACCACCTCGACCGACGCGATAACGGCTGAACTGGTCGGTTTGAGCTTTGCTGTAGAGGAAGGCGAGGCCTACTACGTTGCTATCCCCGCCGACCATGAAGAAGCGCAGCGACGCGTCGACATCTTCAAGCCGCTCTATGAGGACGAGCACATCCTGAAGGTCGGACAGAACATCAAGTACGACTACGAAGTGCTCCGCCGATACGGTGTCGACATCCAAGGCCCGATGTTCGACACAATGCTCGCCCACTACGTGCTACAACCCGAACAGCACCACAACATGGACGACATGGCCGAGAACCTGCTCCATTACCAGACCGTGCACATCGAGGAACTTATCGGACCTCGGGGCAAAGACCAAAAGAACATGCGGGACCTGTCGCCTCAGGAGGTCTACGAGTATGCAGCAGAAGACGCTGACATCACCCTTCGCCTGAAGAACGTGCTGGAGCCCCGACTGAAAGAGGCAGGAGCGAGCCACCTGTTCCGCGACATCGAGATGCCACTGGTTAAGGTGTTGGCCGACATGGAGCTTTCCGGAGTGCGCCTCGACACCCGGCAGCTGCAAGCCACACAGCAAACCTTCACCGAGCGCATGAACACCTACGAGCGACATGCCTACGAAGAGGCGGGCGAGACATTCAACATTTCGTCACCCAAGCAGGTCGGCGACATCCTCTTCGGACGGATGCAACTGCTCGAGAAGCCCAAGCGCACAAAGACAGGACAGTACGTAACGTCTGAAGAAGTGCTGCAACAGCTAAGGGGCAAGGCACCCATCGTGGACGACATCCTCAACTACCGAGGCATGAAGAAGCTGCTGGGCACCTATGTCGAGGCCCTGCCGAAGCTCATCAACCCGCAGACGGGACACATCCACACATCGTTCAACCAGGCCGTCACATCCACCGGCCGCCTCTCGTCGTCGGATCCCAACCTACAGAACATACCCGTGCGCGACGACGACGGCAAGGAAATCCGCAAGTGCTTCATCCCTGACGAGGGATGCCGCTGGTTCTCAGCTGACTACAGTCAGATCGAGCTGCGTATCATGGCCCATCTTTCTGGCGACGAGAACATGATCGAAGCCTTCCGCGAAGGACAGGACATCCACCGCGCCACAGCCTCCAAGATATGGAAGGTGCCAATGGACAAAGTGACGGACGCCCAGCGCAAGAAGGCCAAGCAGGCCAACTTCGGCATCATCTACGGCATTACCGCCTTCGGACTGGCGCAGCGCATGGACATCCCGACGGGCGAGGCACGCCAGCTGATCGACGACTACTTCAAGACCTTCCCCAAGGTGCACCAGTACATGGAGGACGCCAAGCGCACCGCACGCGAGAAGGGCTATGCCGAGACCATGTACGGAAGGCGCCGTTACCTGCCCGACATCAACTCGCACAACGCCACCGTGCGCGGCTTCGCAGAGCGCAACGCCATCAACGCGCCCATCCAGGGTTCGGAGGCCGACATCATCAAGCTGGCCATGATACGCATCTGGCAGCGCTTCAAACAGGAAGGAATCCGCTCCAAGATGATTCTGCAGGTACACGATGAACTCAACTTCTCGGTCTGGCCCGACGAAGCCGAACAGGTGGAACGCATCGTCATGGAGGAGATGCAAGGCGCTGCGCAACTGCTGGTGCCGCTCACGGCAGATGCAGGATGGGGCGACAACTGGCTTGAAGCTCACTGACAACAGTATATCCCGCAAGGCATCTTACGAGATATAATGTTATCTATTCAGATATAATACATGATATAACATAAAACACCTTGTGACATATAGTTCAAGATAGCAGAGGCAAAAAGAACAGCCTTACGAAAGCGAAAGGCCGGAAAATTTAGTAACTTTGCACATTATAAATAAAACAAACAGCAGGCCACACGACCCGTGCGGCCGTCAACAAACAACATAATATGGCATTAAAATGTGGTATTGTGGGTTTACCCAATGTGGGAAAATCCACACTCTTCAACTGCCTGTCGAGCGCCAAGGCGCAGGCAGCCAATTTTCCATTCTGCACCATCGAACCCAACCTGGGCGTCATCACCGTGCCCGATGAGCGCCTGACCAAGCTGGCAGAAATCGTACACCCCGGACGCATCGTGCCCGCCACGTGCGAAATCGTCGACATCGCCGGACTCGTGAAGGGTGCCAGCAAAGGCGAAGGCCTCGGCAACAAATTCCTCGGTAACATACGCGAGTGCGACGCCATCATACACGTCATTCGCTGTTTCGACGACGACAATGTCGTGCGTGAGGGCGGTGCACCTGTCGACCCTGCGGCAGACAAGGATATCATCGACACCGAGCTGCAGCTCAAAGACCTCGAGACCATCGAGGGGCAACTGGCCAAGCAGGAGAAAATAGCTGCCTCAGGCAACAAGGACGCCAAGGTGCTGGTCAACGTGCTGCACGCCTACAAGGAAGTACTCGACAAGGGCCAGAACGCCCGCTCGGTGACCTTTGACGACAAGGACGAGCAGCAGGCCGCCCACGACCTGTTTCTGCTGACCACAAAGCCTGTGCTCTATGTCTGCAATGTCGACGAGGCAAGTGCCAAGGAAGGCAACAAGTACAGCAAGCAGATTGAGGAAATCGCTGCATCAGAAGGCGCCGAAGCCATGGTCATCGCTGCCAAGACCGAGGAGGACATCGCCTCACTCGACACCTATGAGGACAAGAAACTCTTCCTCGACGAGCTCGGACTGGAAGAGAGCGGTGTCAACCGGCTTATCAAGAAAGCCTACCACCTGCTCAACCTGCAGACATTCATCACCGCAGGCGAGATGGAGGTAAAAGCCTGGACATTCCATAAGGGATGGAAGGCACCGCAGTGTGCCGGCGTCATCCACACCGACTTCGAGAAGGGCTTCATCCGTGCAGAGGTCATCAAGTATGACGACTACATGAAGTACAAGACCGAGGCGGCAGTACGCGAAGCAGGACTGCTGCACATCGAAGGCAAGGAATACGTGGTTGCGGACGGTGACATCATGCACTTCCGCTTCAACGTCTGACCCCTACCGACATAACGTTTTCCACTCATTCACACCATGCTTTACATCTATTGGAATCCCAGCGAAGTGATTTTCCACATCGGGAGCTTCGGCATCAGGTGGTATGCCACATGCTGGCTCATCGGACTCCTGCTGGGCTACCTTCTCATGCACCGCATCTACCGGGAGGAGAAGATTGCCGACGAGAAGTTCGACCCGTTGTTCTTCCATATTTTCATCGGCGTGCTTGTGGGTGCCCGTCTGGGCCACTGCCTGTTCTACCAGCCCGACTATTTCCTGTCATCGGCCGACCATGTGATCGAGATGCTCATACCCATGCAACACATGCCTGACGGCTCGTGGCACTTCACAGGCTACGCAGGACTTGCCTCACACGGCGGCGTAATCGGCATGCTCATCGGCATCTGGCTCTACTGCCGCCGCACTAAGGTGCCAGGCTGGGTGGTGCTCGACAACATGGGTATCTGCTCGGGCATCACGGCGACCTTCATCCGACTGGGCAACCTCATGAACTCGGAGATTATCGGCAAGGTGACCGATGTGCCCTGGGCCTTCGTCTTCGAGCGTGTCGATGGCCTCCCACGCCATCCCGGACAGCTCTACGAAGCACTTGCCTACATCACCATCTTCGCCATCATACTGACAGTATACCGCAAGCACCGCGAACGCGTGGGCACAGGCTTCTTCTTCGGACTCTGCCTGACGCTCATCTTCACCAGCCGCTTCCTCATCGAATACACCAAAGATATCCAAGTGGACTTTGAGGCGGGTATGCTCTTCGACATGGGTCAGCTGCTCTCCCTGCCTTTCATCGCCATCGGTCTCTTCTGCATCTTCTGCAAAAACAGCATGAAGAAACTGGGCGCCAGGCCCTGGAAACAGGAATAAAAATATTCGTGTCCAGTAAAAACAGCGCAACCGGCGAGTCCCATAGGGACGGCAGATTATAGCGTAGTGGCTCGCCCCTACGTTTCAGGATTTTATTTTTCCTTTGCCCCTGTAAGGGGCGCATAATTCATAGCATGAGGTTGAAATATGCGCCCCTTACAGGGGCAATGCTTGAAATGTGCAATATAAGATAGGGGTGAACCCCTATCCTGTGGTATGTCGCCCCTACGGGGCTGGGTGAACCATCATTCAAAACCCTACTAATTGCGAGCTTATTTTAATCCGATTTTGAACACCCTACCTTACAAGGGCAACAAATAGCGAATCATAAAGGGTCAAAAGGAAGCCCCACCCTATTGGCTTCTGCCCGTCACAATCTTCTTGATCTCGTTGAGCTTGTTGAGCGCCTCTACAGGGGTGAGATTGTTGATGTCGAGTCCCAGTATCTCGTCCCTCACCTGCGATAGCACAGGGTCGTCGAGCTGGAAGATGCTCATCTGCACCCCGTCGCGGTTCTCAGCAAGCTTTTCAGCCGTGGGCTTGCCTGCCGACCCCACCGAAGCGTTGTCGGCCTCCAGTTGTTTCAGGATGACCTGGGCACGTTTGACAATGCTGCGCGGCATACCCGCTATCTCCGCCACATGGATACCAAAAGAGTGTTCGGAGCCGCCACGTACCAACTTGCGAAGGAAGATAACCTTACCGTCGACCTCTTTCACCGACACGTTGTAGTTCTTGATGCGCGGAAAATTTTTCTCCATCTCGTTGAGCTCGTGGTAGTGTGTGGCGAAAAGCGTGCGGGCATGGGCCTTCGTGTGCTCATGAAGGTACTCCACGATAGCCCACGCAATGGAGATGCCATCATAAGTGGACGTGCCGCGACCAAGCTCATCGAAGAGCACCAGCGACCGCGGCGACACATTGTTGAGGATGTCGGCAGCCTCCGTCATCTCCACCATAAAGGTCGACTCGCCCTGCGATAGGTTGTCGCTTGCACCCACACGGGTGAATATCTTGTCCACCAAGCCTATTTTCGCACGTTCTGCGGGCACAAAGCAACCGACCTGGGCCAACAGCACAACGAGTGCCGTCTGACGCAGCAGAGCCGACTTACCGGCCATATTGGGACCTGTAATCATCATCACCTGCTGCTTCTCGGTGTCGAGATAGACATCATTGGGCACATAGCGTTCGCCCAGCGGCATCTGTGTCTCAATGACCGGGTGCCGTCCCTGACAGATGTCGATGACATCGCCCTCGTCCACCTCGGGCCGCACATAGAGGTTGTCTTCCGACACCTTGGCAAAGCCCAGGAGACAGTCGATGCGTGCCAGCACGTTGGCATCAATCTGTATTTGCGGGATAAACTCCTGCATGGCCATCACCAGCTCGGCAAACAGCCGGGCCTCAAGGTCGAGGATTTTCTCATCGGCCCCCAGTATCTTCTCCTCATATTGCTTCAGCTCCGGAGTGATGTAGCGCTCGGCCTGGGCCAGCGTCTGCTTGCGTATCCACGTCTCGGGCACCTTGTCCTTAAACGTGTTGCGCACCTCGAGGTAGTAGCCAAACACATTGTTGAAACCCACCTTGAGCGAGGAGATGCCTGTCTTCTCGGCCTCGTCCTCTTGTATCCGGAGCAGATAGTCCTTGCCGTTGCGCGATATGGACCGCAGGTCATCAAGCTCAGGACTGTAGCCTTCGGCGATGACATTGCCCTTGTTGACGAGCAGGGGCGGATCGGGCTGTATTTCCTTCTCGATGCGGTCGCGCAGGCTCTCGCAGAGGTTAAGCTGCTCGCCAAGGCTGCGCAGACTGTCGTTGTCAGCATGAAGGCACGCCGACTTGATGGGCAGGACAGCCTTCAGGGCATGCTTCAGCTGCACCACTTCGCGCGGCGACACCCTTCCGACAGCCACCTTGGAGATGATGCGCTCCAGGTCGCCAATGTGATGGAGCTGCTCATCGACAAGCTGCCGGAAATCGGGACATTTGAAAAAATACTCCACTACATCCTGACGGCACCTGATCTGCCGCACATCCTTCAGCGGAAAAACCATCCACCGCCTCAACAGACGGCCTCCCATGGGCGTCACCGTGCGGTCGACAACGCCAAGAAGCGACGTGCCGTCCTCCTGCATGGGCTGCAACAGTTCCAGCGAGCGGATGGTAAACTTGTCAAGTCGCACGAATTTCTCCTCCTCGATACGCTTCAGCGAGGTGATATGGTTGATGTGTGTGTGCTGGGTTAGCTCCAGATACTGCATGATGGCACCAGCTGCAATGACCCCCTCCCTGAGATGATCGACGCCAAAGCCCTTGAGGTTCTTGGTACCGAAATGCTTGAGCAGCTTCTGCCTCGCCGACTGTTCGGTGAACACCCAGTCGTCGAGTTCGAAGACACAATGGCGCGTGCCGAAATAACGTTCGAAGTCGGCCTTGCGGTCACGGTCGTAGAGCACCTCCTTGGGCGAGAAGTTTCCGAGCAGCTTCTCCACATGATCATAGGAGCCCTGCCCTGTCAGAAACTCACCCGTGGAGATGTCGAGGAAGCTGATGCCGCACGCTGTCTTACCGAAATGGACGGCCGCGAGAAAGTTGTTTTCCTTATAGTTGAGCACGTTGTCGCTCATGGCCACACCGGGAGTGACCAGCTCGGTGATGCCCCGCTTCACCATCTTGTCCATCTCCGTGAGGCCTTTCTTTCCCTTGATGGCCTCGCGTTTCTTCTTCGGGTCCTCCAGTTGGTCGCAGATGGCCACCCGCTTGCCGGCACGTATGAGCTTGGGCAAGTAGGTATCGAGGGCGTGATGGGGAAAGCCGGCCATCTCCGATCCCTTGGAGGCGCCATTGTTTCGCTTGGTGAGCGTGATGCCCAGGATGCGCGATGCCTCGATGGCGTCTTCGCAGTAGGTCTCATAGAAGTCGCCACAGCGGAAGAGCATGAGGGCGTCGGGGTTCTTCGCCTTCAGGGAGAAGAACTGCCGCATCATGGGGGTTAAGCCCTTATCTTGGTTGCTTGACATAGTTGTAATAAATGGATAGTTATGGCATCAGCCTGTCATGGCGTATCTGTCGCTGTTGCCCTTAGTCTAATCTTTCTTGACCAAAGCCCCGAGTCCCGACAACAGGGCACGTGCCAAGGGGTTGTTGTCGATGTTGTCGACCGCAGGATCCGCCGGACTGTCTTCCACAAAATCGAGCTTACGCGGGTCGCGTTCGACCACCTTGTAACACGAACGGCCGTGGATGCGGCTGCGCACAAAGCCGGCCTCCTGCAGGGCAAAGCCCACGTCCTGATTGACATGCTCGCCCGGCGTCCAGTAAGGATATTCCTTCATGAGACGGTCGATGATGGCATCTATGTAGGTAGCCTTCACCCTTTTGCCACGCGGCGGCTGCGCAAAGAGCGTGCGGATCATCTTCACAAGGTTGTCGGCCTCCTGAAACGGGGCGTTCTGCACGGCCATACGCTCACGCTCGGCATCGGTAAGTGCATAGTCGGCCCCATCGTCAAGCTCGTCCCTGAGCTGTGCGTAGAGCTGCTCATAGGGTATGGGCGTCTCAAGATTGATGGCGTGCTCGGCCTCCACACATACCAGGCGTGCCGCTCCTGCAGCATCGGTCATGGGATGGAGGTTGCCTGTGGTGGCAATGAAGGCGGCCATGCCCCTGCGGGGCAACTGCGTGACGCCATAGGGAGAACGGAAGACGGGTGTGGAGCGCGACAGCAGATAGCGCACGGCAGGCGCCTGGTCGGTGTTCTCCTGATAGAACTCGTCGATGCAAAGGAGCAGGTTGCCCACTACCAGCTGATGCACCTCAGCCGTACTGCGGAGCTTGATCTGGTCGGTGTAGTAACGGCGTAGGGAGGGCGGCAGCAAGAGACCGCAGAACGAGGTCTTGCCAAAGCCGAACTGTCCGACGATGACCGGCACGACGGTGTCGCGGTGGGCCACCTCCCTACCCGTCCAGCGGGCCACCATCTGCAGCATCCACTTATGGAAGAGCGACACCCAATCGGCATTGGATGTGATGATGCGGTTGGCCAGGTCGGCCACACGGTCGGTGCCGTCCCAGCTGTCAAGGCCGTCGAGCCACTCCTCTGCGGGGTTCCAGTCGGTGACAAGCGTGGAGTGGACAAAGCGGTCGAGCGTCTCGTCGGCCACGTCCACGCCCTCGCGTGCGGCCTCCAGGATGAGCGTGTTGCGAGCCTCGCGACTGAGCGGCTGGTAATCGTCGGTTCCTTGCGGAGCGTACAATGTCTCGCCCGTCAGCACATTGCGACGCAGCGAGCATCGCCTTTGCAGATAAGATAGAGCGTCCATGTGTTTATAGGGTTTTCGTGCAAAGTTAGCAAAAAAGCAAGAAAACCGAAAGTCTTTAGGGTGCAATTTCTTGTTTATTGCACCCTAAAAGACGGTAAAGAAGTATCTTGGCAGGATTTGCATGTCAGCAGAAGGGCTGACACTGCATTTCCATCCCCCTTTGGCTTCAGCCCCAAGGGGAGGTCATTGTTCGGTGTAGAGCACCTGCACCAGGGTCTGTCCGACGGCCTTGAGCGTAGCGGCATCGATGTGCTGCATGTCATCGGCCAGGGTGTGCCACGTGGGTCCGAAAGAGCTCTGCTCACAGTCGGGGTAGTAGGCAATGATGTCCACGCAGGGTATGTTGGCCACCTGGTTGACCGGGATATGGTCATCGGTGATCATGCCCCCGGCACTCTTGGGGAAGAATGAGCCGTAGCCTGCCTGGCGGGCTGCGCTCCACACCTTGCTCACAATGTCGGGAGCGTACTGCATGGACATGCCCTCCTGATAGAAGCGTGCGCCTTGTCCGCCCACCATGTCACACAGGATGGCATAGCGCGGCGCATAGTCCTTTGGCTTGTTCGAAGCCCAGTATTGTGCACCGAGAGCCCATGAGTTGCCGTCATCGTCGCGGTCGCTCCATTGGGGTGTTCCCCAGTCCTCGGCATCGAAACACACGAAGTCGATGCCCAGAGCGCCGGAGGCCATGAGCGTCTGTGCGCCGCCGTTGTCGGTCTGCGCCGCCGCACCCGTCTGCGTGCTCAGCAGGCGCGCCATCTCGAGCAAGACAGCCACGCCACTGGCAGCATCGTTGGCAGCGAGGATAGGCTTGCGCCAATTGGTACTGTCAGGGTCGTTGTCGGCCCATGGGCGCGAGTCCCAGTGAGCACACAGCATGATGCGTGTGGTGGCCTTGGGATTCCAGTGGGCGATGATATTCGTGTTTTTCAGTATGGTACCGTCATATCCCTTGAGGTCTGCTTTTTGAGTGGTCACCTCGCAACCATATTGCTTGAACTTGGCGATGATCCACTCGCAGCACTTCTCGTGTCCCACGGAGTTCATGTCGCGCGGTCCGAAGGCACACTGTGCCGCCGTGAAGGCATAGGCCGAGTCGGCATTGAAAGACGGCCCGACAGGATTGATTTTTTCCGTCTCATCGGTTCCATTCGTCTCATCGGTTCCCGATGATGCCAGGGGACCGGCAAGGAAAAGCCAGGCAATGCTGGCACAGACAATAGCTAACACGATAATCAGAATTGTTTTTTTCTTCATTGCTGGTTGTTTTTAGTTGCTTGCACTTGCGCCATGACCCTGAGCCAGTTGCCACCCCATATCTTGGCGATGTCGCGCTCGCTATAATGGCGCATGAGAAGATGCCTTGTGAAGTTGATGAGGTCGGACGCATCGGCGCAGCCACGCACCGTTCCGTCACCGTCGAAGTCGGTTCCGATACCCACATGGTCGATGCCCATGACATCGATGGCATGCTCCAGATGGCGTATGGCATCGAGAATGGTGGCTTCTGACGTGTCCTTGCAGAGGAAGCCGTGGTAGAGCGTGATGTGCGCCACACCACCCTTCGCGGCCAAGGACCGCATCTGGTCGTCGGTGAGGTTGCGCGGCACGTCACAGAGAGCCTTTGAGTTGCTGTGTGAGCAGACGATGGGCGTGGTGCTGATGTCGAGCGCATCGTAGAACGATTTCTCGGCTGCATGACTGAGGTCGACCATGATACCTTCCTCGTTCATACGGCGGATGACCTTCTCGCCGAACGACGACACGCCGCCGTGGGTGTTGCATCCGCGTGCGCTGTCGCAGATATCGTTGTCGCCGTTGTGACAGAGGGTGATATAGACTACTCCCCGCTGGGCGAAGTGGCGCACGCAGGCGAGGTCATGGTTGAGGGCCAGTCCGTTCTCGATGCCGAACATGATGGAGCGTCGCCCCTTGCGCTTGTCCTCATAGAGGTCGGCCGGCGTTCGGGCGATGCTGATGTAGTCGCTGTTGTCGGCCACGATACGCTCGAGCTTGTCGAAGATGAGATCAGCATACTGTGTGGGCGACAGGCTCGTTCCCAGCGCCGCCAGATCGGGGTTATGGCGGATGATGCCCGCGATGTCGACCTTCTGCGAAAACTGTTCGCCTATCTTCGGCTGGGGCAGATAGGCCGCCATAATGACGGCATCTTGCCGTCCGTCGGCCATCTTATGGAGGTCGTAGAGGATGCGGTCGTCGCGCTGGCTGAAGTCCACCCCTTGCGGAAAGAACATCGGGGTGTCGCAATGGGTGTCGAGAGTCAGCGTGCGCTCATGCAGTTGCTTGGCCCGCCAGAAGAGGTCGGCCTCTCTGACCAGCCACTGGAAGACGGGCAGGCCGTCGTCGCCGAGCCATTCGGGATGCCACTGCACACCCATGACAGGCTTCATCTCGGTGCTCTCCATAGCCTCGATGACTCCGTCGGGGGCCAGAGCAGACACCCGGAAGTGCGGGCCCGTCTGGCTCACGGCCTGATGATGGAAGCTGTTGACGGCTATCGCGGCCGCGTCATGTCCTTCCTGGCCGTAGAGGGAAGCAAGGATGGAACCGGCCTGAAGGGTCACCGTATGGGTGGCCAGCACACGGTCGGCATCCTGTGAGTGCTTGAGGGGCAATCGGCCACTGGGCGGCAAGTCGCTGATGTCCTGCGCCACACAGCCGTCCAGGGCGAGGGCCAATGTCTGCAAGCCCCGGCAGATGCCCAGCATGGGTATTTGGCGGTTGAAAGCCAATCGCGTGATGAGCAGTTCGGGCAGGTCGCGCGTGGCATTGATGCCGTGCAGCCGTGGCGACGGCTGCTGTCCGGCCCACAAGGGGTTATGGTCGCCGCCGCCTGTGAGCAGGAGGGCGTCGAGGTGGTCGAGGGTGTTGATGATCACATCCTTGTCGG
The DNA here is from genome assembly GCA_963610435.1 of Oscillospiraceae bacterium. Classification (GTDB taxonomy): domain Bacteria; phylum Bacteroidota; class Bacteroidia; order Bacteroidales; family Bacteroidaceae; genus Prevotella. The sequence continues at coordinate 38,320 of CAVDNW010000016.1, read as the reverse complement.
CCACGGGCGGGATGATGACGGGTATACCCCCTGCACGCACCACTTGCAAGTAGTAGCGGTCGCGCAGGGCAGCGTCGCCCTCGGTGTAGTTGGCGGTGATGCCAATGACGGGGCGGTGGGTTGTCTCGGGGTAGGTCGCATACACCTCACGGAGATGCGACTCCAGATGAAATGTCTCCATGGTGAATGCCTGATGGTCGTTTAGTCGTCGAGGGGAACGGGTATCTCCCGCTTGATGCTCTGCTCCAGGGAGATGAGCGTCTCGGTGGAGACCACACCGGGGATGGTCTGCAACTGGTTGTTGAGCAGGTCCATGAGCTGCTCGTTATCGCGTGCGTAAAGCTTCAGGAGCATGGTGTAGGAGCCCGTAGTGAAGTGGCACTCCACAATCTCCGGAATCTTGAGCAGTCGCTTCACGACATCCTTATACATCGAGCCGCGCTCCAGGTTGAGCCCCACATAGGTGCATGTGCTGTAGCCGAGGCTCTTCGGGTTGACATAGAAGCCGCTTCCGGTGATAACGCCGCCTTCTATGAGATGTTGCACACGCTGGTGGATAGCCGCACGCGAGACACCACATTCTGCCGCCACGTCCTTAAAGGGTATGCGGGCGTTCTTAGAGAGTATAGACAGTATTTTCTCGTCTAACTTGTCAATCTTGTCCATTTCTTTTGCTTTCATAACATTTATACTAATGAGCAAAAGTAGATATTTTTATTGATACTGACAATAAAAATGCACGATTATTTTGCAATAACCGTGCATTTTGTCATAGCATGAATGCTATTTGTGTTATTTCTTACGCTTAGCAGTCTTTTTGGCAGCGGTCTTCTTCGCCGGTGTAGTGTCGGCAGCCGGCTGTTCGTCGGCCTCGATGCCCACCAGTTCGACCGTGAAGATCAGAGTTGAATAGGGCTTGATGGAACCGGCCTGACGTTCGCCATAGGCCAAATCCTGCGGGATATAGATTTCCCACTTGCTGCCCACGTTCATGCTGGTCAGCGCCTCGGTCCATCCCTTGATGACTTGGTCACAACGGAACTTGTCGGTCTTGTTGCCTCCATGGCGTGACGTGGCGTCGAAGATGTTGCCGTCAATGGTCTTGCCTTCGTAGACGACCTCTACGGTCTGCGTCTTCTCGGGCTTGGCACCCGTACCTTCTTTGATGACCTTATACTGCAGGCCTGAGGGCAGCGTGACCACACCGGGCTTTGCGGCATTGTCCTTCAGCCACACGGTGTTGAGCTCCTTGTAGGCCTCGTTCTTGGCTTTCTGTGCGGCCATCACGCGGCTCTGCACCAGCGTGTTGGCTGTTGCGCCCTTGAAGAAGGTGGTATCGCTGGCCACACCTGCCATGAAACCCTCGTGGAAGAGGTCGGCTGTGATGGAGTCATTGGTGCCTTCAAGATTGCGCGAGACACCGGGAAGAATCTGGTTCTTGGCCTGCTCAGCGATGCTGGCGCCAGCACTATAAGCCACGAAAGCGGGATCGCCAGCCTTGGCGACAGCCTCACGGTAACCGCGCACGAAATCGGCCATATAGGCGGTGTCGACGTGCAGACGCTCCTGCAGGTAGTTCATCAGACCCTGTGTGGCGGCATAGCCGGCAGCATAGCTCACCGAGTCGGACGAGGTGACCAGCGCAACGGGCTTGGCCACCTGTTCCGTTGTTTCTGCGGCGACCTTCTTCTTGTCTTTCTTCTTGCCTGCAACGGCAGTGCTGAAGGTAGCACCGGCGAGGAACAGACCAGCTATCAAAAGTGTCTTTTTCATGATGTTCACTCCTTCTTAATTACTTGCCCACCTTGACAAGCTCTATCTTGAAGATCAGCGTAGAGAAGGGCTTGATGGCACCTGCCTGGCGCTCCTTGTAACCTAAGTTCTGGGGAATGTAGACCTCCCACACTGAACCCTGGGGCATGTGGGTCAGGGCCTCGGTCCATCCGGGGATGAACTGCTTGGGCTGGATGGTCACGGCGCCGTTGCCGTTGGTGTAAGAGCTCTCGAAGACCTTGCCGTCGATGGTGCGGCCCTCATAGTTGACTGTCACCGTGGTGGTGTCTGTGGGGATGGGGCCGTTGCCTTCCTTGATGACCTTGTACTGCAGGCCTGAGGGCAGTGTCACCACTCCGGGCTTCTTCTTGTTGGCAGCGAGGAACTTCTCACCGGCGACCTTGTTGGGACCATACTCCTTCAGCATCGTGGCTGTCTTGATAGCCTCCATCTTGGTCTGGGCCACTTCCTGTGCGCTCTCGGGAGTCATCAGACCGGGCTTGCCGTAAACACCTGTGATGAAAGCGGCGAGCAGGTTCTTCAGGGAGATGGTCTTTGTGCTGTCGGCACCGAAGGCCTCGTGGTTCACACTCTTCACCAGCTGGGTGGAGAGACCCTGTCCGACCTGAAGACCCATGATATAAGCAGCCTTCTTCTTGTCGTCGCCAGCGTTGACACCCTCATTGATGCCCTTCACAAACTCATCGATGTAAGCCGTGTCGATGCCGGCCTGGCCCGAATGTACGACTTGGTGGATATACTGTGACTGGAGCATGCCGATGGCATAGCTCAAGGAGTCGACATCGCTCTTCAGTTCTGCCTTGGGAGTGGAGTTGCCACAAGCCGAGAGGCCCGCGGCGGCAATAGCCACGATGGCTAATGATTTCAAGTTTTTCATTGTTTTTTATTTGTTTTTCCTGTAATTTCCATGTCTGTCGCACGGTGCTTGTCCGTGCCCGAAGGTCACTTCACCTTGACAAGCTCAACGTCGAAGATGAGTGTGGCATAAGGCGGGATGCTCTGTCCGGCACCACGCTCACCGTAAGCCAAGTGGTAGGGGATGAAGAAGCGGTACTTGGCACCCTCCTGCATGAGCTGCAAGCCTTCGGTCCAGCCTTTGATGACCTGGTTGAGGCCGAATGTGGCGGTCTCGCCGCGGCGGTAGCTGCTGTCGAACACCTGCCCGTTGATGAGCGTGCCTTCATAGTGGCACTCCACCTGGTCGGTGGCTGACGGCTTGCTGCCGTTGCCCTCGCGCAGCACCTGGTACTGCAGACCCGAAGGCAGTGACACCACACCGTCCTTCTTGGCGTTCTCGGCCAGGAAAGCCTCGCCTTCCTTCTTGGCTGCGCCGGCCTGTTCCTCCGCTTTCTTCTGGAAGAAGCTCTCGACAGCTGTCTGAGCCTCCGCTTCGGTGAGCGTGGCCTTGGAGGCAAACACGTCCTTGATGGCCTGTGCGAAATCGTCAACGTTCACTTCGGCGGCGTTCATTTGCTGTAGCTGACGCCCGATGCTCATACCAAGAGCATAACTTACTTTGTCCATTCTTCTGATAATATTTTTAAAATAATGCGCAAAGTTACTATTTTTTAATTGTTTGCAAGACCATAATATCCGAAAAATTACTATTTTTGTGCAATAATAACGTTTGATAACCCAGATGACTATGAAGAAAAAAGTGGTTTTCCTGACAGGTGCGGGCATGTCGGTGGAAAGTGGTTTCAAGACCTTTCGCGGTAACGACGGACTGTGGGAAAATTATCCCGTGGAGCAAGTGGCATCGCACGAGGGATGGGAGGACGACCCCACCCTGGTCACCAATTTCTACAACATGCTCAGGCACAAACTGTGGGACGCTCAGCCCAACGAGGGTCACCGGCTGGTGGCCGAGATGGAAAAAGACTACGTGGTGAGCGTGCTCACGCAAAACGTGGACAACCTCCACGAGAAGGCTGGCAGCACACATGTCATCCACCTCCACGGCGAGCTGACCAAGGTGTGCTCGAGCCACGACCCCTACGATGAGCGCTACATCCAGCAACTCACACCAGAACACAGTGATATCGTGCCAGGCACAAAGGCGGGCGACGGTTCGCTGCTACGACCGTTCATCGTGTTCTTCGGCGAGAGTGTGCCCATGCTCACACCGGCGGCGGCAGAGGCGGCAGAGGCGGATGTGTTTGTCATTATCGGCACATCGCTCAATGTCTACCCTGCAGCAGGACTGGTGCAATACACCAAGCCCGGCTGCCCCGTCTATCTCATCGATCCCAATGCCGTGAACCTTAACGGATACCGCAACATCACGCATATAGAGAAAGGAGCCTCAGCTGGCATGCGCGAACTGGTGAAGCAGCTGAAGCCATAGGCTTCCGCATGTGCCGCCACACAGCCGGCCACACCACCGACCACCCGTCGCATGACCAAATATCCGGACAAAAGGTCTCGCGAGAAGGCCTTCGAAACAAACGGGGAATATATTGGCGGCAAATACGCGATTTTCAGACACTCTACGCAAGTCTCTATCTATCAGAGGCTTGCGTTTTTCATTCTTTCATCGATGCCTCGCTGGCAAGCAATAAGGTCACGAAAGCTATCCTATCGTCATTCGATAGTTGCACTATTGCATGCCGAAAGGTGTGCCATCGTCTCTCGATTAGGCAACTTTCACGGTTCGTTTCGGCTTCTATCGCAACACGACCGCAGAACTAAGCGGGGAAAGATGGGCGACGGTGACCAAAAAGAAGGCGTAAATGCAGATGCCCGTCGGCTGGAAGGCAACTTCATGAAGGGCTTCTTTTTTCAGAACTATCCTTACAAAGAATAGAGAAATCAAACTAAAAAGCATAACGCATTGACAAAGACCTCCACGAGAAGAAAACGGCCATAAAAACAAAGGGTGCAACCAAGCATTATCTGCTACCTGTATCATTCCGTATTACAAGCCGTAAAAGGCTTCCGGGGAGGGGGAAAACATCTGGTTTTCCATGCCATTATGCCGAAATATGACTAAAATCGCTTGCTGCCACGCAAGAAAAGGGCTTCATCAGCCAGCGAAACATGACCAACAGAGCCGCCAAAGCCACGTCAAGGGACAAAAAGCCTCACAAAAGAGCAAAAACCGCCGTTAATATGATGTTTTGCAAAGTCAGAGTTATCACTTTTTTGTCGCACTTCGGCGCCGCACGACATTTCCGAACACATTTATCCTACGGATAATCCACTATTCGTCAAAATTTCCCTAACTTTGTATGCAGATCAAAACCCAACAACATGAAAAAGACTATTCTGACCGCGCTCGTCCTGGCGTCTGCCCTGACAGCCACCGCCCAAAAGCGCGCATTCACTGTCGAGGACGTCTATCGCGTGCAGTACGTGTCGTCGCCAGCCGTGTCGCGAGACGGCACCCTCGCCTACTCCACCAGCCGCTCAGACCTGAAGGCCCAGCGTTCATTCAGCAACATCTTCACAGTGAAGCCCGGAAACAATGCCGAGCCGACCGCCGTGACCACCGACGACAAGAGCTATGCACCACAGTGGTCGCAGGATGGCAAAAGCCTCTACTACTGCACCTCGGTGAAGGGAGCCACCCAACTGTTCAAAATTACTGACGGAAAATCCACGCAGGTCACCGACTATGCACTCGGCGTGCAGAACCCCGTGGTGTCGCCCGACGAGCGCCTCGTAGCCTTCGCCGCCGAGGTCTATCCCGAGATAGGCGGCGCCGACGGACAGGCCAACAAGGATGCCATCGACAAACGCTCCAAGAACCCCATACAGGCACACCTCGCCGACAACCTGCTCTTCCGCCACTGGACCGACTACAGCGACGGACGCTATTGGCACATCATCATATACGACACCAAGGCCAAGACCTACACCGACGTCACCCCCGGACATTTCCACAGCCCGGTGTTCTCGCCCAGCGGTCCCTCAGGCTATGTCTTCTCGCCCGACTCCAAGGAGCTCTGCTACCTGAGCAACCACGACGACCATCCCGAGGCATCCACCAACTGCGACCTCTGGACCGTCAGCGTCACGGGAGGCGAGGCCCGCAACCTCACGGCCGACAACAAGGCATGGGACGGCAGCCCGCAATACAGCCCCGACGGGCGTTGGATTGCCTACCGCTTCCAACGCACACCGAGCTATGAGAGCGACCGCTTCGTGCTCGGCCTCATCGACCGCCAGACAGGAGAGAAGCGCGTCCTGACGGAGAACTACGACAACTGGGTGGACGACTACAAGTGGGCAGCCGACTCCAAAAGCATCTACTTCCTCGGCGAGGAGCGCGGATACCAGCCTCTCTATCAAGTGAAGGTCAAGGACGGCCGCCTCAGCAAGCTCATCGCCAACCGCGCCATCGGCAGCTTCGAACCCGACGGCAAGGGCGGCTTCTACTACACCTACTCCACCACCGGCAAGCCCGTGGCCCTCTACCACACCGCCACACCCGGCAAGACAGGCAACCGCTTCGCCGAGAAACAGGTCACCCATCTCAACGACCAAATGGAAGCCGAGGTCGACATCAGACCCTCAGAGGCCCACTGGGTCATCGGTGCCGACGGCGACAGCGTGGAATACTTCATCGTGAAGCCACACGACTTCGACCCCAACAAACGCTATCCGCTGGTCATCAACGTGCACGGAGGTCCGCAGATGCAGTGGATGGACTCCTTCCGCCCCGACTGGCAGGTGTTTCCCGGAGCCGGCTACGTGGTGGCCTACCCCAACCCACACGGCTCGACAGGCTACGGACAGCAGTTCTGCCGCGCCATCAGCGGCTCATGGGGCGGACGGCCCTTTGAGGACGTAATGAAGGTGACCGACCAGCTCGCACAGCTCCATTATGTCGACTCCACACGCATGGGCGCCATGGGCTGGTCCTACGGCGGCTACTTCATGAACTGGCTCCAGGGCCACACCAAGCGTTTCCGCTGCCTCGCCTCGATGATGGGTCTCTTCGACCTGCGCTCCATGTGGGGCACCACCGAGGAGCTGTGGTTCCCCAACTTCGACCTGGAGGGACAACCCTGGAACTCCAAGCTCTACAAACAATGGAGCCCGTCGGAGTATGTAGAACGCTTCGCCACACCCACACTCATCATCACCGGAGAGAAAGACTACCGCGTGTCGTACAACCAGTCGCTGCAATACTTCACCACCCTGCAGACACTGGGCATCCCCTCACGCCTCATCGTCTTCGAGAACGACGGCCACTGGCCTTCGAGCTTGCGCTCCATGCCGCTCTACTACAACGCCCACCTCGAGTGGTTCCACAAGTACCTCGGAGGCGCACCGGCACCCTGGGACAGCCAAAAAATGGTGCAAGGGGGCATCGAGTGGTAACCCACCGAAAAAAGCTGAAGAAAAAGACAGCGGAAATTGAAGCGTCATCAGATAATTGATGTATCTTTGCATATCACCATCTAAGTAGCATCGATATGGCCAAATACCCCTTATGGCAAGACGAATACTGGCTCATGCTCATGCAGTTGTACCTGAAACGGCCACAGGGCGTGAAGCCTCTCTACAGCCGGGCTCTCGTAGACCTCGCACTGGAGCTGCACTTCCCACCCGAATGCCTGTACCGCAAGATGTTCAAGTTGAGACAGATCGACACGCCCAACCTGCAACGTCTATGGAACACCTACGCCGACAATCCGCGGCGGCTGTCGCGCGAGGTGAAGCTCCTCAAGCGCATGAACGGCTTCGGGGCAGCAGACGACTTCTACGCCGGAGTGGTCATCAACGAGTCGTGGGAAAAGGACTTCAAGCCCATCAACGGCCTGGACGACAAGCGTATCACGCCCATCCTGCTCATCATGACGCTCGACCTCTACTTCCGACTGACACCCAACACCATGGTGGCCGAAACGCCGGAAATCGCAGAACTGGCCAAGCTCACCAAGGTCAATCCCGATGACGTGGTGACCATCATGCGGGCCTTCCAATGCGTAGACCCCTACCTCACCGGCGAGAGCAAGGTCTCCCCCACCCTGCTCGCAGCCTGTGAAGAGATATGGAAACGGTTCGGCAACGAGAATCCGCAAAAGATTGCCGCCACAGCGGCGCAACTCAAAGAATACTGGAAATAACGAATGGCACAGAAACTCATACAAACCCAAGCGCAGACACAGACACAGCAGCAACGCCTCTCGCAGCAGCAGATGCTACAAGTGAAGCTGCTGCAGATGCCGTTGGCCGAGCTCGAACAGAACATAGCCCTCGAACTCGACGACAACCCGGCACTGGAGGAACGGCGCGACGACTTCGACGACCCACACACGGGTGCCGACACATCGTCCGACGACCTGCGCGAGGAAACGCCCGACGACGCAGACGGCACGGCCGATGACGGCACGGCCGACCCTGCCGCAGCCGACGACAGCTATGAGCGGAAGAGCGAACGCGAAGAGCGCGAGGAGGCGCTCGACAACGCACTCGCCAATCTGGGCAGCGACGATGAGATGCCACAAGCCGACCACTACGCCACGGCTGCCGACTACAACAGCGCCGACTATGAAGAAATGGTGTGGGGCGACACCACGTCGTTCTACGACAAGCTGAAGGAACAGATGGGACTGCTCGAACTGACTGACCAGCAACAGGAAATCATGGAGTATCTTATCGGTTCCCTCGACGACGACGGTATATTGCGTAAACCATTGGATGATATAGCCGATGAGCTCGCCATCTACCACGGCATCGACATCTCGGAGAAGGACGTGGAGGACATGCTTCGTCTCCTCCAAAGGTTCGACCCCGCAGGCATCGGCGCCCGTTCCCTGCAAGAGTGCCTGCTCCTGCAGGTGCAGCGCCGCCCCGCCGGCAAGCTCAAGGAACTCATGACGAGCGTCCTGACACACCACTACGACGACTTCGTCAAGAAACACTGGGACAAGATCTCCACCGCACTCAACATCAACGATGAGCAAGCCGCCACCGTCCACCGCGAAATCCTCAAGCTCAACCCCAAGCCCGGAGCCTCGCTCGGCGAGACCATGGGGCGCAGCACCCAGCAGATCACACCCGACTTCATCGTCGACACCGATGACGAAGGACATGTCAGCTTCACCATCAACCACGGCCGCATGCCAGAACTGAAGGTGTCGCCCGACTTCGCAAGCATGGTGGAGCACTACAGGACCAACAAGCAAAAGATGACACGCACCGACAAGGAGGCGCTGCTCTACGCCAAGGAGAAGGTGGAGAAGGCACAGGGCTACATCGAAGCCATACAACAACGGCAGCACACACTGTACGTCACGATGAAAGCCATCATCGACTGGCAGATGAAGTTCTTCCAGGACGGCGACGAAGCCGACCTCAAGCCGATGAACCTCATGGACATCGAGAAGAAGACCCAGCTCGACAAGTCCACCATCAGCCGCGTCTGCAACCAGAAGTATGCACAGACACGCTGGGGCACGTTCCGCCTCCGCTTCTTCTTCAAAAACAGCTATGTCACCCAGGAAGGCGAAGTGATATCAACCCAGAAAATCAAGATTGCACTGAAAGACCTCATCGACCACGAGGACAAGAAAAAGCCCCTCTCCGACGACGTGCTGGCCAAAGAGATGAAGAAACGGGGATTCCCCGTAGCACGCCGCACCATCGCCAAGTACCGCGAGCAGCTCCACCTGCCTGTGGCCCGCCTGCGCAAGGGCTGACATCCAACCAAGCAGAGCATTATCAAAGCAGACATGAAAGAAAAGAACATCATATTGGCAGCACGGGTGATGAGCATGGTCTTCACCCCCTTCTATCTGCCCCTCGCAGGGCTGCTGGCATTGTTTATCTTCAGTTACATGAGCTTGCTGCCCACAGCCTACAAGCTGACGGTGCTCACCATGGTCTATCTCTTCACCATCCTGCTGCCGACGGTGCTCATCCACCTATACCGGCGCTATCAGGGATGGACCTCCTCCGAGATGGCACAGAAAGAAAGGCGCATGGTGCCCTACATCATCGCTATCCTGTGCTACTTCATCTGCTATTACCTCATGAGCCTGATCCGCATCCCGCAGTTCATGGCCAACATTCTGGTGGCGGCACTGCTCATACAGATTGCATGTGCCATCATCAACGTCTGGTGGAAAATCTCCACCCACAGCGCAGCCATCGGTGGCTTCGAGGGGGCACTCGTCGCCTTCTCCATCCTCTTCACTTTCAACCCGATGGGATGGTTCTGTCTCATCCTCATCATCGCCGGCATGGTAGGAACAAGCCGCATGGTGCTCCGCCAACACACACTCCCGCAAGTCATTGCAGGCTTCCTCATGGGCGCGTTCCTCGGCTTCTGGGCCATCATCTGACAAAGGCCAGCACTGCACCCCAAACCCCTCCCCGAAGCTTCGGCCCTCAAACGGGAAAACAGACGTCTCCCTCCGGAATAGGAGCGGAAAGGGAACAGGTCGCCACAAGACAGAAAACACATAGCAAAACAACAAAACAACACATATTATGAAACCATTAGTCAGTATCATCATGGGGTCAACAAGCGACCTTCCTGTCATGGAGAAAGCTTGCAAGTGGCTGGAAGAGCAAGAGATTCCCTTTGAGATGAACGCGCTCTCGGCACACCGCACCCCCGACGCCGTGGAGCAGTTTGCCAAAGGTGCGAAAGCCCGTGGAGTGAAGGTTATCATCGCCGCTGCCGGCATGGCGGCCGCCCTGCCCGGCGTCATCGCCGCCTCCACCCCGCTGCCCGTCATCGGAGTGCCCATCAAAGGCATGCTCGACGGTCTCGACGCCATGCTCTCCATCATCCAGATGCCACCGGGCATCCCCGTGGCCACGGTCGGCGTGAACGGTGCACAGAACGCCGCCATCCTTGCCGCAGAGATGATTGCCCTCGGCGATGAGGCCATAGCCGCCAAGATCGATGCGTGGAAGGCCAGTCTGGGCAAGAAGATTGAAAAGGCCAACAAGGACTTGGCTGAGATCAAGGACTATAAGTTCAAGTGCTAAAGACACCAGCAGCAACATGGATTTATTCAACTATCGCAGGCGCGAGACGACCGTTGCGCATGTGGGAAGGCTCGACATGGGCGGCGAAAACCCCATCCGCATACAGTCGATGACCACCACCAGCACCGATGACACGGAAGGCTCCGTGGCCCAGTCGGAGCGTATCATCAAGGCCGGAGGCGACCTGGTGCGCCTCACCACACAGGGCATCCGCGAGGCGGAGAACCTGAAGAACATACAGGCAGGCATCCGGCACGACGGCTTCAGCACACCGCTCTGCGCCGATGTCCACTTCAACCCCAACGTAGCTGACGTGGCGGCACGCATCGTCGAGAAGGTACGCGTGAACCCCGGCAACTACGTGGACCCGGCGCGCAAGTTCGTCAAGCGCGAATACACCGACGAGGAATATGCACAGGAGCTGCAGAAGATCGAAGACCGCTTTGTGCCCTTCCTCAACATCTGCAAGGAGCACCACACCGCCATACGCATCGGCGTGAACCACGGATCGCTCTCCGACCGCATCCGCAACCGGTACGGCGACACACCTGAGGGCATCGTGGAGAGCTGCATGGAGTTTCTGCGCATCTGCAAGCGCGAGCATTTCGACAACGTGGTCATCTCCATCAAGGCCAGCAACACGGTGGTCATGGTGCGCTCGGTGCGCCTCCTGGCCGACACCATGGCCCGCGAGGACATGAGCTATCCGCTCCACCTCGGTGTCACCGAAGCCGGCGAGGGTGAGGACGGACGCATCAAGAGTGCCGTGGGCATCGGCGCTCTGCTGGCCGACGGCATCGGCGACACCATCCGCGTGTCGCTCTCCGAAGAACCGGAGGCCGAGATACCCGTGGCCCGCCACCTCGTGGACTACATAGGACGCAAGGCTGCTCACATGCTCATACCCGGAAAAGCCTACGACGGGTTCGACTGGCTTCACCCCGTGAGGCGTGCCACACAGGCCGCAGGCCCCATCGGCGGAAGCCATGCACCCGTGGTCATCACATCGCAAACAGCAGCGAAGCAAGCGGGCGAAGCACAACCGTCATCACCCCAGACTGTCAAGTCCGACTATGTCTACACAGGCTCAGAAGCCCCCACAGACTGTCTTCACAACTATATCACGGACTATAACGTCTATGCCCAGCTGACCCATAACGGCACCCGGCCCTACGAGCCCGGAGGCGAGGGGACAGGCGCTGCATGCCTCTACCCTATCTTCCCTGTGACGGCCATGCCCTTCATCGGCATGCTGGAGGCACCGGTGAAATTCCTTGTGCTGCAGTTCGGCACACCTAAAGACGAGTACCTGGCATGTCTCAAGGCCCATCCTGAAGTTGTCGTGGTATGCACCAGCCACCACCAAAACCGTTTGGGCGACCAGCGTGCACTGGTCCACGAGATGATGTGCGCTGGTGTCACCAATCCCGTAGTGTTCGCACAGATGTATCGGCTCAACGACAAGGACGAGTTCCAACTGGAGTCTGCAGCCGACATGGGGGCCCTGATGATGGACGGACTGGCTGACGGCCTGTGGCTGATGAACGACGGAAACATAAGCCAAGCCGACATCGACAGCACGGCCTTCGGCATCCTGCAGGCCGCTCGACTGCGCACCACGAAGACCGAATACATATCTTGCCCGGGCTGCGGCCGCACGCTCTACGACCTGCGCGAGACCATCGCGAGAATCCGCAAAGCCACCCAGGAGATGAAAGGACTGAAGATTGGCATCATGGGATGCATCGTCAACGGTCCAGGCGAGATGGCCGACGCCGACTACGGCTACGTCGGTGCGGGACCCAAACGGGTGTCGCTCTACCGCGGCCAGACGTGTGTGGAGAAGAACATCCCTGAGGACGAGGCCGTCGATCATCTGCTGGCGCTCATCCGAAAGGATCAAGAAGCGGTGGGGGCCTGACGCCAAGGCGCCTCTACCCCACCCCACCAACACACCGGCAGAACGTGAAACGTCACAAAAACAGTAACCAATCACCACGCCACCAAGAACCTCATCAACATGCAAGGACGTACTATCAATGACATGGAGCTGCGCGGCCGCTACACGGCGTCCGTCCACCGGTACGACGATGCGGCAAGCCTCTACCGCCGCTGCGGCCGCTCGGGGGTCCTGTTGCCTAAGGTAAGCCTGGGCTTCTGGCACAACTTCGGCAGCGAAGACAGCTACGAGCGTGCCCGCGCCATCACCCATTGTGCTTTTGACAACGGCATCACCCACTTCGACCTCGCCAACAATTACGGACCGCCCTACGGGTCGGCCGAGGAGACGCTGGGCCGACTGATGGACGATGATTTCCGCCCCTACCGCGACGAACTGTTTCTATCGACCAAGGCCGGCTACGACATGTGGCCCGGCCCCTATGGCAACTGGGGTTCACGCAAGTATCTCTTCGCCAGTCTGGAACAGAGTCTCCGGCGCATGCGTGTCGACTATGTGGACGTGTTCTACAGCCACCGCTATGACCCCGAGACCCCCCTGGAGGAAACGCTGCAGGCCCTTGTCGACATCGTGCATCAAGGCAAAGCGCTCTACATCGGCATATCGCGCTGGCCCCTGGAGGCCCTGCGCGTGGCTCACAACTACCTGAAGGCCCATGATGTGCCCTTGCTCATCTATCAGGGACGCATCAACCTGCTCGACCGGGAGCCTATCAGCGAGGGCATTCTCGACTATTGCCGCGAACAAGGCATCGGCTTCATCAGCTTCTCACCGCTGGCACAAGGCCTGCTCACCGACCGCTACCTGCACGGCGTGCCCGCCGACTCGCGCATGGCGAAGGAGCACTTCCTGAAGAAGGACCGTCTGACGCCCGAACTGCTGGCCTACCTGCAACGGCTCAACGACACCGCCACCAGCCGGGGCGAGACCTTAGCCGAGATGGCCTTGGCCTGGATCCTGCACCAACCGGGCATCACCAGCGTGCTCGTCGGGGCCAGCAACACTAAACAACTGCAGCAGAACCTTGGCTGCATCCACGCAGTCCCGTTCGCCGAAGACATAGAAGAGATGGAAAACAACTGCAGTAACAGATAAAGGCAAAATCACTCGTAGAAAAGTACGGACAAACCTAATAAAAAGGGTAGGGAACCAACACGGTTCCCTACCCTTTTTACAATTCACAGGAAAATAATCTAACGGAACACCTCCATGCCTCGCGCATCAAAGACCGAAAGACACCTCTTGAACTGACAAGAGGAGGACGCCTACGTCACTCACTCCGTGAGGAAAGCCTTGGCAAACTCCCAAATGACGATGCCGGCCGTGGTGCTGACGTTGAGACTATGCTTGGTGCCAAACTGGGGTATCTCCAGACATCCGTCGCTCATGTTGACGACCGACTGTTTGACGCCTTTCACTTCGTTGCCCAGGATGATGGCGTAGCCCTGGTGGGATGGGGTGGGGGAGCAGGTCTGCTCACTGAGCACGCCGCCCAGATGTTGCAACTTGGTGGAGTGCTCCACCTGCTCGACGCTCCACACGAAGAAGCCCATGTCGTGCAAGGCACGCACAGCGTCCTCGGTGTTCTCGAAGTAACGCCAGTCGACACTGTCCTCGCCGCCGAGCGCCGTCTTGTGAATCTCGGCGTTGGGCGGGCAGGCGGTAATGCCGCAGAGGTAGACGCCCTCCACGCGGAAGGCGTCGCCACAACGGAAGACACTGCCCACATTGTAGAGCGACCGCACATCATCGAGCACGACAATGAGCGGCAGCTTGTGGGCTTCCTTAAACTGTTGCACCGACAGACGGTGCATCTCGATGGTCCTTAGTTTGCGCATGGCGGATGAGTTGGCTGTTGGCGGCAGTGTGTTGGCCGGGTCATTGCTTCACGCTATAGGCCAGAGCGTAGGCCTTGATCTGCTTGACCATGGCCAGCAGGCCATTGGATCGGGTGGGAGAGAGGTGCTCGCGCAAGCCAATCTTCTCGATGAAATAGAGGTCGGCATCAAGTATCTCTTTCGGCGTGTGCCCACTGAGCACACGCACGAGCAGAGCGATGATGCCCTTGACGATGAGTGCATCGCTGTCAGCGGAGAACACGAGCTTACCGTCCACATAGTCACACTGCACCCACACGCGGCTCTGGCAGCCGTCAATAAGGTTTTGTTGGGTCTTGTATTTGTCGTCGAGTTTTTCCAAATCGTTGCCCAGGTCGATGAGCATCTGGTACTTGTCCATCCAGTCTTCAAAGTCGCTGAACTCCTCGATGACCTCGTCTTGCAATTCGTTGATTGTCTTAGTCATGATACATTGTCCTTCTGTTTTCGTTGGCAAAAATAGCCATTTTCAATGAATAGCCCAAGCACCCGCCCCGTTTTCTTATCCTGTACAAGGCAGACGGATGGGGTAGGGCGGTAGGGGTCAGTCGGCACGGTCGATGCGGAACACCTTGTCGTTGGGACGCACCTTGTCCGGCACAGGAACGCTGACGAGCGTGTGCTGGGGCGCTTCGGTGATGGGGCCGTCATCGCCATGTATCTCGGTGGCCTCCAGATACATAGCTCCTGTGGTGTTGCCGGTGATAAGAAGTTTGTCACCACACTTGAAGGTGGATGCCTGCACGGCAATCTCACCTACGCCGAGACGGCTGAAATACTTATTGACTTTGCCCACGAGCACCTTCTTCTCAGTGGCCAGCGAGCCGTAGCTCTTGTTCCACTCGCCAAGGGTCTGTCCCTGGTAGTAGCCATCCCAAAAGCCGCGGTTGAAGACGGTGGCCAGCCGACGGTCCCAAGCATCCTTGCGCTCCTCGGTGAATGTGCCGTCGAGCACGGCACGGATGGCCTCCTTGTAGCAGGTCACCACAGTGTAGACATACTCGGGGCCACGTGCACGGCCCTCAATCTTGAACACCCTCACGCCGGCATCCATCATCTTGTCGATGAAACGGATGGTCTTCAGGTCCTTGGGACTCATCACATACTTGTTGTCTATTTCCAGCTGATGACCGTCCTCATTGTCGGTAACGGTGTAGCTGCGGCGGCACACCTGCACACACTGGCCGCGGTTGGCAGAGCGGTTGGCGGCATGGAGGCTCATGTAGCACTTTCCTGAGACGGCCATGCAGAGAGCCCCGTGGCAGAACATCTCGATGCGCACGGGCTGCCCGGATGGGCCGCAGATGGGCTGGGCCTCAATCTGCTCGTGAATGTGCTTCACCTGCTTGAGGGTGAGCTCGCGCGCCAGCACACTGACATCAGCAAACTGGGCGTAGAACCGGAGGGCCTCGACATTCGAGATGTTGAGCTGAGTGGAGAGATGCACCTCCACGCCCACCTGTCGGCAATAGGCCATGACGGCCACATCGGAGGCGATCACAGCGCTGACGCCAGCCTCGCATGCGGCATCGATGATCTGGCGCATCGTGTCGGTATCCTCATCGTATATGATGGTGTTAACCGTCAGGTAGGTCTTCATCTTGTGCTCGCGGCAGGTGGCCGCGATGTCGTGGAGATCGTCAAGCGTGAAGTGGTTGGCACTGTGCGACCGCATGTTGAGCTGGCCAACACCGAAATATACGGAGTCGGCCCCCGCCTGTATGGCGGCCGCCAGACTCTCGCGCGACCCCACGGGGGCCATAATCTCAAAGTCTTCTAATCTTGCGTTCATGCTGCAAAGGTACTAAGTTTTTTTGGTTCGGGCTTCATTTGCTGACACCTAATGACAGGACGACAGCCTACTGGACAGGCAGAATGGCCGGCAAGGCTTTTTTCATCATTCGTACGCCGCGTTTTCTCCGTTTCTTTGTAATTTTGCAACCGTATGAAGAAAATGTGGACATGGCTGCTCGTCATTGGTTTGCTGGCAGCCTGCGGCCGCCCCGTACCCAAGCAAGCCCCTGCATCTCCAAAGGTATTTCAGAACGACCTGGTGCTCAAGACCACACCCGTGCGTGACCAGGGTAACAGCCCTCTCTGCTGGGTCTACGCCATGGTGGCCACGCTCGAGACCGACCGACTCATGATGGGCGACTCGGTGACACTGTCGACCGACTATGTGGCGCGTAACCTGCTGCAGGAGGAGGCACGGCGCTACTTCCTCTCACGCGGACAGACAGGCATCTCCCTACGGGGCATGCCGTCGATGGCACTCGGCGTGATGGATCGTCAGGGGATGCTGCCCTTCGACTCCTATTATCACAACAAGGGCACCGACATCTATACGGGCGGCATCAACTATGGCGTGCTCTGCCGCAAGGTGGAACAGGTGGTGCGGGCCTCCGCGTCGCTCGACATGGCTGATCATCATGTGACCGACCTCCTCGACCGCGAAATCGGGGTACTCCCCCGCATCACATCCATGTTCGGCATGACCTATACGCCTCTCGAGTTTGCCCACAGCATCTGCCTGCCTGGCGACTACGAGGCTCTCACCAGCTTTACCCATCATCCCTTCGGCGAGCGCTTCGCTCTGGAGACGCCCGACAACCAGTTTCACGACAGCTTCCTCAACGTACCCATCGACACACTGATGGCCTGCATCGTCAACGCGCTGCGCTCGGGCCACGCCGTCTGCTGGGAAGGCGACATCAGCGAGTCTGGCTTCAGCTTTGCCCAAGGCCACGCCATGATACCAGACGGCATCGAGACCACCCAGGAGGCGCGCCAACGCCTCTTCGACCGCCTCAAGACCACCGACGACCACTGCATGGTGCTCTGCGGACTGGCACACGACCGACAGGGCCACCGCTTCTTCATCGCCAAAAACTCATGGGGCAAGGACAATCCCTACGGAGGCTTCATGTATCTCAGCGAAGGCTACATACGCCTGAAAACCATCGCCGTCTATATGCGCATCGAGAGGACAAATAAAGACTTGCTTCCGCTAACGAAGAAGGACCTCGACATATTCAATGACTCAAGTTTCGGATTTAGGCAAGGCGGCCCGCACTAACTACAAAGCCAATCTATCACGTTTAACCTAAATCCGAAACTTGAGTAATTTAAAATAACGGACAACAGACCTTCTCAGAATCGCGTATTTACAACGAAACATGCCCATGCCTGCAAATACGCGATTCTGACGAACACTTATGCAAAGTCTTGACTCTCTGACCGTTACAAACGACAAGCGGGGAATTCCGTCGCCGTGCGCATTTCCGCTCTTGCGAAAGATGCCTTATCAAACATCGAAAGATGCCATATCAATTCTACATAGGTGCCGCACCGTGCCTCAATAAGACGTAGTTCACGACATGATAAGCCGTCTTTCGAAGCATTCCACCTGTCTGCCAGCATCGTTCTCGCTGCCGATACTCCCCTCCGCTGCTCCGAAAGCACCCTGCTGCGCTCCAGAATGATGTTCCCGCAGCACCCTGTTTTTTCGGAAATCATACGACAAATCGCGTATCCACCAAGCGCCATTTAGCGTTTAGTGACTGCAAAAGACAAATCCGAAACTTGAGACAATGATCTTTTTGCAGGTGAAGCACTATTGTTGAATAGTTACCCAATGAGCTATAAAAATGAAGCGAACCTTTCCGTAATCGGAGAAAAAGCACTATTTTTGCACCGCAAAACGCCTGTGCAGGCAAACTGCACAACCAACAAAACAACCTGTCGACAAGACTACAAGACATCGTAACTATATGGGAAAGATTATTTTGACCGGCGACCGCCCTACTGGCAAGCTCCACCTGGGCCACTACGTGGGAAGTCTGCGCCGCCGCGTCCAACTACAAAATGAGGGCAACTATGACCGCATGTTCGTGTTCATGGCCGACGTGCAGGCGCTGACCGACAACGCCAGCAACCCCGACAAGATACGCCAAAACATCGTAGAGGTGGCGCTCGACTACCTGTCAGCCGGTCTCGACCCCACCAAGTGCACACTCTACATACAGAGCCGCATACCCGAACTGGCCGAACTCACCACTTATCTGATGAACATCGTCAGCGTGGCGCGCGTGCAGCGCAACCCGACGGTGAAGACAGAGGTCAAGATGCGCGGCTTCGAGAGCAACTCAGTGCCGCTCGGCTTCTTCTGCTACCCTGTGTCGCAGGCTGCCGACATCGCTGCCTTCAAGGCCACGACGGTGCCGGCCGGAGAAGACCAGGAACCCATGCTCGAACTTACACGCGAGCTGGTGAACCGCTTCAACCAGACCTACGCTCCCGTGCTCGTGGAGCCCAACATCCTGTTGCCCGAGAATGCCACGGCACGACGCCTGCCCGGCACCGACGGCAAGGAGAAGATGTCGAAGAGCTTGGGCAACTGCATCTACCTCTCCGACGATGCAGCCACTGTCTGGACAAAGGTCAAGGGCATGTATACCGACCCCACACACCTCAATGTGTCGGACCCTGGCCATGTGGAGGGCAACGCCGTGTTCACCTATCTCGATGCCTTCTCGACCGACCAGGACTTCGCCGATTTCTGGCCCGAATTCAAGAACCTCGACGAGCTGAAGGCGGCCTACATCCACGGTGGCATCGGTGACATGAAGTGCAAGAAGCTGCTCAACAACGTCATCAACCGCATGCTCGACCCCATCCGCGAGCGCCGCGCCGAGTATGAGAAGGACATCCCCGAGATTTTCAACATCCTCAAGAAAGGTTCGGACAGCGCCCGAGAGACCGCCGCACAGACCATGGACGAGGTGCGCCGTGCCATGCGCATCGACTACTTTGAGGATGCCGACCTCATTCGCGAACAAACTGAAAAGTTCAAGCATTAAGTTAGGCTAACATCGCCGTTACATATCATGATGACGCCCTCGCCTTGGACAACAAGGTGGGGGCGTCTCGCTTTTTGGACGAATCAATCCTGTCCACAGGTCACCTGCGGTTATGCATATTTCTTGCTGACGCAAGCGACAAAGTCGAGCGGCCGCCATTCGGTGGCATAGGAATGGAAGGGCTAGAAACGGCAAACCCCAGTCTCTTCAACAGAGACAGGGGTTTGTCATTCCTGAAATCAATCTAATTTTTACCTAAAAGTTACTAACAACCTAATGAAATAACCTAAAAACTTTAATCTAAAAACCTAAAAACTAAAAACCTATATGAAACAATCTACTAACCTTAAACCTATTGAATCGATGTCAAAGGTTTCACTTCTCACGAAGTTACTTATTTCCTTTTGACGATGCAAAGGTAGTGTGATTTTGAGTTTCTTGCAATACTTTATGCAAGGAAATATGCAATTTTTGTGCTATTCTTGACATATATCAAGCATTTGTGTGCGCACACAACACTTTTTAAGACTCCTAACTTAATCCCCGGCGCCGGCGGCCATCCTAAGGGGGATGACGACTTGGCCGGCAAGGAGGTCGCTCATCGCTTCAGATACTCGGAAAAGTCAGTCAGTCGCATGTCGCCCTTGCGCAGGAAGGTGTCGTGGAAGGCCAGTGCGGCTGTCATACTCTGCGGTTCGTGTCCCATCAGAGCGACGTGCTCAAGATAGTCGCGCAGCAATGGGCGGTAGTCGGGGTGGGCGCAGTGTTCTATCACCTCCTGGGCGCGTCGCACAGGCCCTTTTCCGCG
Organism: Oscillospiraceae bacterium; assembly: GCA_963610435.1. Taxonomy (GTDB): domain Bacteria; phylum Bacteroidota; class Bacteroidia; order Bacteroidales; family Bacteroidaceae; genus Prevotella. Next base: position 18,070 of record CAVDNW010000016.1, on the reverse strand, counting down.
TAGGTCGGCCACACCCTGCTCGGTAACAATCACGTCCACATCGTGCTCGGTACTGTCCACATGACAACACATAGGCACGATGCACGAAATCTTGCCGCCCTTCGACACCGACGGCGTGGTGAACACGCTGATATATCCGTTGCGCTCATAGTCACACGATCCGCCGATGCCATTCATCAAGGCCGATCCACAGATATGGCTCGAGTTTTCGTTGCCGTAGATGTCACACTCCACGGCGGTGTTGATGGCGATGACCCCCAGCCGCCTAATCACCTCCGGCGAGTTGGCCACCTCGCTCTGGCGAATGGTAAGGTGCTTGGAGAAGTAGTCCATGTGGTCGTAAACCTCTTGCAGACACTCGTTGGTCACGGTCATAGCCGTAGCCGAGGCATCGATAATCTTGCCCTCCATCATCCATCGGATGGCGGCATCCTGCACCACCTCACTGTAGACATTGAAGCGGGGAATGCGCGGATTGGAGCCCAAGGCTGCCAGCACAGCGTTGCCCGTAGCGCCCACACCGCTTTGGATGGGCAGGAACTGCGGGGGTATGCGGCCTGCCTTCATGTCGGCCACGAGGAAGTCGGCCAAGTGGTTGCCAATGGCCGACGTGAAGTCATCGACCGCCTTGAAGGCACGTGCCTCCTCGGGTATATTGCTCTCAATGACACCCACAATCTTCTTCGGGTCGATACTGATGTAGTTGTCGCCCACACGGTCATAAGGGCTGAGCACCATCATGGGACTCCGTCCGGGGCCGTTGTCGTCCGGCTCCCACGTGTCGTGGAGATACTTGGAGTTGGGGTTGTGGAACATATTGTGCTCCAGGATGACACGCTTGGCGAGGCGCACGGCGGTAGTGGCGATGCCTCCGGCCGATGTCAGATAGGCACGGCACTCCGTCTCGCCCTCGACAAGATCCGACACCTCGATAACGGCCCAGTCGAACTCGCCATAGAAGCCATGTCGCATGCGCTCGGCCATGTGTCCCAGGTGCATGTCCTCATAGTCGATCTCGCCCAGGTTGGTATGCGTGCGGAAATCCTTGTTGGTGGAAAAGGGCGCACGGAAGAGCAGGGCGTGGGCGTTGGCCATGTCGCCCTCTACGCTCTGGCACGACGAGGCACCCGTATAAATGCCCACCGCAAAAGGCCGACCAGCCTCATGCTCTTTGACGGCTCGCTTGCTCAACTCACGGAAGATAGCCTTCGGGTTGCCGTTGGGTGTGAAGCCGCCGAGAGCCATCTTGTCGCGGTCGTGTATCATTGCGGCAGCCTCTGCCGCCGATAGTCTGGGATATCTCATAGTACAATATAAATTATTCTATAACAAATCATGTGCGGACGTCATGTGTATCTAACGTCATTACAAAAGTAACCTTTGGCGGCGAAAGTTAAAAAACTCTAACGTTAATAATGCTTAAAGCCGCGAAACTTGGTGCATCATCGCCCGCCGACACATCCTCTGTCATACCTTCGACAAGCCCGTATCTCACCCATTTATGTCATTTTGTCCACAAAAGGGGTGCGAAAGACCCAGTTTCTCAAGATTAATAGCTATCTTTGCAACGACCAACACATTAGCAACACATTAGCAATCATGGAACAAAATCTTTTGATTTACAATACGCTGACACGCTCCAAGGAGTTGTTCAAGCCACTTCACGCCCCTCACGTGGGCATGTATGTCTGCGGTCCCACCGTCTACGGCGACCCGCACCTGGGACACGCCCGGCCCGCCATCACGTTCGACGTGCTCTTCCGCTATCTCAAGCACCAGGGTTACAAAGTGCGCTACGTGCGCAACATCACCGACGTGGGCCATCTGGAGCACGATGCCGACGAGGGCGATGACAAAATCGAGAAGAAGGCACGGCTGGAGCAGCTGGAGCCCATGGAGATTGCCCAATACTACACCAACCGCTACCACAAGGCCATGGAAATGCTCAATGTGCTGCCGCCAAGTATCGAGCCGCACGCCACCGGACACATCATTGAGCAGGAGCAGCTGGTAAAGGAGATACTCGACAATGGCTACGCATACATATCAAACGGCTCTGTCTACTTCGACGTAGAGAAGTATGACCGCGACCATCACTACGGCATCCTCTCGGGACGCAACCTGAAGGACATCATCAACAAGAGCCGCGAGCTCGCCGGCACATCCGAGAAGCACAACCAAGCCGACTTCGCCCTTTGGAAGAAGGCGCAGCCCGAGCATATCATGCGGTGGCCCTCGCCCTGGAGCGACGGCTTCCCCGGATGGCACTGCGAGTGCACGGCTATGGGCCGCAAGTATCTCGGTTCCCATTTCGACATACACGGTGGCGGCATGGACCTCATCTTTCCGCACCACGAGTGCGAAATAGCGCAGGCCGTGGCATCGCAGGGCGACCAGATGGTGCACTACTGGATGCACAACAACATGATTACCATCAACGGACAGAAGATGGGCAAGTCGCTCGGCAACTTCATCACCCTGGAGCAGTTCTTCAAGGGCGAGCACGAGAGCCTCGAACAGGCCTATTCGCCCATGACCATCCGCTTCTTCATCCTCTCTGCCCACTACCGCGGCACCGTCGACTTCTCCAACGACGCCCTGAAGGCCGCACAGAAAGGCTACGACCGACTGATGACCGCCATCGCCGACCTCGAGCGTGTGCAGGTGGCCAAAGGTTCGTCGCCCGACACGCAGAAGACAGTGGGTGCCCTGCGCCAGCGCTGCTATGACGCCATGAACGACGACCTACAGACACCGCTCGTCATCAGTGCACTTTTCGAGGCATGCCACCTCGTCAACTTGCTCGTGGACCACAAGCTCAAAATCTCGGCCGACGACCTCAAGGAACTGACCGACACAATGACGCTCTTCACCTTCGACATCCTCGGACTGCAAAACAACCGGGGGGCCAACAACGAGGCGCGCGAGCAGGCCTACGGCAAGATTGTCGACATGGTGCTCGAGATGCGGCAGAAGGCCAAGGAAGCCAAAGACTGGACTACCTCCGACCAGATACGCAACACGCTCACCGAAGCCGGTTTCGTGGTCAACGATACCAAGGACGGTGCCACCTGGAAGCTCCTGTAAAGGGAGCAACTGTCATCCGAACGTCATACTACAACCATGAACATAAAAGTCACTATCACCACGATTGCGCTTGCAGCCTCTACCGGGTTGCAGGCGCAATCTGTTTCTGCCCCCCAGAAAGTCAACGGCAGCGGCAACGAAGCCGCCGACTATTTTACCGCCGTAATCTTTTCAGACCCCCACGTGGACCAGACAGACCACGACGGAGCCGATGCGTCCACGTTCAGCGCCTACTGCGAAACCATCCTCAACCTCGGCAAAAGCGAAAACGGCGGCAAGCGATACCAGTTCGACGCCCTGCCGGGCTACACGCCCAAGGCCGACATCGTGTTTTGCCTCGGCGACATGGACAAAGACAATGAGAAGTCGGGAGCGAGTTTCAAGGCCGCTTTCCACAAGCTCAACGCAGCCGGAATACCTTTCATCACCATGCTGGGCAACCACGATGTGGTGCCCGACTACTGGACAGGCGACAATCCCGACAAAGGACTGACCTTAGGAGGAAGTGGCAGCAATGATGTGGCCATGAACCTCGTCAGAAATCAGGTGGATACCGCCAAGAATCACGGCATCACCGATGTGGAATGGATCACCGACGGCACCACGCACACGCAGCTCAGCCCCTTCACCTTCACCTTCCAAGGCGTACGCTTCTACTGCGGACAGGCCTATTGGTTCCAAAAGACCTACGACAAGCCTACCTTATTAAAATCCGCCACCTACTACGCACCCGACGGTGTCATCAAAGCCCTGGAGACACTGGTGGACAAGCACACCGATGAACCATCGGTATGGATGCAGCACTATCCCTTCACCTACGGCAGCGACTGCGACCGCTGGTGGCTCGACCAAAACGACGTAGGCAAATACATCGCCACAGCAGACGAATCGGAATACGGCACAGACATCAGTACACTGGGCAAATACGACACCGACCAAACGTCCAAGAGCTATGCCAAGAAGAAGAAAGACAAGCTGGCCGACATCATCAAGAAGACCAGAAACGCCGTCCACTTCTCCGGCCATGTGCACAGCTATGGCGACTACACCTATGAGGGCGTGCGCGACTACACCGTGGCCGCTCCGGCCATCACTGGAGGGGGCATGTTCCTGGTGCTGATGTCGAAGACCAGTGGCGTGGTGGAGGTGAAAAAGATAGATCTTTCCGACCTCGCCTACAGCCAAGCCGACACCGCAGAGGTCATCGACAACACCGACAAGGTGACGCTGACGGCCGGGGCAGACGTCTCTTCCCTGCTGGGGGACAACCTCGACTTTGAAACAGAGCAAAAAGCCGCCTATGCCACCGCCACCAACCTACACGGACAAGCCGGATGGAACCACGTATGGAGCGTGGATGCCACCAGCAACAACGTGCAGTACACGCATGCCTATCAGGTGGTGGATACGACGAGCGGTGCCACGACAAGCCATGCCCTCCGCCTGCGCACCAAGTGGCAAAAGAACGCCGTCAGCAACTACATCTTCAAGGAGGCTAAGCTGCCAGCCGGCAACTACACATTGTCTTATTACATCAACAAGTCTGCCACTGCCGGCATCAGCGAAGACCTATGTTACTACGAACTGGGTGGCAAGCGCACCATGTTGCCCGCCTCGACAGGCAGCTGGAGCAAACAGACGGTGAGGCTCACGTTGTCAAAGGCCGACACACTGCACCTCAACTTCGGTTACCGGGGAGGCGCTGGCGACAAAGAAGCCCTCATCCTTGTAGACGATATCAGCCTGACCTACGACAGCCCCTATCAGGAGGAAGAGAAGCCTTACACACGCTATCTCTTCACCTTCTTCCCCAACAACAAAGACGAAAACATCTACTATGCCGTCTCCACCAAGGAGTCACCCTTTACCTTCACCGTGCTCAACGACGGACAGCGCATCCTTGCGGCCGACTCTGTGACCATCAAACAAGGACTCAGAGACCCGCACCTGTTGCGCGGACACGACGACGGCTATTATTATATGGTGGCCACCGACATGCGGTCGGCCGACGGATGGCAGTCGAACAGAGGCATCGTCATGATGCGGTCAACAGACCTCGTCAACTGGGAGCACCACACCGTCAACTTCCCCACACGCTACGCCGGCACCGACTTCGCCAGTGTGACACGCGTGTGGGCACCAGAGGTCATCTGGGACGACGAGGCACAAAAGTATATGGTCTACTTCTCGTTGCTCGGCGCCGGCACCGACAACACTTATGACAAGGTATACCGCTGCTATGCCAACAGCGACTTCTCTGACCTCGAGGACCAGCCCGTGTGGATGTACGACCGCGGTTCGGCCACCATCGACATGGACATCATCCGAAAGGGCGACACCTACCACGGTTTCTACAAGAACGAAAACGCCGGAGGCATCGGCCACGTCACCGCCTCGTCGCTGACGGGCGAATGGACGCTGCAGAGCAACGCCGTGCAACAGACCACGGAGGCCGTGGAAGGCGTGGGCACTTATAAGCTTATCAATGAGGACAAATACGTGGTGATGTACGACTGCTACAACAACGGCCACTACCAATTCTGCACCACGACAGACTTCAGCTCCTTCACCATCGCAGCCAACACAGAGACCCAAGGCTCCTTCACGCCACGTCACGGCAGCATCATCGCCATCACCGATGCGGAGTATGCAACCATCACCGACTGGATCAACGACAAGCTGGGACAAAACACCCGCGAGGTGAGCGGCGCCGGTCTGTGGAATCCCGTGAAGACCACGTTTGTGGAAAACGGCTCGTTCGACAACGGAACCACGGGCTGGAGCTACACCACCGGCGCGCAAAACCATGGCACGACGACCAACAAGGACAACAAGGTCGTCTACTGGGCGTTTGAGAACTGGGACCCTTCACTGAAGGCGGGCAAGATGTACCAGACGCTGACCGACATTCCCAGCGGAACCTATATGCTCGACATCACGGCCTGGGCCGACGACATAAGCGGCAAGCAGGTGTATCTGGGCAACAACACACTGCCCTTGAGCGGAACGGCGGGCGAGGCCAACAACTACCGCATCATCGCCTATCTCGACGGCAACCAGACAGAGATTGGCCTGGAGGCCACCACAGCGGCAGGCAAATGGATGGGCATCGACAACGTGCAACTGACCTACTGGGGCAAGGAGAACATCGAGGACGAGGTAAAGGCCAAACTGTTGGCCGATGCCGACATCAGTGCCGACAACCTACCGCTCAACAGCTATGCCAAATACACGGAGTCTGTGGCGCTGGGCGACTGGACAACCGTCAACCACACCACCAACAAAGGACAGCACTGGGATGGAACGAACTCCAGCACCTATCACGAGCAAAAAGACGGATGGAGCACCAACGCCTGGAGCATGAGCATGACGCAAGACATCGCACTGCCTGCCGGGCGCTACGTGCTGATGGTGGCCTGCCGTGCTGCATCGGCCAAGGTGGACGCACGCATCGCGGTGGATGACAAGCGTGTGCTGGCTCCCACCAACGACGACTACGGCCTGGGAATCGACACTTCGTGCAACACCAATTGGGATGCTTCAGCCACCTACGCCAACAACAACGTCGGACGCGGATGGGAATGGCGATACCTGCCCTTCACCCTCACCACACAGGGCACACACACCATAACCCTCTCGGCTAAGGTCAAGGACGGACTGCACCACTGGGTTAGCTTCGCCGACGTGCAGCTGCTGAAGGTTCCTTCGGTCAATATCGATGAGAGTACAACATTTGAGCCCGCAGCGCAAGAGGCCGACGTGACGCTCCAGCGCACATTCAGCGCCGGAACATGGAACAGCCTCGTGGTGCCTTTCGCCATCAGCGACGAGACGGCCAAGCAAGTATTCGGACCTGAGGTGAAGATATGCAACTACACCGGCTCCACACGCAATGACGACGGAACCTACACGCTCCATTTCTCCTCGTCGACAGACGGCATACACGCCAACACGCCCGTCTTCGTCTATGGCGTCAGCACGGCGGCACCCTACCGTTTCGACAACGCCCAGATTGAGGTGCCCGACAACAGTCTGACGGCCACTGACAACCAGTCGGGCGTCTTCAGCTTCATCGGTTCCTACACCGTTCCCTCCTCGCTGAACGCTGGCGACTGGTTCATCTCGAGCGACAACAAATTCTACAGGGCCAACGGCAAGGAGACGATGCGCGGCACACGTGCCGTGTTCCGTCCCACGGCCGACAATGCAACGCTGGCCAAGATGAGCATCGACGGCACATCCACGGATATTAGCACTACAACCATCGGGAAAGCGACCTGCGATGCGATTTACAACCTGCAAGGTCAGAAACTGACGACTGCGCCAACCCATGGCGTATTCATCAGGAACGGACACAAGGTAGTGAGATAGGCCCTACACCTGAAAACTCTTGAAAAAACACCCCTAAACATGAAAACTGCTTACCGGTCTTCCGTGTCCACCCGGACGCTCCGGCTGACACTGACACTCTGGCTCGTCTGCTGGTGCATGGCTCTCTCGGCCCAAAATGACGACACATGGGAAGAGTTGTTCAACATTACGGAGCAACTGGAGGACACGGAATCTGACCAGTGGGAGCAAAACTATGAACAGCTGAGCGACCTCGCGACCGACAAGATCGACATCAACCGATGCACACGCGAAGATCTCAGCCTGTTGCCTTTCCTCTCCGCACAGCAGATCATGGACATCATGGAATATCGCGACAAGGCCGGGCGCATCGAGACACCCGTCGAACTGCGCCTGGTGCCGAGTCTCGACAAGGTAACGGCTGACCTCCTGTCGCACTTCATCACCATCCTTCCCGACAGCACGCGCGGCCGTTTCCCCTCGCTGGGCCAATTGCTGAGCCGTGGTCGCCACGAACTGGTGGGCACGTTGCGGGTGCCCTTCTACCGGCGCCGAGGCGACCGCAACGGCTACTTGGGCTATCCCTACAAACACTGGCTGCGCTACACGTTCTCATCATCGGGACACGTCAAGGCGGGACTCGTTGCCTCGCAAGACGCCGGTGAGCCTTTCTTCTCAGGGCGCAACGCCACGGGCTACGACTTCTACTCGGCCTACCTCCTCATCAACCGCTGGGGACCGCTGAAGACGGCCGTCATCGGACGCTACCGCCTGCGCTTCGGCATGGGCCTCATTCTCAACAACTCCTTCGGCATGGGCAAGCTCAACACGCTGGCCACACTGGGCCGTTCGGCCACCCATGTCTTTGCACACAGCAGCCGTATGGAGAGCAACTACCTGCAGGGCGCGGCCGCCACGGTGAAGCTCAGCAGACAACTGGACCTCACGGCTTTCGCCTCATGGCGCAAGATTGACGCCACACTCGGCGCGGACTCTGCCTCCATCGCCACCATTCTCAAGACAGGCTACCACCGCACCGAGAGCGAGATGCGACGACGACGCAACGCCTCGACAACGCTATGGGGCGGCAACCTCAACTGGTTCAGCAATGGATGGCATGTCGGCATCACGGCCTACGCTACCTCCTTCGACAAGCCCCTGCACCCCAACACCAACCAGGTCTACCGCCGTTGGTATCCCAGCGGACGGCATTTTTGGAACGCCAGCATAGACTACGGATACGTGTCTGACCGCATCAACGTCTCTGGCGAGACCGCCACAGGCGACTGCGGACAGGTGGCCACCATCAACAGCGTGAGCTACCAGCTCTGGAGCAACCTTGCTCTGCTGGCCCTACAGCGCTACTATCCCTACCAGTACCACACACTTTACGGCAGCAGCTTCGCCGAGGGCGGAAGCGTGCAGGACGAGAGCGGTCTCTTCGTAGGAGCCAACTGGGAACCAGCCAAGGGATTGTCTGTCAAGGCCTATACCGACATGGCCTATTTCGCTTGGCCCAAATACCAGGCCAGTGCTGCCTCACATAGCTGGGACAACTTCATGCAGGCCACCTACACCGCCGGCCACTGGTCGTGGACTGCGCGTTACCGCATCAAGATGCGGGAGAAAGACCTATCTTCGACTACGACCCAAGACGGAGAAAATGAAACTCAGAAAACCCTCGCCATGAAGACCGAACAACGGGGGAGGCTGGCCCTTTCGTACAGCAACGAAGACCATGACCTGCGGCTGCAGGCCGATGTGGCCCACTGCCACTTCGCCGAAAAGAACAGTTTCGGCTGGATGGCCACGGCCAGCGGCTCCACCCTTTGGCGCCGATTGCGCATGGCCGCCACCGCCAGCTACTTCCACACCGACGACTACGATGCGCGTGTTTATGCCTACGAGCGCAGCGTCCGCTACACCTTCTCCTTCCCCACCTTCTTCGGAGAAGGCCTACGCCTGGCCGTGCAGGCACAAGCCAATCTGTCTGACCACTGGATGGTCATCGCCAAACTGGGCCACACCCACTACTTCGACCGCTCGACCATCGGCACGGGCCTGCAACAGATCGACGGCCGCTCAATGACCGATCTCGACCTGCAAATGCGCCTGAAATTTTGACTCAGGCGATATCCTTGATGCCACAGCCTCGTGGACATTCTTCACTACTGACATTGATTCCGCAACAACAAAATCAGATGATGCAAAGGAAATATCACCCTAATCTTATCGACCTTCAATAAGAGCCTTGTCGCACCCCAATAACTGCTGTTATTGGGCACGACAAGGCATAAATCAAGGGTCGACAAGGCTTCTGTCGCAATCGGGCGAAAATGATATGGGGTCGTGACTGGCGTCCGACCCCATATCCCTGCTCTATTTCATCCGAAATCCCGAACAAACTTTTGGGCAATAAATCACGACAAACGAAGTGTGGGCCACACCGCGCATGATGTTGCCCAGACATTGTTTTGCTTATTGTTGCATGTCGTGCAGTTTCTTGTAGTAGCCGTCGGCCGCCAGCAGCGAGGCGTGAGTGCCCCGTTCCACGATGCGTCCCTCATGGATGACGCAGATCTCGTCCGCATTCTTGATGGTCGAGAGGCGATGGGCGATGGCTATCGTGGTGCGTGTCTTCATGAGCTTGTAGAGCGCGTCCTGCACCAGCCGCTCGCTCTCGGTGTCGAGTGCCGATGTGGCCTCGTCAAGGATGAGGATGGGCGGGTTCTTCAGGATGGCGCGCGCGATGCTGACGCGCTGGCGCTGTCCGCCCGACAGACGACCGCCCCGGTCGCCTATGTTGGTGTCAAAACCGTGCTCCGACTCCATGATGAAGTCGTAGGCGTTGGCAATCTTCGCCGCCCGCACGACATCCTCCTTCATGGCGTTTTCCACACCGAAGGTGATGTTGTTGAGGAAGGTGTCGTTGAAGAGGATGGCCTCCTGGTTCACATTGCCTATGAGCTGTCGCAGGTCATGGATGCCCAGGTCCTTCACGTTGATGCCGTCGATGAGCACCTCTCCCTCCTGCACGTCGTAGTAACGGGGAATGAGGTCCACGAGGGTCGACTTTCCGCCTCCGCTCTGCCCCACCAGAGCCACGGTCTTTCCTTTGGGAATGACGATATTGACATCGCGCAACACCCACTGCTGGTCATACTTGAACCCGACATGGCGGAACTCGATGTCGTGCTCAAACGAACGGATATGCATGGGGTTCTCCTTCTCTCTGATGGTCACCTCGGCCTTCAGAATCTTGTCGATGCGCTCCATCGAGGCCATACCTTTCGGGATGTTGTAGCTGGCCCTGGAGAAGTCTTTCAGCGGTTGGAGAATGGAGTAGAGCACCACCATGTAATAGATGAACGTCGGACCGGTGATGGTCTCGTTGCTAAGCACCAGAATGCCGCCGAACCAAAGCACGATGACAATCATCACTGTGCCGAGAAATTCGCTCATCGGGTGCGCCATCTGCTGGCGTATGTTGACACGCATGATGTCGTTGCGGTAGGCCGAGTTGACCTTGTCGAAACGCCTGTTCATCTTCTCCTCGGCACAGAAAGCCTTGATGATGCGCAGTCCGCCCAGCGTCTCCTCCACCTGGCTCATGGTGTCGCTCCAAAGAGCCTGCGCCTTGATCGACTTGGCCTTGAGCTTGCGTCCCACGTAGCCCATGAACCATCCGAAGACAGGCACGAAGATGATGGTGAAGAGGGTCAGCTGCCACGAGATGACGAGCAGCGTCACAAAGTAGACGATGATGAGGATGGGGTTCTTGAAAATCATGTCGAGCGACGACATGATCGACGACTCAATCTCCTGCACGTCACCGCTCATGCGTGCAATGATGTCGCCCTTTCGCTCTTCGCTGAAGAAGCCGAGCGAAAGCGAGGTAATCTTCTGGTAGAGCTGGTTGCGTATGTCACGCACCACGCCTGTGCGGATAGGGATGATGGTGGCCGACGAGAGAAAGTAGGCACCCGTCTTCAGGAAGGTCATGAACGCCAGGGCCAAGCCGATGAAAAGCAACGTAGTGGTGGGTCCTACGGCAGCGATGAGGTCGTTGACATAGTAGTTCATGTTGTTCATCAGAACGTCCTTGTCGAGCGCCCAGGGCATGAGGCTCGTCGCCGTCTGCGTGTCGCCGGTCTTGAACAGAATCTGCAGCAGAGGTATGAGCGTGGCAAAGGAGAAGATGTTGAGTACTGCCGACAGGATGTTGAACAGCACTGAGAGCATCAAGTATTTCTTGTAGGGCGGCACAAACCGCCTGAGCACTTGCAGGAATTCTTTCATGGATGGGTCTTTTTTAAGCGTGGTCCGACAAAGCGTATCCTTATTCTTTCACTACCTCCTCGCCAAGAAGTGTCGCCGACGAACTGCCGGTGATTCTCACGCGGACGGTCTCACCGATATGGTGCTGTCCCTTGTCGATGACCACCGCCTTGTTTTGCGGTGTGCGTCCCATGAGCTGTCCGCAACCACGCTTGGCGAAACGCTCCAGCAAGACATCAAACTCCTTGCCCTCGTCCTTGCGGTTTTGCTCGGCCGACACCTCTGTCTGCAGGTGTATCAGCTCGTTGAGTCGGCGTATCTTTTCTTCCTCCGGCACATTGTCGGGCAGATGCTTGGCAGCGTAGGTGCCCGGACGCTCACTGTACTTGAACATAAAGGCAGCGTCGAATCCCACCTCCCTGACGAGCGACAACGTCTGCTGGTGGTCGTCCTCGGTTTCGTTGTGGTAGCCCACGAAGATATCGGTGGTGATGCCGCAGTCGGGTATGATGCGCCGGATAGCCGCAATCTTGTTGAGATATTCCTCTCGGGTATACTTGCGGTTCATGAGTTTCAGTATCTTGTCGGAGCCGCTCTGAGCGGGGAAATGTATGTGGTGGCAGAGGTTGGGCTCATCGGCGATGGCATGGAGAATGTCCTCGGTCATGTCTTCGGGGTTGCTGGTAGTGAAACGCACACGCATGGCAGGCACCTCGCGGGCCACCCTCCGCAACAACTCGGCGAAGCTGCAGACATGCAGTTCCTGTCCGCCCTCCTGCTCGATGATGACGCCATTCTCCGGCCGTTTGCCGTTGGGCAGCAGACCATAGCTGTTCACGTTCTGTCCGAGCAGGGTCACCTCTTTGAAACCCTTGTCACGCAGGTCGCGCACCTCAGCAAGGATGCTCTCCACGTCGCGCGACCGCTCACGCCCCCTTGTGTAAGGCACGATGCAGTAGTGGCAGAAGTTGTTGCATCCGCGCATGATGCTGACGAAACCCGACACGCGGTTTCCGCTGATACGCTGGGGCAGCACGTTGCGGTAGGTCTCCGTAGTCGAAAGGTTCACATCGATGGCTTTTTCGCCCACCTCGACAGCCGCAATCATCTCGGGTAGGCTCAGGTAGGCATCTGGGCCGCACACCAGATTGGCGTGATGGTTACTGATGAGGTCTTCTTTCACACGCTCGGCCATGCAGCCCAGCACGCCAAGGATGAGACGCCGCCCCTTCTTCTGCTCAGCATAGAGCGTGTCAAGGCGGTGGTAAATCTTGTTCTCGGCATTCTCGCGCACCGAGCAGGTGTTGAGGAACACTGCATCGGCGTCGGCCTCTACATCGGTAGTGTCGTAGCCGGCCATCTTCATGATGGATGCCACAACCTCTGAGTCGGCCACGTTCATCTGGCAACCGTATGTCTCGATATATAATTTCTTACTCATGATAGTCTGTTTTTCTTGGGAAATGGTGATGGGGGAGAGGGGTGGGGTGCTAACAGGCCTTGTCGTAGACGCGGCCCCAGAGCAGGTAGAACACGATGCCCGTGACAAGTCCGCCTATCACGTCGACGGCATAGTGGGCGCGTATATAGACCGTGGCCAGGCAGATGAGCAGGGCAAAGGGGAGCAGGATGAAGAACAGTTTGCGGCTGTGGCTGCGCCAAGCCAGCAGCATGCAGACCACGGAGATGCCCACATGTGAGGAGGGAAAAGCTGCCGTGGGACGCTCGCCCGAAGTGTGGAGATCCGCCACGAGCTGGTAGAACAGTCCGTCGGACCAGCCGGGCGATGTCATCATGTCGGTATGAGTCAGGAAATAGTCGCCCACACTGGGGAAAACGCCCCTGACCACCTGGTCCACACCGATGGCATGATAATAGTACATGGGCCCTGTGACGGGCACCAGGTCGAAGATCACATAGAAGGCGAAAAACGATGCCAGGACAACAAAAGCCGCCCGCTCAAACTGCTCATAACGGCTGAAGAAATAGAACAGCACGGTGGCAGCGATGATGGGGAAATAGCTGGCATAGGCCAGATTCATCAGCTCGCTGAACAACGCCTGTGGGAAATGTTGCGAGAAGACCAGGGCCGGCTGGCAGCCGAAGATTTTCTGGTCGAGCGAGGCAAAGACGGGGTCAAGGTTGGTGAAGAGTTTGTTGAGCTCATAGGTGTCAGCATACCAGGTGCCGAGCAACGCCATCTGGAGCAGCACGCGCAGCAGCCTGGTGAGGCGGCAGGGCACCAGCCGGTAGACCACCCACATGGCTACGGTGATGGCACCGAGCCTGACACGGTCCCACACCATGGCCTGCGGATTGCTGAGCTTGGTCGAGGCAAACAACACGATGAGCAGCGTCAGCGCCATATAGGCCAACGTCGCCCACTCCAGCGCCATCAGCCCACGGTGGGGCTTGCGCTCCAGTTCGATGTATTGAGACAGTCGCATCACAGCCAGTGGTTTTCCTTGTACCACGCCACGGCCTCGGCCACACCATGACGAAGGTCATAATGAGGGTGGTATCCCAGCTCGTCGCATGCCGGCTCGATGTCACACCGCCAGTTGCGCTGCTTGAGAATGTTGAACTTATCGTTGTTGAGGGCGGTCATCCGGTGGGTCATACGGCCCACATACTCGCCGGCAAGGGTGACGAGACGCAGCACCCAGATGGGTGCCTTGACGCGTATCCACCAGGGACGTCCCAACTCCTGATGCAGGTAGTCGCTGAAGGTCGACGACTGGTAGACATTGCCGTCGGACAGGAAATACTTGCGCCCCGACATGCCATGGTCGAGGGCGAGGAACACGGCCTGCACCACATCCTTCACATAGACGAACGTGATGTCCTGGCGCTGGAAGCCCACACTGAAGTCCACATGCTGCTTGATGCTCTTGGCCATGAGGAAATAGTCTTTCTCACGGGGACCATAGACACCCGTAGGGCGGAGGACAATGTAGTTGAACTCGTTGCCGATGGAGTCGAGAAACTGCTCGGCCTTAAGCTTGCTGCGGCCATAGGCGGTGTTGGGCCGTGGCGTGTCGTGCTCCGTAATCTCCTGGTAGGGCTGCTCCTCGCGTATGTCTCCGAATATGCTGAGGCTGCTCAGATAGACAAAGCGCTTCATCGGCATCCTGAGCTTCAGGATGGCGTTGACGAGGTTCACCGTCCCTTGGTAGTTCACCCGCATGAAGTCGGATGCCGCGAGACACTTGGTCACGCCGGCGGCATGTACCACATAGTCGAAGTCGTGACCGTCGAGTGCTTGCACCAGGCGGTCTTCCGACGAGAAATCAAGGTCTATGAAATGGATGCGAGGGTCGCTCAGATAGCGCCTCGAACTCGACTTGCGCACGCCAGCCCACGTCTCGAAACCGCGGCGCAATGCCTCCTCCACTATGAAACTGCCAATGAACCCACTGGCACCGGTAATTAATATCTTCATCGTTAATGGGTTACAAAGTTACGACATTTTAAAATTCTTAGCAAAATAATCCCGAGAAATTAGGAGGTTTCAATTCTTTTTAGTTAATTTGCACATACAAACCGACTCATCATAAAACCAAGTATATATGGGAAAAGGAAAGAAAGGCGGCAAGCATTTCAGCAAGAAACAACTGGCCAAACAGTTGGCCGATTTCTTCACCGCACAACCGGGAAAAACGCTGTCGTTTAAAGAAATATTCAAGTCGATGCACCTCAACACGCATCCCGCCAAGATGCTGGCCATCGACATCATGGAGGAGATGGCATGGGACGATTTCCTGACGAAGGTCTCCGACACCAGCTACCAGCTCAACACCAAGGGACAGGTGCAGGAGGGCACCTTCGTCCGCAAGGCCAACGGCAAGAACTCGTTTATCCCCGACGGGGGCGAAAAGCCTATCTTTGTGGCCGAGCGCAACTCGATGTCGGCGCTCAACGGCGACCGCGTGAAGGTGTCGTTCATGGCCCGCCGCCAAAAACACATCAAGGAGGCGCAGGTCATCGAGATCCTCCAGCGCGCCAAGGACCAGTTTGTGGGCCGTCTCCGTGTTGACAAGGACATTGCCTTCTGCGTGCCGCAGGACAGTTCCTTCGCCCACGACATCATCATACCGAAAAAGAAGCTCAAGGGCGGAAAGACCGATGACAAGGTAGTGGTGAAAATCATCCAGTGGCCCGACGAGGAGCACAAGAACCTCATTGGCGAGGTGGTCGACGTGCTCGGAGAGAGCGGCGACAACAACGTGGAGATGAACACCATCCTGGCTAAGTACGGACTTCCTTACAAGTATCCGAAAAACGTGGAAGACGCAGCCAACGCCATCACGGGCGAAATCACGCCGCAGGACGTGGCCGAGCGCGAGGATTTCCGCGACACTTGGACCTGCACCATTGACCCTGCCGACGCCAAGGACTTCGACGACGCCCTCTCCATCAAGGAGCTCGACAAGGGACTCTACCAGGTGGGCGTACACATCGCCGACGTGTCACACTACGTCACTGAGGGCAGCGTCATCGACAAGGAGGCTGTGAAGCGCGCCACATCCATCTATCTCGTTGACCGCACCATCCCCATGCTGCCCGAGCGACTCTGCAACTTCATCTGCTCGCTCCGGCCCGACGAGGACAAGTTGGCCTTCTCGGTCATCTTCAACCTCGACGACGAGGCCAACGTGAAGAGCTTCCGCATCGTGCACACCATCATACGCTCCAACCGCCGCTATGCCTACGAGGAAGCACAACAGGTGCTGGAGGACAACGGCGTGAAGGATGGCACCGGACAGCCGGCACCCGCACCGGGCAAGGCTGGCTATAAGGACGAGTACGGATGGGAGATCTGCACCCTCGACCGTCTGGCCAAGAAACTGCGCGAGCGGCGCTTCAAGAATGGCGCTGTGAAGTTCGACTCCGAGGAGCTCCACTTCACCGTCGATGAGAAGGGCCATCCCACAGGCTGCTACTACAAACGCTCGAAAGACGCCAACAAGCTCATTGAGGAATTCATGCTGCTGGCCAACCGGACAGTGGCCGAGAGTGTGGGACGCGTGCCCAAAGGCAAGAAGGCCAAGGTGCTGCCCTACCGCGTGCACGACAACCCCGACCCGCAGAAGATGGAGACGCTCCGCGAGTTCACCGCCAAGTTTGGCTATAAGGTAAAGACCGAGGGTACCAAGGGAGCCATCGCCCGCAACATCAACAAGCTCATGGACGACTGCGAGGGCAAACGCGAACAGAAGCTCATCCAGGCCATTGCCCTGCGCGCCATGATGAAGGCCAAATACTCCGTCCACAACATCGGACACTTCGGACTGGCGTTCGACTACTATACCCATTTCACCTCACCCATCCGCCGCTATCCTGACACAATGGTACACCGTCTGCTGACACGCTACCAGCAAGGAGGCCGTTCGGCCAACGCCAAGCACTACGAAGACTTGTGCGAGCACTGCTCCGACATGGAGCAGATAGCACTCAACGCCGAGCGCGAGTCCATCAAATACAAGATGGTGGAATACATGGGCGACAAAATCGGCGAGGTCTACGACGCCCACATCAGCGGCATCACATCGTATGGCATCTACGCCGAAATTGACGACAACCACTGCGAGGGCATGGTGCCCATGCGCGACCTCAACGACGACTACTACGACTTCGACGAGAAGAATTTCCTCCTTCGCGGCCGCCGTCACCACCACAAGTACCAGCTTGGCGACACCATCCGCATCAAGGTGGCACGCGCCAATCTGGAGAAACGGCAGCTCGACTTCACGATTGCCGACTGACCTGCGGCACATACCACACACACAGAAAAAGAAGCAAGCCAACAAGGGCGGTGCATTGAGGATCATCGACGGTTTCCTCTATGCTCCGCCCTTGTTTCAAAATGTTTTCATTTATTGTCCCCATATTGTCATCTATCCCTAAAAGTTCAAGGAAAAATTCAAGGGTCGTCCTTTGAAGAACACACTCTTCCGCATAGAGGTATCCCCAACATCGGAGGAGAGCCGCAACTGGACAATGCGTGACTGGGAGGAACTGGCTGACGAGTTTATCCGTGAGTTCGACTGCATAGACCTGTCTGCCGTTACCAAGCGACAGACGGCAAAGTCAACCAATCTGCGGAATAGCCAATACACGGTGGCTCTGCACCACGACAGCAAGAGCGGCATCCTTCACCTGCACATCAATGCCAACCGCATCGACATGAACGGCAACCAGATGCTAGCCCCGTAATGTTTAGGGCGTGAAAATCAGCAAATTGCAGCTCTGCTTCTGACAATCTTGCCTTTTAGCAAGATTTTGCATGCAAATTTGAAGAAACCAATAAAAAGTTTGGCAGTCCCAATAAATAATTGTATTTTTGCGGCAACAA
>CAVDNW010000015.1:0-58686 GCA_963610435.1 Oscillospiraceae bacterium | reverse complement strand
GGAAACAGTGGTGTATGAGGGGGAGAAAGAAACATAGTTCCTTACGATGACTATTCAGCGATAGGTACGACGAGATGTAAAAACTCAAATAAGGCTTGAATAGCCATTGACTTGGAGGCTCAGATTTTCTATATAACTCTAGCTGTTACATCAATGCACCAACCATCCAACTTAATGCCGGAAACTGACGGTGAGCAAATACGTCTCTTATGCGAACTAACCTAATATTATTTAAATAAAGTGGAGACTTGTGGACTATATGGACAAAAAGGGCTACCTTTGCATTTTGGTGCCTCGACGAAGGCTCCGCCCTGACAGCAATCAACAAAAGGCATGAGATTTTATCCATACCACTACCGTTCCCTTCTTTCCTTGGGACTGCCCATCATGATCGGACAATTGGGCATGATCATTCTGGGCTTCGCCGACACCATGATGGTGGGCCACCACAGCACCACCGAGCTGGGCGCAGCCTCGTTTGTCAACAACATCATAAACCTCGTCATCATCACGGGCACAGGCTTCTCCTATGGCCTCACGCCCATCACGGGCAGCCTCTTCGGGCGTGGCGAACTGCCTAAGGCGGGCAACGCCCTGCGCTGCGCGCTACTGGCCAACACGCTGGCGGGCCTGATGATGATGGCCGCACTGGTCATTCTTTTCTTCAATCTGGACAACATCGGCCAGCCCGAAGAATTGCTGCCTCTGATGCGCCCCTACTATCTGGTACTGCTGGCCTCGCTGCCGTTCGTCATGCTGTTCAACGCCTTCAAGCAATTCACCGACAGCATCACCGAGACGCGCACATCCATGTGGATCTTGCTCACCGGCAACCTCATCAACATCCTAGGCAACTATGTGCTGATCTACGGCAAGGTGGGCATGCCCGAGATGGGTGTGCTGGGTGCCGGCGTGGCCACGTTGCTCTCGCGAGTGTTCATGGTGCTGGTGTTCACCGCCGTCTTCATGATCCGCAAGACGATGCAACCCTACCGCGAAGGTTTCTTCGGCATGGGCCTTCCACGTCAGTTAGTGCGCCGCCTGTTTGCCCTGGGCACGCCCATCGCCCTGGAGATGGGCATGGAGACAGCCTCCTTTTCGCTATCAATCATCATGGTGGGCTGGCTCGGAACCATCGCCCTGGCCTCTCACCAGGTGATGATTACCATCTCGCAGTTCACCTTCATGGTCTACTACGGTCTGGGCGCCGCTGTGGCCGTACGCACCAGCTACTTCAACGGACAGCATGATTACAAGAACATGCTCCACACGGTCACGGCTGGCCTACACGTCATGATAGCATTAGAGGTGCTGCTGGGTGGAATCATCTTCCTTCTGCGCCATCACATAGGCGGCTGGTTCACTGACTCGACAGAGGTGTCGGCCACGGTGCTCACGCTCTTGATCCCATTCTTCATCTATCAGTTTGGCGATGGCCTGCAGATCAACTACGCCAATGCCCTGCGCGGCATCGCCGACGTGAAGCCACTCGTTACCATCGCCTTCATCGCTTTCTTCGTCATCTCGCTGCCTGTGGGCTACCTCTGCGGCTTCGTGCTCGGCTTCGGACTGGTGGGCATATGGATGGCATTCCCCTTCGGTCTCACCTCAGCCGGTGTGATGATGTGGTGGCGCTTCAGGAAGAGGACTCGCATCCACACCTCGTTTTTGCGAACTCAGAAAGAGGTGTTTGCAAAATAATGATTACCTTTGCAACAAGATTGTAAATCAGAAGAGAATGTTGAATTTAGACAATTTCTACAAGGCTCGCTACGTGCTGAGCAAGATTATCCGTCGTACCGACCTGGTGCACGCCCCAAAAATCAATCCCGAATGTGACGTTTACCTGAAGCCCGAGTGCTTGCAAAAGACCGGTTCGTTCAAGATTCGAGGCGCCTACTATAAGATTTCACAACTCTCCGAGGAGGAGAAGAAGAAGGGCGTAATTGCTTGTTCAGCCGGCAACCATGCACAGGGCGTGGCACTCGGAGCCACATCGATGGGCATCAAGTCGCTCATCTGTCTGCCCGAAGGCGCACCCATCAGCAAGGTGGAGGCCACCAAGAAGCTCGGTGCCGAGGTATGCCTCGTGCCGGGCGTCTACGACGACGCCTACCAGAAGGCCCTGCAGCTCCGCGATGAGCACGGCTACACCTTTATCCACCCCTTCGACGACGAGAACGTCATTGCCGGACAGGGAACCATAGGACTGGAGTTGCTCGACCAGCTGCCCGACGTGGAAGCCGTGGTAGTGCCCGTGGGCGGAGGCGGCCTGATTTCAGGCGTGGCTTACGCCATCAAGTCGCTCAACCCACAGGTAAAGGTCTACGGCGTGCAGGCCAGCGGTGCCGCCAGCATGGTACACAGCCTCCACGACCACAAGCAGGAGAAGCTCGCCAAGGTATCGACCATCGCCGACGGCATCGCTGTAAAGGAGCCAGGCACGCTCACGTTCGATATCTGTTCCCACTATGTGGACGACATCGTGACCGTCAGTGAGGACGAAATCTGCGCAGCTATCCTTCACCTCATCGAGAGCGAGAAGATGGTGGCCGAAGGAGCCGGAGCCGCCAGTGTGGCCGCCGTGATGTTCAACAAGGTACCCGTGAAGGGCAAAAAGACCATCTGTGTGGTCAGCGGCGGCAACATCGACGTCACCATCCTGAGCCGTGTCATCAACCGCGGACTGGCCACCAGCGGACGCATCTGCACGTTCACCATTGAGCTGGCCGACAAGCCCGGACAACTGCTCAAGGTCTGCCAAGTCATCTCGTCCATGGGCGGCAACATCGTCAGCGTGCACCACGAGCGCAACAACGACAGCAAGAGGGTGACCGACTGCGTGCTCCGCGTGTCGGTAGAAACCAAGAACCAGGAGCATGTCGATGCCATTACCAAGACGCTCACCGACAACGGTCTGAAAATACGCGAAAACATTTAGTCAACTCTTAAACACATATCAACTATGCAAGCTATCCACACAGAAAAGGCTCCTAAGGCCATCGGACCTTACAGCCAGGCAATCAAGGTAGGCAACCTCGTTTTCGCATCGGGGCAGGTGCCCATCGTACCCGCCACGGGCGAGTTTGTGGAGGGGGGCATCCAGGAGCAGACGCGCCAGGCCCTCACCAACGCCCAGGCCATCCTCGAAGAGGCCGGAACCAGCCTCAAGAACGTCGTGAAGACCACCGTTTACCTCTCCGACATGGCCAACTTCGCTGCCATGAACGAGGTCTACGCCGAGTTCTTCACCCAGCCCTACCCCGCACGATCAGCCGTAGCCGTGAAAGCCTTGCCCAAGGGCGCACTGGTCGAGGTGGAGTGCATCGCCGAGCTATAAGCCACAGCACTATAGCAAGACATATCGACCTGAAAAGGGCAGTCGAAACTCTCATCTTTAGAGTTTTTTGATTGTCCTTTTTCTTTTCGCGTCAAGTGACAGAAGCACAAATCTGCATAATGTTCATGTAGTAATCATGTCATGCTGCTCCTGTATTCCATTCAATGGTTCTATCGGTATTGTCATAACATGTACAAAAATAAGCATTATTACCCACTATATACCGCATGCACCTGACAAAAATGCCAATTTAGTGCTATTTTAAGAATAAATATCCTACATGCTTTTCGCAGGAAGGTCTTACCTGAAAGCCGAACAAACGTCATAACCCCAGCATTCCGCATCACGACTACGGAGGGCAAAGGTCTGACAAAGCGAAGAAAGAAATAGCATTCGCATGCTGGGAATTTGGGAAGGACGACATAAAAGGCCCATCCGACATTTCGAGTGATAAATACTGTTTGTTTGTCGTAAAAAATATGGCTGCAAATACCCACGCCGCACATACACGAAAGAAAGGCTTTGCGAAAATATTCGCAAAGCCTTTCTTTCGTGTATGTTTTGAAAATCAGCAGTCGGTTTATTTCACCACAAACTTCTTGCCGTTCTGGATATAGATGCCTGCCGTCGGCTTGGAGACCCTGCGGCCCGAAAGGTCGTAAATCGGAGCGTCCTTTACCGTCTTGCCCACTGAAGGTGAGGCGATGCCGTCGAGTGTTCCCCATGTGAACGACATGTAGCCCTCGTTGGCAATTTCATTGCTTGTGTTGTAGTTATAGCAATAAATGCGGAGCTCGCCACCCGTCTCGTCACCGCTGAATGTGGCATAGCCGTCCGTCGTGTCGAGCCACACATAGTTGTTGTCTGGATAGATATAGTAGAAATACGCACCGCTGTATCCTGCAGTCTGGTAACCATTGGTGATACTGATTTTGCCGTCGGCCACCTTGAACTGGATTTCTTTCGGAGCAGCATATTCGTCGCACTTCAAGATATAGTCATAGTCGTCAGAACCAGAATACTTGGCAAGAGTGGTTCTTCCTTTATAATAGTCGGTGTTGGTGGTTAAGTCGTTGTAGGCTATGCCTCCTTCCACCGACCAGTCCTTGGTGATAGAGCTCATGGTCAGCACCACCTGCGCTCCGTCTGAGATATAGTTGGTCTCATAAATCCAACCTCCGAAGTCATGAACCGTGATGACTCCGTCATCCGTGAAATCAGCAACGACACTGCCGCTGCCGTCGGGAGTGGCGGAAGAGGCAAACGTTGCCCACGAGACCGCTCCCGGAGACAGGGTGATGGTTTTGGCGGCAAGGTCGACAGTACCGACCAGGCTTGAGCTGAAATTGAGCAGGTTGTAGACGGTAACGGTACCATCGGCGTTTTTGCTGATCTCCACCGTGTATGTCTTTCTTGACATACTCGTTGCCTTCGTGTAGTTGGTAATATACTCTTTACCAGTTGCCTTCACAGAGTAGACACCAACCAGGTCGTCAACCGATCCAACCTCTGCATAGCCCATAAGGCTACAGAAAGCTACCTACAATAATAGAGTAAATCTTCTCATACGCATAACATTTTAACGTTTAACAATATTGCTTATCTAATCTCTCTAAATCTTTCATAGATTACAATTTTCTTCCCTTATATCCTTTCACGTTGCAAAATTACATTTTTATATTCATACAACAAAACAAATGACAGCAAAATTACACCGTAGGCGATATTTTGTCAGTTATCACTCATTCGGTAACAATACGCGGATTTTGTTTACGCAACAATACAATAAAAGCAGTTACGAAATTCGTAACTGCTTCATTCTTAACGTGGACCAGCTAGGGCTTGAACCTAGGACCTCCAGATTATGAGTCTGTTGCTCTAACCAACTGAGCTACAAGTCCAATTATCACCAAAGGGAACAAGCGACAGGCAAAGGTTTCTAAGAGATTTAACCATCACAATGTAACGTTCTCCCACAATTAGCGTTGCAAAGGTACGGCCTTTCAGTGTAAAATCCAAATATTTTTTGTAAAAAGTAGCTAAATAACATTTAATGTTATGGCCTTTTATATGTAATTGGCTAACTTTGCAACAACAATTGACAATGAATCCCCCTTCTGGAAGCGACATCCACAAAGCTATTTTTTTGGGAGGGGCTTGAAACAATGTGCCATGAACAATCCAACATCCGAAAAAGTGAATCTGTCGGGCTTGAATGCAAGCCAAGTGACGAGTAGCCGTAGCCAGCACGGCGAGAATGTGCTGACACCTCCACAACGCACCTCACTATGGAAACTCTACCTGGAGAAATACCGCGACCCCATCATCCAAATACTTCTCGTTGCAGCGT
Organism: Oscillospiraceae bacterium; assembly: GCA_963610435.1. Lineage (GTDB taxonomy): Bacteria > Bacteroidota > Bacteroidia > Bacteroidales > Bacteroidaceae > Prevotella. Next base: position 52,996 of record CAVDNW010000015.1, on the reverse strand, counting down.
TTGTCTCCCTGGTGCTTGCCTTCATAGAGAACGATTTCATTGAGACCATCGGAATTATTGCCGCCGTGTTCATTGCCACAACCGTAGGCTTTTATTTTGAGCGCGATGCCGCCAAGCGCTTCAGCGTGCTGACAGCTATGAACGAGGATCAGGCGGTGAAGGTGCGGCGCGACGGCCGCGTGACCGAGGTGCGCCGACGCGACATCGTGGTGGGCGACATCATCCTCGTGGAGGTGGGCGACGAGATACCAGCAGACGCACGGCTGGTCGAGGCCAACAACCTACAGGTCGACGAGTCGAGCCTGACGGGCGAGCCACTGGCCACCAAGAGCCTCAGCGCAGCGGCAGGGGGCAACGAGGCATATCCCCCCAACGTCATCCTGCGCTCCACCATGGTGATGAACGGCCGTGGCGTAGCCGTGGTGACAGCCGTGGGCGATGCCACCGAAATCGGCAAGGTGGCACAACGGTCAACCGAGACCACTCACGTGAAGACACCCCTCAACCTGCAACTTGACAAACTGGCCAAGCTCATCTCCAAGGTGGGCACAGGTGTCTCCGTGGCCGCCTTCGCCATCTTCCTCATCCACGACATCCTCACCAACAGCATTTGGCACGGCAACAACTACTTCGGCATGCTGCAAATCGTCCTCAACTACTTCATGATGGCCGTCACACTGATTGTGATGGCCGTGCCCGAGGGTCTGCCGATGGCCGTGACCTTGTCACTGGCACTCAACATGCGCCGCATGCTGAAGTCAAACGTCCTGGTGCGCAAGCTCCATGCCTCGGAGACCATGGGCGCCGTGACCGTGATCTGCACCGACAAGACGGGCACGCTGACGCAAAACAAGATGCGCGTGGGCGACCTCAGTCCGTGCGTCCCGACCACACCGCTGCCTGATGGTCTGAGCGCCGACCAACTACTCGACGTGGCCATGGCCGTCAACTCCACTGCCGAGCTCGACGGCGACTGCGTGGTGGGAAACCCCACCGAGGGTGCGCTGCTCCTGTGGCTTCGCGACCACGGCAACGACTATGCCGCCCTGCGCCGCAACTATCCCGTCGTCAGCCAACAGCCGTTCAGCACCGAGAAGAAATACATGAAGACCACCGTCGCCATGGGCGACAAAACCGTGACTTTCGTGAAGGGTGCCCCCGAGATGGTGCTCGACATGAGTGCCGTCAGTGCCGAAGAGCGCGCGCGCACCGAGGAGACACTGGCCCGCTATCAGCAGCAAGCCATGCGCACACTGGCCTTCGCCTGCCAGGTGGACGACAAGCCCATGACACTCCAGGGCGTAGTGGCCATCAGTGACCCCGTGCGCCCCGACGTGCCGCCCGCCGTGGCAGAGTGCCACCATGCCAGCATCCTGGTAAAAGTGGTCACGGGCGACACATCAGCCACAGCCATCGAGATTGCCCGGCAGATAGGCATCTGGCCCGCACAGGGCGAACCTGAACAGCCCGAATGGCACATCACCGGAACCGATTTCGCAGCCCTCAGCGATGAGGAGGCCTACCAGCGCTGCGAAGCCCTGCGGGTCATGTCGCGCGCCCGCCCCACCGACAAGCAACGTCTCGTGGAGATGCTGCAACGACACGGTGAGGTGGTGGCCGTGACGGGCGATGGCACCAATGACGCCCCGGCCCTCAACCACGCCCATGTAGGTCTGTCTCTCGGCTCGGGCACCTCCGTAGCCAAACAGGCTTCCGACATCACCCTGCTCGACGACAGCTTCCATGCCATCGCCAATGCCGTGATGTGGGGACGCTCGCTATACAAGAACCTGCAGCGCTTCCTGTTCTTCCAGCTGGTGGTCAACCTGACTGCCCTGCTGCTCGTGCTGGGCGGCTCGGTCATCGGCACGGAAATGCCGCTGACCGTCACACAGATTCTCTGGGTCAACCTCATCATGGACACCTTCGCAGCCATGGCCCTGGCATCGCTGCCACCCTCACACGAGGTGATGGGCGAAAAGCCGCGCAAGAGTACCGACTTCATCATCTCCCGTCCGATGGCCCAAGGAATCATCTTCTGCGGCGTGGCGTTCTTTGCGGTGATGTTCGCATTCCTTCTGTGGTGCGAGCGTCATGGAGCGGGAAGCGTCATCGATGTCCACGAACTGACACTCTTCTTCACCACCTTCGTGATGCTACAGTTCTGGAACCTCTTCAACGCCAAGAGCCTCGGATCCGACCACTCGGCCTTCCGCCATTTCTGGCGCGACCGCGGCTTGGCGCTGGTGCTGGCACTGGTGTTTGCAGGCCAATGGATTATCGTGACCTTCGGCGGAAAGATGTTCCGTACACTGCCTCTATCACTCGCCGAGTGGGCGACCATCACACTGGGTACCTCCAGCGTGATGTGGGCAGGCGAGCTGTGGCGTGGATGGAAGCGGCTGCGCAAAGCAAAAAAGAACGCTTGATACCATAACATGAAAACAATATACCTCAACGACGGAACCGGGCCGATGGAACCCTGTGTGGCCACCATTGGCTTCTTCGACGGCGTACACCTCGGCCACCAGTATCTCATCAGCCGCGTGCGGCAGGAAGCCGCCAGCGCAGGACTCGGGTCACTGGTGGTGACCTTCGACCGACACCCGCGACAAGTACTCCGCCAAGACTACCAGCCCGAGCTCCTCTCGACGCTCGACACCAAGCTGCTGCTACTTTCGAAGACAGGTGCGGACACCACTGCCCTACTCCACTTCGACCAAGAGCTGGCCAGCCTCTCAGCCCACGACTTCATGGCCCGCGTGCTACGCGACCGCCTGGGCGTGCGCAAGCTCATCATCGGCTATGATAACCGCTTCGGACACAACCGCTCGGAGGGATTCGACGACTATGTGCGCTACGGAAACGAGCTGGGCATCGAGGTTATCCATAACCCGGCGTTCGTGATGGGCGGTGTCAATATCAGTTCGTCGGTGGTGCGGGCCTTCGTGAAGGAGGGCGAGATAGAGCTTGCCAACCGTTGTCTGGGCTATCCCTACACCATTGCCGGCAAGGTGGTCGACGGGCACAAGGAGGGACGGCGCATCGGCTTCCCCACGGCCAACCTCGACACATCCTGCTTCGGCCAGCTCATACCCGCAGGTGGTGTCTACGCCGTGAAGGTGCGGCTGGAACACAGCATGGCCTTCCGCCCCGCCATGATGAACATCGGCACACGCCCCACATTCGGAGGCCACACGCAGAGCCTGGAGGTCTACATCTTCAACTTCGACGAGGATATCTACGGACGTGTGCTGCAGGTGTCGTTCGTAAGCCGCATTCGCGAGGAACGCAAGTTTGCCAACGTCACACAACTCGTGGAGCAGCTCAAAGAAGACGAAAAACAGGTGGAACAACAATTATCAAAAGAAACAGAACATGAATAAAACCCTTCACACGACACTCGACATTATATCTTATATTATCGTTTTCGTTCTCATCCAGACCGTCTTAGGCCTGGCCTTGGGGATTATCGGCATGTGGCACGACGGAACGGGCTGGGCTGCCGTATGGCAAGCAATCCTGAAGGACGGTCTGCACATGACCGCCAAGATGACCGTAGCCTACATGGCCCTGAGCAGCCTGCTGACGATGCTGCTCTTTGCCCGAATGCACTGGTCACCCGTGTCGCGCGTGTGGCTCGCATCGCACCCCTGGACCACCCTGGCATGGGTGTTCATGCTGGCCTTGGGCACCATCCTGCCCTCCGAGTGGGTCGTGGAAAAGTTTCAGCTTACCATGCCCGACAGCACCACACAACTCTTCGAGAGCATCATGAAGGAACCCACAGGCTATCTGGCCATCGGCATCCTCGGCCCCGTAGCCGAGGAGATGGTGTTCCGGGGGGCCGTGCTTCGTTCCCTTCTGAAGCTGTTCCCGGCCAAGGCCCACTGGTGGCCCATCCTCATCTCGGCCGTGCTCTTCGGTGCCGTCCACATGAACATGGCGCAGTTTGTGCACGCCTTGCCCATCGGCCTGCTCCTGGGATGGATGTACTACCGCACAGGTTCCATCATCCCCGGCCTGCTGTTCCATTGGGTCAACAACACCGTGGCCTACGTCATGTTCAACATCATGCCCCAGATGGGCGACGGCAAACTCATCGACATCTTCCACGGCAACGACCGCATGATGTGGATGGGCCTTGGCTTTTCCGTCTGCATCCTGCTGCCCAGCCTCTTCCAGCTCCACCTACGGATGAAGAAGGGATGACTGTTCTATAGACTTCTACTTCCAATATATATAAAGGGGTGGAATGCTCAACGTGGCATTCCACCCCTTTTTATCAGGTATGCTCCTGGCGTGGCAGACTGTCACGCCAGGAGCCGAACAATTATTTCACTGCAAACTTCACGTTTGAAGTCTTCCCGTCGAGCACGGCGTTGAGGTGATAGACACCAGCGCTGCCGTTGGTCGGGAGCGTCACCGTGTCGCCTGCATGCAGGTTGTGGAGCGTCTTCTCGGCAACCAGCTGACCGGCATTGTTGTAGAGACGCAGAGTGGCATCGGTCACATCACCGTTGACCACCACGCTCACATTGCCGTTATTGTCGCTGTCTACGGTAACGCTGCCGCCGTCGGCAGTGACACCTGCAATACCAGTTGATGATGTCACGTTGACGGTGACCTTGTGCTGCGTCGTGCCGTTGTTGTCATCCGTGGCCGTAAGAGTCAGCACGGCGGTGCCGGCTTTCTTGGCACTGATGATAAGGCCTTCGTCAGACACGAAGACACTGGCCACACTCGTGTTGTCCGAAGTGGCGGTGCAGGTGAACTTGTCGCCGTCGGGATCGCTGAAGAGCGTCGAGTAGCCGATGACACCCGACTGCTGCCCTGCGGCATAAGTAAGCTCGTCCAGACCGATGAACTCGGGAGCACGGTTGGTGAACACCACACTGTAGTTGACCGTGGCAGAAGAGGCATTGCCGTTGGCGTCGGTGGCACTCACCGTGATGGTGCCCTTGCTGACCTTGTCGTAACCATAGTCGGGAGTGATGGCCAGCGTTGCCTCGAGCTGTACGCCTTCAGGAACGCTGAACGTGCCGTCCTCATAGGTCACACCGTCGTCCTCGTTGAATGACAACACGGAGGTATAGTCCTTGTTGTCGGCGAAGCTCACGGTGAAAGCATCATCCTCGTCATCGGCCACACTAATCTTCACCTCGGTGCTGTCGCCCTGCTTGGCGGCCACCACAGCCTCGGGAGCCTCAATGACCGGAGCGGCATTGCGGTCGAGATAGATATGGTAGTTGACCGTAGCGTTGGCCGGGTCGTTGGTCTTGACCACAAGCGTAGCCTTGTTGCCCTTGGCGAAGTAGGCGCTCTTGGCGTTGACCTGGAAGTTCAGGGGCAATGTTCCGCCCACTTCGAGGCTTCCAGCAGTCTTGTCGTTGAGGAGTTTGATCCAGGGTTCACCCTTCTCGTGCTCCACACAAGTCATGAAATAGCCGAAGGCACCCGTGCTCTGCGCATTGTCATAGAGGGCCTCGATGTCAACCCATCCGCCGAGAGAGTTCAAGTGAGCCATATAGCGGTTGGTCTCCATATCGCCGTCCTTCGATGCCATGAGAGCCGACGACTTGTAGCCGGCGGGATACTTGAGCACCACGTAGAACGTGTCGGACGGATTGATGTAGACCGGGCTGTCAAACTTGAGCATGCGAGGCACGCCCTGGTAGCTGCCATTGGCAAGAGGCTCTTCGCTCTCCACGTGTATCGTGCCGTGGCCGATGGTCTTGGCCGTGGCCGTAACGTCATTGCCGAGTATCACTGATGCCTCGATGTCGACGTTCTCCAGGTCGCCCACCGTGCCCACGAAATAGAGATGCGTCAGGTTGAAGCCTTCAGCAGGTGCCTCGTAGCGTGTGGCGGCGTAGAAATTCTCGTCGAGCGCACTGGCGCCCGTACCCATCACGGCGGCGATGGCACTGCTCACAGGATTGAGCACTGGATGGTAGAGCATGTTGTCGGTCACGCCCTGCGGCACATCATAGATGAACTTCTGGTCGTCCTTCACCTTCTTCATGCCGAAGGCCTTGATGAGGTTCTTGCCCTGAAGCGAGCTTGCAGCAATGTACTGCTTGGCAAGGTCGGCAGACGGACGTGCGATGACGTTGAGCGCCGGCGACGGATAGTCGTCGTAGCTGTCATCGGTGGCCTCGTCGTGGCCCGACGGATCAAGGCGCAATGTGTAGTCGAGTTTGTAGCCGCCCTCATTCATCATGTTGACGGTCGAGACACCAGTATAGTCGCTCGAAACGTTGTCGATGTAAAGTTCCTCCTGATCAAAGGCAAGAACGGGTGCCTCAGTGACGTTCACACGGATGGTCGACTCGTAGGTGTCTTCATCAAGACCGCTGACAGTGAACTCAAGCGGATAGTCTTGCTGGCGCACATCATAGGTGTTGTAAAGTGTGATGCGGAACTTCACGGTATCCTGTCCCACTGTGATGGGAGCCATCATGCCTGACTCGTAAGGCATCCATGCCATCGTGCCGCTTGCAGACAACGGACCGAAGTCTGGATAGTCGCCGCCATCGCTGTTGGCGTCGGTATAGACCTCGAGCGATGCTTCGGGCATTGCCCATGGGTCGTCGGGGTCAGATGCCACAAACAGTTCGGATGCCACGTCGTCGATGGTAAACGCCCTGGATCCCTTGTTCACCACATAGAACTCATGGTAGACGGGGTTCATCGGGTTCTCGTCGACCACCTGCTCGACAAGCACCGTGTCGGGGAACACAGGTTCGGCGGCGCCGGTGATGTTGAGCGTCACGGGGATGGTCACGTTCTCACTGGCGGGATCGTTGGTCTTCACATTGAGCGCATACTCATAGGTGTCGGCCAGCTTGTCAGCCGGCAGTTCGATGGGCAGGCTGGCGCTCTTTCCCGGAGCGACGACGTAGTTCTTGTAGGGCGTGAACTCCATAGCGTTGCCGGAATTGATATACATGTCAGACGGCGTGATGCCGCGTGTCTCGCTGTGGTCCATGATGCCGCACAGACCGAACACGCCCAGCTGGAAGCCGTCGGGATCGAGAGAATACTGGAACTTGAACGTACCGTCCTTGCGAAGGATTACCTGGAAGTTCATGCCCTGCATCATGGTGTTGCCGTAGTTCTTGTACGACACGACCACATCATCAGTGTTGGCCTTGTAGTAGACGCCGTCGGAAGACGGTGTGTTCATGGAGTGGTTGCCCCAGAACGGACAGATGATGTTGCTGTAGAACGTTTCCGTCGTGGGCAGGCTGGCAGGCGGTTCGGGGAACTGCTTGTAGTCCTCCACAGGAGCATCGAACGACACGAAGCCCGTATTGTAGATATACATCTCCGTGTATTTCTTTCCATAGAACGGGAATTCGAACGGCAAGGTCACCTTCTTGAAGTCGGTCTTGTCGACGAAATACGAGTAAGGCATGTGCTCGGTGTAGTCGGATGTGATGTCCACCCAGTTGAAGGGAACATCGAATCCGTCGCTCTTGGAACGGAACACGTAGTCGATCTTATTGTCGGCCTCTTCCTCGATGTCGAGTGCGTGGTACCAGGTGTCAGGCTCTGCCGAGAAGGTGAGCGGCTCATCGCCGTTGTTGGTCACGACGATGTCGTCTTTCACGACATTCACACCGTAAGGCGTCTCCACCTCGATGGCCTCGGGACTGACACTCCATTGCGGCGTGCCGATAACGTTGCCCTTCAATGCCACCTCCAGTGCTGAGCCGTCGGTCATGTTGATGACAAGTGTGTCCTCCACGCTTCCTTTCTGCTCGGTGGGCAGTGTGACGGTGATGTCCTTGCCCTGTCCGGCAGCCACATCGAATGTTGTGGCCACTTCTTCGTCCACGGTGAACTTGCCGTTTCTGACGCTAACGCCGCTCACATGCAACACGTCCTTGCCGTTGTTGCTCAGCAGCACGTTATGGCGTTGCACAGATGTGCGGAACACATCGCCGAAGTCCACGGCCTTCGTGTCTGTCACAGCCTCGGCCTTGAGGTTGTCACCCACGATGTTGGCCTTCAGCGTGATGTTGGCGCTTGCGTGGGCTGGGTCATTGGTAATCACGGTGAGATAGTTGGTCAGCTCACCGGCATAGAGATTGTCGCCAGCCTCGAGCGTCACGGTGATGTCCTTGCTGTCTCCGTTGCCAATGTAGCCGTCGGTACTTGAAAGACTCTTGATCATCGACTTGGCCGGTGCCACTATCTTGATGGCGCTGCCCGTCGCGATGTCATAGTAAGGAGCATCAAGGCCGTCATTGGCATCCTGCACCTTGTTGCCGTCGGTGAACACGCAGGCGTCCTTCGACTCGATGTCGGAAACACCCACGAAGTTGTGGCCGCCACTGCCGAACACACCGGCCGGGTCATAGTCATCATAGAACACTTCCACACTTCCGTCAGGGCAGAGAGCCATGTGGAAACTGATGGTAGTGGTCTCGCCGCCACCATCGGTAGCCGGTGTCACCACGTCCTTGAACTTGACGTAGAGCTTACCGTCCTTGTGTCCGTAGGTCACCTTGCTGTTGGCACCCATGTCCATCCAGCCCGAATTGGTGTAAGCCGAGATGTAGCCCAAGCCTTCCACGCAGTCGCCCGTGGGCACCATGCACGAGATGCGGCCATCGATGGGCTGCACACTCACGCCACCGTAAGACGAGACGTAGATTTGCTCGTACTCCTTACCGTAGAACGGGAACTTGAACCCAATCTTCACCGGACCCGACTGCCAGTTGTCGTTTGTGAACTGCGAAGTGATATCCTGTTCGTCGGCCAGCTCGGGAGCCGGTTCGTAGTCGAACGTATTGTCGCCGGCCACGTTTGAGAGGAGCGTATAACCGAACTTGTGCACGCGAGCCGTCGAGCCGTCGATAGACTGCGACGAGTATTTCGGGAACACGTACTGCAAGGGATATTCACCCGTGTTCTTCAGTGTCACGGTGGCCGTCTTGGTATCACCGCCCACCTTCAGATCACCAAGGTCGAACTCGCTTTCCGGTATGTCGAGGTTGGCGGTGGCCGATGCCACGCCACGCACCACGAAGGTGTGCTTGATATTGTTCTTGTCGGTGACCGTGATGTTGCTGGTGAAGTTGCCGGCCTTGGTGGGCTTGAACGTCACCGGCAGCTTGCCGGTAGAGCGTGCGGCGATGTTCTGCATGCCGCTCGACACGTCAAACTGATCGGAAGAAGACGACACGTTCTGCGGGCTCTGCAAGTATCCGTACTTGCCTCCGAACACGCCGTAGCCGCTGTTGGTAAGCTCCACGTCGATGGTCTTCTGTTGTCCGACGAGCAGGTTGCCGAAGTCGATGAGCTGCTGGCTGTGCATCTCGGGCTTGTAGCCCTTCACCGTCATGGTGAGCGCCACCTGCTTCTTCGAGTCGACAGCTTCGTTGGTCTTCACAAGGATATTGAACTTATAGGTTCCGTTGACGAGTTTCTGCCCGTCGTTCTTCAGCGTTACCGCCTGGCTTTCGCCCGGGCGCACCTCACCGCTGACGGGTTCGGGATTGAGCACTTGGCTCCAGTCGGGGTTCTGGCTAATGGCCTGCACCGCCCATGTGAGGTGGTCGGCAACCGACTCGAAGCTTGTGCCTTTGAGCACTTCGCTCAGTTGGGTCCACGTCGCACCTCCGTTGGAACTGTAGAAGCTGTACTGCGACACGTCATCAAGACTTGTCTTGCCAGCGCCCAGCGGGTTCTTGGCACCTGCCGGGAACTTGGCCACAACCCAGAAGCTCGTTCCGGGAGCGAAGTAGATTTGTTCAGGCAGAGAGATGTTGTAGTTGTACATCCAGTAGCTGTAGTTGACCTTCTGGATGAGACTTGCCGTAGAGATTGAGCGCGATCCGTCGTAAATCTCGATTTCCGGGTCCTGTCCGTTCTGTCCCTGGAATTTCAGTGCCGTGAGGTTAAAACCGTCAGGATACTTGGTCTTGTCAACATAGAAATATTGTGCAAGGGCATTGGGAAGCTTCGTGTCCGACTCGCCCAGATAGCTGTAGAGCAGCTCCGAATAGGTGAGCGTGCTGGGCCAGTCCGTAGCCTGATAGCCGGAGGTGGCAATAGCGTTGCTCTTCACCAAGGCCGGCGCTACCGTGCCGCTGAAGGGCACCACCTGACCGGGCGTCGGCTTTTCGGCACGCGAGCTGGTTGACATCGTGGCGCGTGTTGTGGCAGCCGTGAGCTGGTACTTCAGAACGCCCTCGCCGGTGTTCTTGATGTTGAACGATGTCTCGGCCGTTTCCGACTCCGCCGCGTTGACCGTCATGGTGAGTGTAGACTTGTCTACCTGCACCTTCGGGCCGGCGTTTGTCGTAGCCTCCTTGACGGGCGACATGGCCGAAGCCTTTCCCCATCGGTTGTAAGCCACGATGGCAAAATAATACTTAGTGGAAGCCTCAAGGCCGGTAAGCTCATAAGCCACCGAGTCGCCAGAATACTTGAACTTGGTGTCGACCGACACTGAGTTCAGCTTGTTGAGGTTGTCAGTAGCGGTGAAAGCCTCCTTGCTGTAATAGATGACATGGTGGTCGATGCTCTTCTCCTCGGTCTCGGGTATCTTCCACTCTATGAGCGCATTGTCGTGGGAGGCGGTTACCGTGAAGTCGGCCACAGCATCGGGCACACTGCCCTCCTTGCCCTGCAAAGCCTTGTAGGCATCGATGTAACCCGTTCCCATAAGTCCTGCAAAGGTTGGATTTTTGGTGTACAGGTCGTTCACCGATGTGGTGAGCAAGGTGCGCAGCGTCTCGTTGGAGAAGTTCTTGTTTCCGTATTTGGAGAGAATAAGCGCGGCTATGCCCGACACATGCGGACAAGCCATCGATGTGCCCTCGTTGTAGCCGTAGCTGCTGTTGGGCAGCGTGCTCAGCACACCATACTGCTCGCCGTAGTCCTCCAGTCCGCCGGGAGCGGTAACGTCGACCCACTGTCCGTAGTTGGAGTAGCTGGCCACCGTACCGTCGGCTGTCATGGAACCCACGGCCACGGCTTCGTCGAGGCATCCGGGATAGAAATTGCCCTGCTCGCCATTGTTACCGGCGGCAAAGATACAGAGTCCGCCGTTCATCTTGTCGCCGCCGCCATTCTTCGTGAAATAGCGCACAGCCTCAGAAACGGCCTTATCCTCCTCGTCGGCCATGCTCATACCCCAGGAGCACTGGGCGATGCTGGCTCCGCGGTCGGCCGCATATACGAGCGCCGACGCAAAGTCGGCCTCAGCCGAGCTGCTGGCACGCGAGTCGAACACCTGGCAGACCATCATCTTCACGCCGCCCGTTCCGTCGGAGCCTCCGGCAACACCCGACACGCCAATGCCGTTGTTGTTGGTTGCTCCCACCGTTCCGGCCACGTGTGTGCCGTGCGAGTGGGCATTGATGTTCGCAGAGTTGATGACGAAGTTGTATCCGTAAATGTCATCGACATATCCGTCGCCATCATCATCCACACCCGGCTGTCCGTTGAGCTCGGCCTCGTTGATCCAGAGGTTGTCCTTCAGGTCGGGGTGGTCGATCTGGAAACCGCCGTCGATGATAGCCACGATGACATCCTTCGAGCCGGTGACACCGCTTTCCCATGCGGGGAAGACGTTGATGTCGTAGCCCGCCTGTGTGCCCTCGATGGAGCCGTCGTTGTAATAGTGCCACTGCTTGGAGAGCAACGGGTCGCTGAATGGCATGGTGGACATTGCCTGCTTTGCCCACGAGACGTCTGTGGGCGACACGGCACGGAAGCTCTCGCCTCCGAAGGGCTGGTACACGGGGATGCGCTGGGCATACTCCACACCAGCTGTCGATGTGTAGAGGTTGCGTGCCTGCGCGGCGGTCATACCGTCTGCGGTGTAGGTGATGTCGTACCAGCGGTCAAGGCCGGCGGCCTTGTGCTTGGCCTCGTCCTTGCCTGCATACGGGAACACCCGTCTCATGCCCGCAACCTTCACTTTCTGCGCCACACGGTCAAGCGTGGCGGCACCGGTCGTGACGTACTGAGCCTTTGCTTTCTTCTTGACCGTACCATCGGGCAGGGTGGCCTTTTGCAGCAGCGACGCTACCTCCGGCTGGAGTTTCACGCGCACCACACCCTCCACGAATTGGGAGCCAGTTGCAGCAGAGAGCTTTTGTGCGTCTGCGGTGGCAACACCCGTCAGGAGCATCGCGCCGCACAGACCCAAGATAAAGTTCTTTTGCATAATATAAAAAAGTTGAAATGAAAAAAAATATCTGAATACGTTGTCTTTTCCTGAAATTGCGGAAAGCTTACTGCCTGACACCTACCAAACCTCTGGGGCTCGCGCACCAACACCGCTTTCCATATTTATGCCGCAAAGATAACACTTTTTTAGAATATACGGGCACGTTATGGCATTTTTTAAGAAAACGACGGGATAAGACGAGCAAAATGGCGGAAGCAATTGGGCTGAAAAGAAGATGTTTGTCGAAATAAAAAAATTATTGGTGTCCGGTAAAAGTTGTAAACGGCAGGCCCTCTTCGAGGGCCGTCCTATTCTCGGAAGTAAGCCCCCAATATGGAAATCCCTGCAAAGATATAATACCCGTGTTTTACAAAGTTTTGTGTAAAGTTTACCGGACACCAATGTAAAAAATAAACGCTTCTTTTTTAACGTCCCTATGAATTATTCAGGATGAGAACAAGGCCGAATATGTATAAATAAAGGAACTATTAACAATTCTCCATATACATTGCCATAATACCCGTAATCAGTTTCATTAACAGGATATTTGTTAGTGTCACGTATTCCGATATGTCCGTCGGGAGACAATGTGATTTTTGTTACTTCTAAACCAAGCTCTGCTAAGGATCTGTTAAAGTCTGATTTTAATGAAGTTTGTGTTATAGATTGTTCAATTAATGCAGAATTACAGGAATGACATTTGCCCAATCTCAATGATATTTGGACTTGTACATCAAATAAATAACTTGAAAAAATATCTATGCCATATATGGAATCCAATGGATATTTGGATTGCGCCAAGTGTAGCACTTTAGTTATTGCCTCTATACTTTCACTGCTAACAAATCCTTTTCTAACTCTCCCCGCTTTCTGCGCTTTATTATACTTCCAATAGGTACTTGTAGTTAATGGCTGTAAGATATAACCTTTTGAAGTTTTCCAAAAGCGGAAACACCATAGAGAGCATACACTCGTATCTTTCAAACAAATTATCTCATAGGAATCGTTTTTTTCTAAAGATAACAATTCACCTTTAACCTCTTGCTTTTGGAGAGATATTTCTAGCAAGAAACTGGAAATCATCAAAAAGAATATAATAACGCATAAAAAGCACCTATGGGTTGATTTCTTTATCGTATACCGCTTTTCCATAATTCTGTTTTCAGTTCAATTTCTTCTTCGTAATAATATTTTGCTTTAAAACCATCGTTTCCATTATAAAAATATTCAACATGTCCCGTCACATCCGACCCAAATCCATATTGAGCAACAATTCCGTTCTTAAGAGAAATTAGAGGATTACATTTATACACTCTTGGAAAGCCCCAAATCTTATGAAACCATTTCCTCATATCTTTTGCAAACATGAAGTAATTCTTTCCGTCACTTCCCATGCGTGTTTGCCCCTTAATATAGGGTATTGTCTTTGTGCCGCTTTCATTCAATGCGTAACTTAGCCTTGCCGCACAGCCATTGTCATACTCGGGTAATCCCACCGAGCGGTAGAATTCTTGCGGCGTGGGATAGTCTTCCAAAGATTTTCTGTATATGGCATCGATTTTCCTTAATTGTTTGAATGTCGGTCCCTGATGCGAAAAATGGTTGTACATCATCTGGAAGGCGGCAGTCATGGCACCGTTGGCAAACTTGCCGCCGCCTATCTCGGAGACCACTCCGCCGAGGATGGCGGTACCGGCCAGCATCTGCGCGTCGGACAGTTGCGAGCCGTAGCCGGAGAGCAGTTCGCCGCCGCCCGCCGACACCATGCCCGTCATCAGGCCGTGCTCCCAGTGGCCGCCCTGCAGGGCCTCCATCGAGCCGTCGGCGACGCTGTGGAGCGCCACCCGCGCCATCCAGCCTCCGCCGATCTCTCCGACGCCGTAGTTGACCGCTCCGCCCAGTGCGCCCCAGCAACCGCCCACAAAGGCGCTTTTCGCGGCCGTCCAAAAGTTGGCTCCGTTCATCAGCGTGCTCGCGAAGGCCGACGAGGCTCCCGCGCAGGCTCCACTGAGCACCGCCCCCAGCACTCCGCTTCCGATGCCAAACGTCTCCACGCCCACGGCGATGCCCACCGCCGCGGAGAAGAAGCTGCCCATACTGAGGTAGCCTGTCGGGTCGGTCAGCGACAGGGGGTTGTTCAGGCAATAGGCATAGCGGTTGAGGCTCTGTGTGTTGTCGGGTGCCTGCACATAGGGGTCGGGGGTGAGGAAACGGCCCATGTAGGGGTCGTACATGCGCCCGCCCATGTTCACCATATCAAGGATGTCCAGCTGCTCGTGGCCTCCGAAGCCGCGGTCCATCGCTGCGCCTTGCTGCTCGTAGCTGTCATAGTAGTCCCACGTCTCGGGGCTGCGCCGGCGGCCCCACGGGTCGTAGTTGTACTCGGCGATGACGGCTCCGTCATCGTCCGTCATGGCCCAGACGGAGCCGAGATGGTCGAGGTGGACATAGCGCATGCGCTCCCCCCGGTCGTCCGTCTGGTGGATGGCCACGAGCCTGCCGTCGGCGTAAATATAGTCCTGCCTGAGCACGCGGCCGTTGTTGTGGGCCTCGTCGTACAGGTTGCCCACGTAATACTTGACATCATATTCCGTGCCGGCGGCGCCGGGCGGATACATGCCCTGCATGCAGCGCGTCTTGTCGGGGCCGTATGTGAGCGTGAGGATGTAGCGCAGGCCGCTGCCGTTGCGGGGGGCTGTCACCTCGCTGATCTTGTGGAACGACGTGTAGGACACCTTCTCCCATTCGGGCAGCTCATAGCCGGAGACCGTCTCCAGGCGGTTGGTCCCTTCCTTGTAGGCCATCACGCCCACGCCGGTCTTGAGGGTCACGTTGCCGCCCGCGTCGTATTCCACGTTCACCTCGCGCGCGTCTTGTCCGCCGGCCCGCGTCGTCACCGTGACCAGACGGTCCTGGGCGTCGTAGTCGTAGTATTCCTCGTTGTCCCTCACCTCGTCATACTTGTGGATGAGGCAGTTGTTGCCGTCATAGTCGTACCAGCACACGAGGTCGCCGTCCACATTGGTCTCCGACACCGTTCCCGTGGGGTTGTAGCAGATGCCCGTGTCCCTCCCGTTGCCCAGGTGCGCTCCGACGGCGTTGCCAAACTCGTCATATTCGGTCGCCTCCCATATGGCGGAGTCCGTGGCGGCGTTGCTGATGCGGCGGAGACGGCCCGTGGCGTAGTAGTCGAGGCTTACCTTGAAGCCCGACGGGTAGGTGACGGTGGCGGGCTTGCCCGCGGCGTTGTAGGTGGTCGACGTGGTGAAGGCCTTGCCGCCCATCCTGTGGGTCTCCCCGATGACCCGTCCGTAGTCGTCGTAGCGGTATTCGACGGAGGTGCCGTTCGAACAGGCCTTGCTGTCCAGCAGCCCGGGCTTGGCCTGGTCGTAGGTGTACCGGTACTCAAAGTCGGGGCGCGTCTCCTTGACAAGCCGTCCGAGCCGGTCGTATTCATAGGTGGCCGTGCCCTTGCTGTCGGTCCGGCCGGTCAGCTCGCAGCCGTTGGATGCCTTGGTCTCCTTGACGTTCAGAATCTCGTTGGTGCCGTCACCGTCGAGGTCGATGAAGCTCACGCTGCCGGGGGTGTCCCAGCAGTCGCCGTCCAGCTCGCCGTAGGTGCCCGCCACAAGTGGGGTGACACCCTGGTCTGTGGCCCGGGAGAGGTACCAGTGCAGGTTGGCGGCACCGCCCGGGTTGTCGTACCTGTACCTGACACCTTCCTTGCCCCACACCACAAAACTGTCGGGGTTGGCGGGATTGCCGTAGGAGACGATGCGGGCGTAGGTGTCCTGTTCCGTGCGGTACTCGACGGCGGCGTCCGTCCGGCCGACCTCCTGCAGGCGGCGCCCGTCGAGCGTGAAGCGGTCTGTCGCGCCGAAACGGATGATGTCGGCCACGCCGTCGTTGAAGAGGTTGCGGGGCGCTCGGCTGATTGTGGAGAGGCCGTGGAGGTCGAAGCCGTAGCCCAAAAGCCCCATGCCGCTCGAACTGCCATAGGCTATCGACAGCTTGGGGGACATGCCGCCCGTGCCCGACGCCACGGCGACGGGCACGGTGTAGGTGAACTGCCCGTTGTCGGTCACGCTGTGCGAGTCGGCTGTCTTGCCGACGACCACGCCGTCGTCGCCCGCGGCCCACAAGGCGTCGGGCGCGAGAAAGAGTGACAGCAGGCAGATGAGGAGGTGGCGCAGGCGCATGGGGCGTTATTTTTAAAGGCTGATGTGTGGGCGTGGATTACTTGGCGATTTTCGTTGAGACGCTCTTGTCGCCACAGGTGGCCTCCACGACTTTGCCTCCCTCATCATACTCATACGTGGTGACATTGCCCTGACCAAAGACCTTGGTCAAGGCCAAGGAAAGGAAAAACAGGAAAAGCGTCAGTCGTCTCATGCGGCAAAGCGTTTTTAGGGTAAGGGTTGAAACTCTTTGTTTACGCCACTAAATTATGGAAAAAACATCTAACGTGCAAATATTACGGAAAGAAAATTATGCACACCCCACCATATAGAGCACAACATAATCCAAGTTAACCCAACTTTGCCCTTTTAAGCAATAGGGCTGAACAGAAAAGAGTGCCCTGTAATTTTCTGACCTACGGCAAACTATCATGCGCCCACCCTACTGGGACAGAGATTCACAGGTTACGAGGATATTTGTTAAGTGACAATAAAAAAACAAAGGGTCCAAGACGCTTTCTGGAATGGGAGAGCGTCTTGAACTCTTGTTTGTAAAGAAATCATATAATCATTCCATATGGCAAAGAACTGCCAGTAATGCGGACACGGTCTGTCCGAAGTCAATGTCTAATGGTCTCAGCCTGATGGCCGTTGGTCACGATGTAGACACCATGTCCGGGCACCAACAGTTCCGTATCAGCATGCTGAACCACGGTCCAGTTGACTAGTTGTCCCGACGGACTGTAGACACGCAGATTGTCGCCCGCCGACACACCGCTAACCATGATGCCGTTATCCGTGTTGCGCACAGTAAATTTCCGGCTTTCCTCCACGTTGCTCTTCCCGATAGACGAAGGCACTCCCGACACATATACCGCCACGGGCGACATGTTGTTGGACAATGTCTGGTCGGTCACCACACGTCCGGCAGCATCTACTGTGTACGCCACGACATACAGAGTGGCTGTGCTCTCTATGTTGTTCACGCCGAAAGTCACGGTGGCCGTGTTGTTTCCGGCTGAGTCGCACAAGGCAGCGGCGGGCAGTGTGGCCACACAGTTGTCGGCTACCAGTTGGGTGCCGGCGGCGTCGCGGAAGAGTCCCACCTTCACCTGCCAGTTGTCGTTGATCGTCACGGGCGAGAGGTTGTCGACGGCCGCCACCACGGTGTTGCCGCCGTTGGCCGACCGCGCCGCTGAAAGTGTGCGCACCGCCATGTCGACCACGTTGACCGTGAGCTGGCCCATGCCGCTCTTTGTGCTGGCCATACGCCGTGCCACGGCCGGCATGAGCTGAGCCCTCGCCTTGGCCTCAGCCAGCGATCGTGCGGCCAGCGGCGATGCTGCGAAATAGGGTGTCATGCTGAAGTTGAGGGGCTGGTCGAGGTTGGTGTTGGCTGGTGCCGTGGCCGTGACCTCTGCGCTGTGTCCCGGCATGAGGTTCACCTTGGCGGTGGTTACCTTTCCGTTGACGTTGATGTCCACATAGTCGATGGCCTCATAGCCTTCGTTCATCACCACGAATTGCAGCGACACGTCTTTGCCTTCCTCCACCTTGTCGGCCAGACCGGCATACTCGCACTTGAGCGAGTTATCGAACGTCACCTCGCTTTTGAGCACAGTGGCACCCTCGGTGTCGTCGTCGGCCACGGTGATAGCCGCCGTGAGGCGGTTGTCGGCAAATACCGCGTCGTAGTAGGTCACGAGGAGGTTGTCGTCCTGGCTCAGCAATTTCTGCGGGCAGGAGAGGTAGACCTTTCCCTCGCTACTCTGCGATATGCGTGCGCCGTAGACGGCAGTCTTCATGGTGTAGATGTCGTTGGCGTAATCGGTGTACTCGCGCTGGGCTTCCTTCCACACCACGGCCAGGCCGTCGAGGGTGGAGGCTGTCTGCGGCGCAATCAGTTTGAAGTCGATGATCGATCGGTTGTCGAGCCCGAGCGCACCCACATCGGTAAACTCGCCTTTCGCTGAGAGGCGCATCAGCCGCACGTCGGCCTGGCCGTTGCCTGCGGTGGTCAGCGCACCCACATAGTAGCCGTTGCCCAGTGCCACCACTTGCGGCTGTGTGGCCTCGATGGTGGTGGGCATCTCCAACGGCAGGCGCTGGTCGCTGAGCGTGAGTGCCGTGAGCCGCGAGCGCACATTGCCATCGGCCAGCGAGTCGACCACTGTGCCCACCACCATCGGTATGCTGTCAGCCATGGCCAGCGAGTAGTCGGCTATCTGCCGGCGTGCATTGAGCGTCATCATGGTCTGCGGTTGCGCGCTCCATCCGTTTCCGTCGTTGCAAACCACGAGCAAATCACCGTTGATGTGTCCGGCCGTCGGATCATCGGGTGCATTGTCGGAAACGAACGTGCCGCTCTTCCACACCACAGCCGCCCGTCCCGTAGCGGAGAGCGTCGCCTTGGGCATGAGGTTGGCCACGCCATAATCGCCCAGTCCCTGCGGTGCAGCCCACGTCGAGCCATCGCCAGTGCTGACATACACGCGGGTATGGTTCGACACCTGTTCGGGCGAGCTGTCGGCATCCGAACTGCTGGCCGTGCACGCTATGACACCCTGCTTGCTGCCCTCCACCATGCGCGAGAACACGTCGAGATCGAAGACGTTGTAATACTCCATGTCGCTGAGTGCCGTTCCCGACTGCAGCTGCACCTGCGGCTTGCCGCCAGTGCCAGCCGGCCGTATATAGGCCAGATCGGTACCGCCGAAGAGCCACACTGGCTGAGCGAAGGCATCAATGTCGCTGAGCAGCACAGAGGAATTGTCGGGCACCTGCGGCAGGCGTAGCGGCTTGTAGATGGCCGACCGCAAGCGCACCTGCTTGCGCGGCGCACGGCTGCTGTCTTCACGCTTCAGCGGGTTGCTATTGCTGTTGGGCGCATACCAAGTGCCTTCCACGTTGAGCAGCTTAGCGCTCCACGTCTTGCTCCAGAACAGAAACTTGGCCTTGGCGTAGGCTTCGAGGCTAGCCCCGAGGGTGAGCTTCGCGCCGCCCTCGGTCTGTCCGCCCAGGTAGGGCTTGGTAATCATGCGGCTCTCAAACGAGCCCCATCCGCTGCCGCGCACGCCGGCCTTGGCCGACGCTATCCACAGGTCGATACCCAGCTCGGCGTAGGCCGACACCTTGAGCTGCGTGAGGAAGTCGAGCGTGATGTCCATGGGCAGTGGTGTGGTGGCCTTCTTGATATCGTCGTCGTCGGGACGTGTGAGCTGCGCCGTGGCACTGACCTCGCCCTGCACTGATGTGCCGAACGAACCGAAGCCCACGGGTATCTTGGCGTTGAGGTAGGCTGAGGCTTCGGCCTTGATGCCCAGTCCGCCCAGAGCGAAACTATAGCGGTCCTTGTCATAGTCGTATACCAGTCGGCCATCGGCCCAAGCGCGTATACCGGCAAAGGCCGTTGGAAAGGCCAGCAGGCGCTCATCGGGCTCATAGTCACGACGGCGGCTGCTTGTCATCTGCTGACACTCGTAGAAATACTTATCGATGTCGCTCACCAAGTCGGTCTTGTCCATGATGTCCATGATGCGGCCTCCAGGCAGGAAATTCTTGGAATAGAGGGCGCGGAACAGGTAGTCGCTGTTCTCCTTCTTCACCACCACGGTAAACGGCAGGGTGGATGGCAACTGCAGCTCGAAATTATCGAACTGTTTCTGCATCTTGCCCAGGTTGATGCCTTTCGATGCCTGTCCTACCTGCGAGGTAGGCAGCTTCGGCTCGATGGTCATGTCCTTGATAAGTTCCATGGGGTCTTTGTCGATGTTCTTCATCCTGACGAAAGCCATCGACCGGTTGTCATCGGTGGTGAGCAACGTGGCATCCTCCACCTCCGAGTAGAGGAAGTCGCGCAGCTCGCCCACATACTCGAAGTAGCGCTGCGAGAGGTTGGTGGGTGTCACCACCTCGTTTTCGTAGAGCCATCCGTTCCTCCACCTCAGCGTGATCTTCTTGCCGTTGGCCGACGGCGACGTGACGTAGAGGTATTCGGGCGGATTGCTGGTGCCCACCAGCACCCGCACCTGGCGTCCGGGCTTGAGCGACCCGTCGTAGGGTACAAGCATGTCGGCTCCGGTGTACCACCGGTGGTTGGGCCACACACCGTAGTCGTCGGGGCGGCTCTCGTCGGTGGCGATGTCGAGGATGTCGAGGAAGCCGCTGCCCTTGGGACAGAGAGGCACGGTACATACGATCTTGCCGTTGGTCATGAACGATTTCTGTCCGTCGATCACGATGTCGCGGTTGTTGAACCTGATGTCGCGCACCAGACGCGGCGTGTAGCCGTCGGCGCATATCTCATAGGCGGTGTAAAGCGGCGTGTGGATGGCACCGTCGTCGGCGAAATCGGTGTACGGCTGCGCCTCAATGGTAGTGTGCTCGTAGAAACCGTTCACCGTGACGCCCTGCGTGATGGGCTGACCCGTGGTGGCGTCCACGAAGCGGAATCCCATCTCGTTGATGGTGTTGAGCTTCACGTCGTTGCCGTTGTAGTTGGCCGACATGAAGTTGTCCACAAGCATCATACGGGTCTGTGCCGACTGCAGGTGCGTCGGGTTGTAGACCGTGGTGGGCGAGATTACGGCGTGTTCCTCGCCCTCGGCCACATGGTCGGTTATGGAGAGGGTGTCGATGGTCTCGCTCTCGTTGAGCATGAGGCGGTAATGGCCGTAGCCCACCTGTTCGCCCTGTACCACGGCCGTCTTGCGGCTGCCCTCCTGCGTGGTGTAGTTCAGTTCGTACTCGCCGATGGTTTGGTGTTGGCCGGTAATGTCCACGTCGAAGCGGTACTGGTCGGCCAGCTCCTTGCCGTAGGCGGTGTAGGCGAAGGTCTTCTCAAGGTTCACGTCGGGCCAGCAGAACGTCAGTTGGTGGGGCTGGTCGTCGGGCGGGAAGGCCACGCTGAAGCGGCACACCAGGTCGTTGCGGTCCACCACCTTCACGGTGTCCGTCGCGTCGAACACCACCTTCAGGTCGCCCCAGTCCTTGACCGGGCAAAGGTAGAAATACACCTGCTGGCTCTCAATGAGATTCACGTAGTTGTCCTTGGTGGGGTTGTCGAGGTAGGCCTGGTAGGTATCCTTGTTGCTGTCCACCCACTCGTCGTCGTTGAGGTTGCCGTCGGGCGTGTGGCTGCCGTTGACCGAAAAGTAGGGTGAGAGCCCCGTGAAGTCCCAGCCTACATACTGTTGGCCCATGTAGAAATACTGCTCCACGCCATTGTAGCCGTAGGCGTTCTCGGGACGCAGGCGGTTGTAGCGGTTCATGGCGTTCGCGTAGATGACATTGGTGTACTGCGGCACCAGGGTGAAGTCGAAATCGACGGTGGCCTCCACATACTTGCGGTCGGGCATCATGCGCAGCGTGATGTTGTTGTCGACAGTCTTCTCGCCCTCGAACAGGTCTATTTCGCCCGGTTCGAAACTGCGTTTGACCCATGCTTTGGCCACAAACGGATCGCTGTAGAGCTGTATCACCTTCAGGTCGAAGCCCTCTTCGCGGTCGAGCTTCGAAAAGACCACCTTGGCATGGCCGCTACCGTCGTCGCTTACGGTCACCGCGCCGTCGTCGTTGAGGTTGGTATTCATCTCGGCGTTGGTCAGGCCGTGGTACACACGGTACACACAGGTATAGGTGTGCTCCTCGCCGTCGTTTCTGTTGCGCATCGGCACAGTGATATAGGCCGTGCAGGTGGGCTCGGCGCCGTGGTACTCGTCCTGATAGCGCTTGCGCAGGAAGGTATGGTCGTCGAACGGTATGTCGACCGTCACGCAGTTGCCCTCCAGGGGCGCGCGCAGTGTGATGTCGGGGTAGGTCTGCTCGTCGTGGTGGCGCAACAACACCGTGGCCGAGTCGGAGGCTATCTCCCAGTCAGCTAGCGTAGGTGTGTAATAATTGTAGGAGAAATGCGGGCGCACATCGGTGGCCGTAATGCGTACGGTCTCGTCATCGGAGGTGAACGACTTATGTTCTTCGTCGTCTTCGGGCAGAATGCCCTTCACGTGCAGCCGCACGGTCTTGCTGAGACGTGCGCTATCAGGGGCGAGCCCAAGTGCTTCGCGGTAGGCGGCTTCGGCACTGGTAAACGTGATGTCGGCGAAACCCGACCCCTGCACCTCCACCAGTCCGCCAGCACTGATGGTGGCCACCTTCGTGTTGCTGCTTGTCCATGTGCCTTTCATGAACGAGCAGTCGGCCGGTTGTATGGTTGCGCTGAGCGTAAATCGTTGCAGTGTGGCTTCGCGGCGTATGGTGTCACCCTCGGGCATACCACTGATGGCGATGCCGGTGGTGCTGACAATGACGGGGTCACCCTCGACCTTATAGCTGAAAAAGGCGTCGGCGGGCAACAGGTAGGGCAGGCGGTCGGTCACCCACCACGATTCGCTGTCGTCGGTGGGCAGCAGCTGGCCCGATATCATGAGTTCGGCATAGTGGGTGGCCGATGTGGCACCGGCCGGCGGATTGGCGGCGTTGAAGGTGAACACCAGCTCGCCGGTCTGCTCGTCGAGCGTGGGCAGCGAACTGTTGAGCGTGGTCAGTCCGCCGTCGTCGGTGAGTGCCACGCAGCCGAGCCACTCGCTGCCGTAGACAGCGTTTAGCTTCTGCCAGTTGTCCACCTTCACTCTAGCTTTCACCACCTGATGCGGGGCGTAAGTATCGTGGTCGGTATCGATGGTTGCAAAACGCGGGCGAACAGCTCCGTATTTGCTGACCGAGTAGTAGAGATTTGAGTAAAAATCCACGTCGAAGGCCACGCTTTCGCCCTTGGGCCTTACACCCGTCAGCATGGTGCCCATGAGCGGAGACGTCAGGTTGCCCCATTTGTCAACAACCACATCGTCGTCGGTAGCCCGGTAGGCAAAGAACAACTCCGACCAGGCGTTGGTACCCATCGGCTGCACCGGCACAAGGGGCTTCGTTCCGCTACCCGTCTCGACGGTCAGGCGCGTGCTGTCGCCGACCACGATGTTCAGGAATTCCTTGTTGAAACGGTGTTTGGTTCCTTCCAGTTGGATATTCACCATGACCCACTCACCCGATTTCACGGCCGCTCCGCGCTGTATCAGACTGCAACTCGACCACATCAGCTCCTCGCCGTCGTCGAGCCGCGTGTCGAGGGGCGTGGCCGACGGGTTGTGTAGCCGCAGCTGCAACAGGTCATAGTCAACGCGAGTGCGGTTGGCATGGCTGAAACGGATGTATCCGCTCAAATCCTCACGCAGTTCGCTTCGGTCGGGGTCGTATGCGGTCTTCACGGTGATGGTCTTCTCTGTTTCGCCGGGCGCAAACACGATGCTGTTCCATCCGTCCCACTGATAGGTGTCCCACTCATACTGGGGCGTCGACAGCGGGCGGCTGTAGAAATTGTCGGCGTAGCGGTTGTCGCGGTCGAGCGTGTAGAGGCCGATGTCGACCACCTGGTACCACACCGACACGGCATAGTTGGCCCCTGCGCCCTTCGGCCGGCGCAGCGTGAACGAGTACTCCTTTTCGGGTTGCCACTGGCCGAGGTCCAGGTAGCCCATACCGTCGATGCCATCAATAGGTTTCGCGCCGACCACCTCTAGACTATCCCCTTTGATGAGGTTGGGTGAAATGTTTTGTCCGCGTGTCCTTGTGTGTATGCCTAGCAACAACACAAGCATCATTAAAAACAGTTTTGCGTTGTTCATAATTTGGTGTTGGTTATATTCATGGTTATTTCAAGACTTTCTCTGCACAACAGAAATCCATCCGCAAAAATATAGCTTAAACACTTGACGGCAATGCCTTATGCTGCGGGTACCTGTTACATTTTACGCATTCTGTAACATCTATCGTTGTTTACAGATTGAGAAAAAAGCTTAAAACCATCATCCGAGTTTCCAAACCCAAGGAAATGGACGTTTTGAAGCGACGATAAAAAACGCAACAAACTACATGTGAAAACATCGTTTATTTTCGACGGAGAAAACTTTGGCCGGAAATACACGAAAAATGGAGCCATTCAGCAAGTAGCTGTTAATTAAGGCCTTACAAATCAGAAAGCTAAAACCGACCTCAAAAGCATGCTTTTTTCATAAAGATCGATGCCGTATCGCGGCTTGACAGCGGCCATATTGAGATGCCATCAGGCATCTACCATGCATCGATCCGGCATCTATCGACAGCCGACAGGACATCCATCTCCAGTTGGCGGTGCAAAAATGACGGCACAAGGAACGCAAATCCTCGTTGTCGTGTGCTGGAACAATTGAAATCACCGACAAACTTTTCGGCAATAAATCATGACAAGACAAGCAAACATCAATCAAAAAGGCGCCACCCAAGGGTGACGCCTCAACAGGGGGAAATCGTATGGATTACTTCACAATCATCTTGACCGTCTGGTGCTCGTTGCCATAGGTGAAGGTGAAGAAGCAGAGACCTGCGGGAAGGTTGGCGGGCACGAGGTAGGTGCCGTCGGCACTGATGCGTCCCTGTTGCACCATGACGCCTGAAGCGCCCACGACGCGCACGGTAACGTCGGCGGGATTGACATCGCCCAGGTCGAGACGGACAACATTGCCACGCACGGCTACGGATGACATCATGCGGATCTTGCCTGTGGTGGCGTTGTTGTCGCGCACTGACTGGATGCCCGTGATGTAGTCGTCCTTCAGGTCCTCCTCATAGTTGAACCAGCGGGTATAGGTGTCGGCAATGGCCTTGGCACCCTCGCCCAAACGGATGCGGTAGTCCCAATGGTGCTTGCGCTGGGCATCGCCAAGATAGACATAGTCGGTGTTGCAGACCACACAGAAGATGACACCGTTGGCCGGCTTCTCGGTGATGTCGATGCTCATGTTGCCGCACTTCACAGGCTGACTGTAGTAGCAGTGACCATCCTTCGTGCGGTAGCATAACAAGGCGCGCATCTGTGTGTCTTCAGGACGGAACTCCACGTTGGCCACATCGCCTGAGACGTGTATGGGGATGATGTTGCCGCCGCTCCAGCCAGGGTTGGTCAGCGTGTCGGGCGACATCCAGCCGTCGGCATTGTCGAGCGTCACCGACTGGTAGGGAGTGATGCGATACGGTGCGACATTGATCCAGTAGGGTTCCCACTCCGGTTTCACCGTGATGCCGAAGTTGGCATTGACCACCGTGCGATAGCAGTTGTCCCAGCCACCGAGGTCGAAGAGAGCCTGGCGTGCGCGGTAGGCCGTGACGATCTGTCTCATAGGCTCCTCTCCGATGGAGTCGCCCATGGTCTTGAGCACATAGTCCTTACAGTTGCGCCAGATCCAGGGGATGACACCGTCGCCACACACGTTGGCCGCCACCACGGGGAAGGCGTTGGCATACTGCACGCCGCCCAGGTAGTTGCGCCAAGTGCAGACCTGCTGGCCATTGCTGTTATACATATTGACGCCCTGTGCGCCCGGCCCACCATAGGAGCCGTCCTGCAGCCAACCCGAGTAACATTCGATGGGCATGTGGGGAGCGAGGAAGGGACCACCGTCAAGGAAGCCCGCATCGCCATAGAGCCCGTCGCGCTTGGCGTAGACCTGGCCCTGAAGCCACGTGTTGCCACCCTCATGGAACCAGCTCGACCCCTGGCAAGCGCCCAGGTCGGCAAAAATGGCATGGATGCCCTCATGGATCATGGCGTTGCGCTGATACTCGCCGTCGGTCCACTTCTTGTCGGCATCGGCACGGAAACGGCTGAAGGGATAATAGCTGGCCCATACGCAAGCCCAGTTCTGTCCGTCGGCATAGGTGTTGCCCTGGTAGCCACCTTTCTCGGTGTTGGACGTGTTGTCGTTGCTCAGACCCGACCCGAAGATATAGACAAACGACTTGTAGCCGCGGCGTGCGCTGAGGTCGGGCGGCCAGCCCATGTAGTCGCGGATGTAGGAGAAGTCCTTGTCATACTGTGCCACCATGTTCTTGGCGGCAGTGTAGATGGTAGCCGAGTCGGTGCCGGCCTCGGAGTTGAGGTTGTCGCCCCAGAACACCGACCACCACTCGCCGGCATAGTAGTTGGCAGGTGTGCCGTCCTTCTTGGTGAAGGTGTGAAGCTTGGTAGGCTTCTGGAGGTCGGGATACTCAGTGTGGAAGTCATAGGAGAGCTTGTAGGTGGGCCACTCCATGAACGCTCCGGCATTGGTCTGCACATCGACATAATAGTGGTAGTCGACCCACGACGAATGGCCGGTCAGGTCGGTCAGGTAGACGCGGAGCACATAGCGTGCACCGTCACCGTAGACTGCGCTGGACGTCATGGCGTAGGGAGCGGTGGTCATCGAACGGCGCACGGTGAGGTCCTCGTTCTGGTAGGTTTTGGCGTTCATCGAGGTCTTCGACCAACGATAGCGCACAGCCTTGTAGTTCTCAGGATGGAGAAGCTCGCAGCTCAGCGTGATCTTGTCGCCTTCGTTCACCTGGATCCAGTTTTGCTGCAGGGGCTGTTCATCGTTCTTCTGCACGAGCGGTGTCACCAGCCAACCGTCGGTCTCACTGGCACGGCCCACATATTGGGGCTGGTCGGTGACGACGGATCCTGCCGATCCGGCGCCCGTGAAGGTGATGTTGATGTGGAAGAAAAGCGAGTCGTCGCCGTTGACGAAGCCCTCCATGAGGCTGAGTTTGGTACCGACGGCGGCCAGGTCGCTATGGGTGACGGCCAGAGCAGGCGACTCCCATACCACCTGCACGGCTCGGCTGGTGGTTCGGTTGGTGGGCACGGCCTCGAGGTCAAACCAGTGGCCGCTCTTGCCCGCCTCGATCCCCGGCGTGTTGGAGGTGCGGTATTTGATGTCGCCCGACGTACTCTTGTAGCCGGCAACAAGCTTCAGCGATGCCGGATCGGTGACGCCCAAGGCCGTCTTGAGCAAAGAAGGATAGACAGGACACAACGTGGCGTCAGCCGCATCCACAGGCCTCGAGACGGTGTAGTTGAAATCATAACGATGGCCAGCCAGCGCCGTCAAGCTGAAGAGCGACAGCAGGAACGACAGAGCCGACAGTTTGAGTAAAGGTCTTTGTTTCATACGTTTTCCAAAGATTATAATTAGATTGTTGTTTGGCAAATGCAGGTTTGCTTTTTTGCAAAAATAAGAAATAAAATAAAAAACACGCCCTACGGAGCGTGTTTTATGATTATGGTTGGACAATTTTTGCAATTATTGTACGATATTCATCCTCCCACGGGCTCGGTGAGGGCCTGTGTGGGAGGCTTGGAGCTCCGCCAGAGTCAGCGCATGGCCAAGGCTGCATTCTCATGAGCCTCCATGATTTCGCGCTC
Organism: Oscillospiraceae bacterium; assembly: GCA_963610435.1. Classification (GTDB taxonomy): domain Bacteria; phylum Bacteroidota; class Bacteroidia; order Bacteroidales; family Bacteroidaceae; genus Prevotella. The sequence continues at coordinate 25,350 of CAVDNW010000015.1, read as the reverse complement.
GCCCGGTCCCTTGTCGTTGATGCCGCAAAGGTGAAGGATGCCGTGGATGATGACGCGATTGAGCTCATCGGCATAGTCCTTGCCAAACTTCTCGGCATTGGTCCGCACCGTGTCGAGCGAGATGACAAGGTCGCCGTTGATGACATCGTCCTCGTCGTAGTCGAAGGTGATGATGTCGGTGTAGTAATCGTGGCCCAGATACTGGCGGTTGACCTCCAGTATCTTTTCGTCGCTGACGAACATGTAGCCTATCTCGCCCACCTTGCGTCCGTGGGCCTCCGCCACGCGCTTGATCCAAGCGGTCGTTTCGCGGTGGCGTATCTTCGGCATCTTAACGCCGTCTGCATTGTAAGTGATCATATTTCGTATGGATAAATTATGAGTTTTCGTGTTGTCTGAATGGCTGCGAGGCCCACGGCATCAGCCCTGCGAGGGCAATGCGGCCGATGGTGGCGACGGGAGCAGGGCTGCAGCCTCAGCGTCCTTATGGAAGAACACCAGCTGGCGATAGGCCGTCGACGAGACGGAGGCCAGAGCCGGACTGGAATAGAGCAGCACCGTCTCGAGCCCTCCCAAACGCTCGTTGTACTCGGCGGCCATCTTTTCGTATTCGAAGTCGATGACCGAGCGCACGCCCCGCACATTGAACCGTGCGCCTATCTGCCGGGCCAAATCGGCCATCAGGCCTTCGTGAGCCATCACCTCCACACGGTCGTCATCACGATAGAGGTCGCCGATGAACTGCACACGCTCCTCGACTGTGAACATGTGGCGCTTCTCGGGATTGACGGCCACAACGATGACGAGCCTGTCGAAAAGCGACAGGGCACGCCTCACTATGTCGGCATGTCCGATGGTGAAAGGATCGAAACTACCAGCAAACAGAGCGATGCGCGGCATGCGGGATGAAGATGCGGCAGTGGGCTCGGATATGTGTTTCTCCATGCTGTATGACAAAGGATTGGACTTAAAACAGTTCGGGTTGCATGACATTTCCCTTGTAGGGGTCACGTCCCAGATGCTCGTAGGCCAGAGGAGTGACCATGCGTCCTCGGGGTGTACGCTTCACGAAGCCTTCCATGATGAGGTAGGGTTCATACACATCCTCCACCGTGCCGGCATCCTCGCCTATGGCGGTAGCAATGGTGGAGATGCCCACTGGCCCTCCCTTAAACTTATCGATGATGGTCAGCAGAATCTTGTTGTCAATCTCGTCGAGGCCGTAGGAGTCGATGTTGAGCGCCGAAAGGGCAATGTCGGCAATGGCCTTGGTGATGGTACCGTTGCCCTTGACCTGCGCAAAATCGCGCACACGGCGCAGCAGACCGTTGGCTATACGGGGCGTACCGCGACTGCGGCGGGCGATTTCCACTGCCGCGTCATCGTCGATGGGCACCTTCAGCAGGTGCGCTGAACGTCGGATGATGCGCTGCAGAGTGGGCGGATCATAATACTCCAAGTGCATGTTGATACCGAAACGGGCACGCAACGGAGCTGTGAGCATGCCCGAGCGGGTGGTGGCACCAACAAGCGTGAAGGGGTTGAGGTCGAGCTGTATGCTCCGTGCCGAGGGTCCCTTGTCGATCATGATGTCGATACGGTAGTCCTCCATAGCTGAATAGAGATACTCCTCCACGACCGGCTGCAAGCGGTGTATCTCGTCGATGAAGAGCACATCGTTGGGCTCAAGCGACGTGAGGATGCCTGCCAAGTCGCCAGGCTTGTCAAGCACGGGCCCCGACGTAATCTTGAACCCGACGCCCAACTCATTGGCAATGATGTTGCTCAGCGTGGTCTTGCCCAGTCCGGGAGGGCCGTAGAGCAACGTATGGTCAAGCGGCTCGCGCCGATACTTGGCGGCCTCGACAAAAACCTTGAGGTTGTCCACCACCTTGGGCTGGCCGTTGAAGTCATCGAAGCGAAGCGGGCGAAGGGCGTTCTCAAACTCTTTTTCCTCCCCGGACTTGTTATTTTCTCGTATATCGAAATCGTCTGCCATGTACGTTCTGATGCTTTATAAATGCAAAGGTAGCCATAAAAGACTGAAGGGTAAAGGGTGGAAGGACAAAAGGTGAAAACAAATACGTTAAAGCAAGTTAAAACAATTCACTCTTTTGTCGCAGTTATTCCGCAACCATCTGACTTTCAGCAGATAACTTATTTAGTAGGAAACGGCATTTTTCGAGTATATCGAGCACCTCGTCCGTGGTTTCTGCCCGCAAAAGAGCGATGCGCGTCTGCCTAAAGTTGGGAATATTCTTGAATATGGGCGATGCGGCCAAGTGGCGGCGTGTGTGAAGGATACCACGATACTCATCGATGCGCTCAACATTGATGCGAAGCTGTTCTTCGAGGATATTGATCTTGTCGTCTATGGACAAGGGTGCAGGTAGGTCCTGAGCTGCACCCTCATGCTCAATCATATAATCACAGCATTCCTTGAAAAACCATGGTCTCCCGAACGTTGCACGTCCTATCATTACCGCATCCACCCCGTAGCGTTCGAAGGCCTGCAAAGCACCTTCGGGCGTGGTGATGTCACCATTGCCGATGATGGGAATACGGATACGAGGATTGCGTTTCACCTCGCCGATAAGCGTCCAGTCGGCGTCACCCGTGTACATCTGCGAACGCGTGCGCCCGTGGATGGTGAGCGCCTGAATGCCGCAATCCTGCAACTGCTCGGCCAGGGTGGTAATCACAAGGTCATTCTTGTCCCATCCCAGACGTGTCTTGGCCGTAACGGGGGTCTTCACCGCATTCACCACGGCACGCGTGATGTCGAGCATCTTGGGAATGTCTCTCAGAAGGCCGGATCCGGCACCCTTGCCAGCCACTTTCTTCACCGGACAGCCAAAGTTCAAGTCGATAATGTCGGGATGGAAGGTTTCAACAATCTTGGCCGCCTCAACCATCGGCTCAACTTCGCGCCCGTAAATTTGGATGCCTACGGGCCGCTCGTCATCATCAACCGTCATCTTGGCAAGTGTGCTGGGAATGGAACGGATGATGGCATCGGCAGACACGAACTCAGTATAGACCATCGCTGCGCCATATCGTTTGCACAACTTGCGAAAGCCTATATCTGTGACATCTTCCATGGGTGCAAGAAACAAGGGCTTGCTACCAAAATCTATATTGCCTATCTTCATAAGTCAAAGAGTTTTTTACTATCATGTAGACACGTGCGTATATTGGGGGCGTCAGGCCAACAGGTGATAAGTGCCACCAGCATAAGCCTTGACCACGCCTTTCATCTCAAGCTGAAAGAGCTTGGCCATGACCAAGGCCACTGGCAAGCCTGTCTTCACTGCAATGGTATCCTGCCGGAGGTCGTTGGTCTTTTGCAGGAGGTGGACGATGCGCTGTTCTTCGTCGGTAAGGTCGGGGAAGAGCTGACGCTCGATGCCTTGGCGGCGAGCCTCAGCCAGCTTCTGGTCATCGGCCCATCCCATGGCGTTGACAAAGTCTTCGGCCGAGGTGATGAGACCGGCACCACAGTCGCGTATGAGACGGTTGCACCCCTCACTGTAGGGTGCGCCCACGGGACCTGGGAAGGCAAACACGTCGCGATGGTAATCCTTGGCAATGCTTGTGGTGATCAGTCCTCCGCCCTTGGCCGCACTCTCCACCAGCACCGTGGCATCACAGAGACCCGCCGTGATGCGGTTGCGCCTGACGAAGTTGATCTTGTCGGGCTTGGTGCGCGTCATATACTCGGTGACCAGGCCACCATGCGCCAGCATCTCATTGGCTGTGTCGCGATGCCCCTGGGGATAGAGCGTGTCGAGGCCATGGGCAAGCACCGCCACCGTATCCATGCGATTGGCAAGGGCATAACGGTGGGCATTGATATCGATGCCATAGGCCAGTCCGCTGACAATAATCGTATCGGGACAGCATACACGCAAGTCGGCCACAAAACGGCGGATAAGGTCGGAACCGTAGGCCGTGCAATGGCGTGTGCCGACAATGTTGATAATTCTACTGGCATTGAGGTCAGCCGTCCCGCGAAAGAAGAGCACCAGCGGAGCGTCTGGAATTTCCTTGAGCCGCCGGGGATAATGCGGATCGTTGAGACAAAGTGTCTTCACCTCGTGGTCAGCAGCCCACGCAAGTTCTTCCTCGGCACGCTCGCGCATGACGTCAAGGCTGGCCAGTGCACTGGTGACACGTTCCGGGAGATTGGGGAACATCCTGGTCAAGTCACGACGTTGCTCAACGATGGCTGTGGCCGACCCCATTTCCCTGTAAAGGGCCACCATGGCGTTCAGGTGGAAATAGCTCAGACGAGCCAGGGCTACGGTGTTTATCAGTTCGTTGTCCAATTTGTCTGCTTTGTTAACATACTTGAACCACTACGCTTTGTCGAAGCCGAAGGCACGGTCATAGTCTTCGCTCACGCCGAGCTTGCCGTTGATCAGCGTCACGAGGTCGACATCCGCATGGAAGCTCAACCGCATGTCTGAAGCACGATAGATATCGTGCTCGAAGACGTAGCGCAAGCCTTCTTTCTTCAGGTTGAGACACGACACCATTTCATCGTCGCAGCGCAGAGGTGTCTTGAATTTCAGTTGCATGCGCGCTACCACGGCATCAACGCCCTTCTCATGAAGAGCCGAAAAACTCACGCCGAGACTGCGCAAGAAGCGGTGGCGGGTGTGCTCCGTGTAGTGCAGATAGTTGGCATTGTTCACAATGCCCTCGATGTCGCACTCATAGTCGCGCACATCCATCTGTGTGGTAAACAGGTATTCTTTCATATTTGTTATGCGTTGTTGGTCATGCCATCGAGCATCTGCCCTACCCTACCTCTTGAGATACTCGTATCCGAAACGGCAACGCAGGCAGTCGTGGCGGTCGCAATATTCATTCTTCAACTGTATGAGGGCCTGCGAGTCACCGGCATTGTCGACTGTCAGTCCGCAATCTTTCCACATACGGACGATATGGTTGTTCTCTGCACGCAACTGCTCCAGGAAGCTGAAGGCACGGTCGCAGAGCCGGTCATCGCGTTTGTGGCGACCATAGGCAAAAAGCATGGGGACAACTGTATTGATGAGAAGCAGATTGACCGATGACGCGGACAACCGTTTCTCGCTGTGCGCACTCTCGCAGCCGAAAGCATAATGGGTCTGCCAATACTCGGTGACCGATGTCTCAAGCAACCGTTCGGCACTCTTCAAGTCCTCACATTCCACAAGCTGGGACAGCCCAGCCTTGCGCAAAAAATAGAGGTGAGCCAACTGAGAGATGCGTATATGGGGGAAGTTTTGAGGTCTCAGCCTCAAGAAGCGCCACAAGTGGTAATCGACAGGGTGAAGCCCGAACTTATGCGCCAGATACCTGTATTCGCTCCTTAGACGTTGAAAGTAGCCGTCAGCAAGAGCTGCCTGACGATGACGCTCCGGTATCGACAAAGGGTCGAGCAAGCCTGCCTGGCCCAAGAAAAAGGCCTCTATCTGGAAGATATCATCCCTATGATGACCAACGGAACCCAGCGGAACATTGAGAGCCCACTGCTCCATAGCGTCGCCGTTGATGCCAAATCCATAGTTGCGGGCCATGGTGACGAAATAGGCCGACTCCCAAGAGCCATCACACAGGGTCGCCCGCCTGCTGATATCTTCGGTCTTGCGCTCCAGGCGTTCGGTCTCAAGGGCACTCATCCAGGAGTGGACCATCAGGCCCGAGAGATGCGGGACAATCTTGTAACAGGGCGGATAACTGTCGGTCTGCAGCAAGTTTTCATAGTTGCGGCACACCGATTCGGGCACGTCGAGTTGCATCTGGGGTGGTGTCAGGCCATTGGCCGTACGCACCTCGGTGTCAGTCACCCCCGCCACATGGAGCACCACGTTGTTGTAATGGTCGTCATGGTCATGTCCGTGGAGGAACCAGTCGGACGACTTGTCATGAATCTCCACGTTGCCGACCCACAACTCACCGTCGATTTTCACCTTTGCATTGAAGAAATCGGGACCCGCATTGCGATTATGCAAACCGGGATCAATCACCTCCACTGACCGTCCGTCTGTAGTACGGAGCGCGGCAAGGGGAAACATCTTGTGCTTCCAGCAATAATGCAACAACTGTTCCATGTCCTGAAAGTTTAGGTGGCACCGCTCACTGCCAAGCCTCGTTGTCTCCCAGAACGTCCAAGGCCTTGTTGACAATATGGTTCTGCTCGTTGATGACTTGGAAATAGTCGCTCATATCCCACATATCGCGCGCCACAAGAGCCTTCAGCTGCGCACGCAACTGCGGCAGCGTCTGTTCCAGCTCCTGTTCGTCTTTCGGCTCCACTTGAGCCTTCTTTCCTTCGGCCAGCACCTCGTCAATCAAGCTCTGGGGCACCGCGAACGAGCTGAGGAAAGACTGAAAGGCAGGATACTGCCTGTGCAACCGCTTGCGATTGTTGTCCACATATTTCAGGCACTGCTTGATGATGACGCCCTTGGCAGCCAACTGCCTATGGAGACGCGTGTATTGGGTGGTGTCGAGAGGGACGAAATAGTCGGGCATGATGCCACCGCCGCCATAGACCGCGCGATGGCGCTGCAAGGTATAGAACTTCAGAGAGTCAGCAAAGTGGATGGAATCGGCACTGTAGAGTTCACCATGCTTGTAGCGGCTATCAAGCTCCTGCTCATAGGCCTTGAGGTCGCCTTTCTTATAAGGCTTCTGGATGCACCGCCCTGCGGGCGTGAAATAATGGGCGATGGTGATACGCATCATCGAACCGTCGGAGAATTCTACGGGACGCTGGACAAGCCCCTTTCCGAAGGAGCGACGCCCCACCACAATGGCACGGTCCTGGTCTTGCAGGGCTCCTGTGACAATTTCAGATGCCGAGGCGGAAAACTCATTGACAAGCACCACCACACGTCCATTCTGTAGCGTGCCGTTGCCCTGTGCGCGATAAGTGTTGCGGGGCACACGGCGTCCGTCAGTATAGACGATGAGATCGTCCTTCTTCAGAAACTCGTTGGCTATCTGTACAGCGGCCATCATATATCCGCCGCCATTGTCCTGAAGGTCGAGCACCAGGTCTTTCATGCCTTGGCGTTGAAGAGCCTTGACCGCATCCATAAACTCCTTGTAGGTGGTGACACCAAAGCTACCGATACGCACATAGCCCACACCGGGACGTATCATGTAGCTGGCATCAAGCGTCTTCACAGGAATCTTGTCGCGCACGACGGTGAATGTCAGTTGCTCCTTGATGCCGCGTCTGACAATGGTCAGCACCACCTTGGAACCCTTGGGGCCGCGCAGGCGCCTGACAATCTCGTCACGAGCCATATTCACACCAGCGATAGCCGTATCGTCTACAGCCACAATGCGGTCACCAGCCACAATGCCCACCTTCTCCGAAGGACCGCCCGTGACGGGCTGGATGACAAGCAACGTGTCGTTCTGGATGTTGAACTGCACACCAATGCCTTCGAAGGAGCCTCCCAACGACTCGTTCATGGCCTTGGCCTCCTTGGCTGTAGAGTAAGACGAATGGGGGTCGAGTTTTCCCAGCATACCGCGTATGGCGGCCTCAACCAACTTCGACTGGTCCACCGTGTCGACGTAGAGGTCGCTGATAGCCAGTTCGGCTATCTGGAGCTTACGCATCTGCTCCTCGTTGACACCACGCGGGCTGCGCTGCGCAAACAAGGTCGAACAGGGAAGAAAAGACAGGAACAAGGAAACAACAGGCACGACAAGGCACGAAAGCCTCATGTCAGCCTCCCCACGAGAGAGGCGCTGATGTCGCAGGTATGAAAGGATGCGGGTCATGGTCATAAAGTGTGTATGTGTTTATTATCCCTCCTCAGGGATGTCTTCCTCAATCACCAGGTTGTCGATGATGAAGTTTTGGCGTTCCATGGTGTTCTTGCCCATATAGTATTCAAGAAGTTTCTGCACCTGGTCGTTCTTGTGGAGCGTCACCTGTTCCAGTCGCATGTCGGGTCCGATGAAATGGGCAAACTCATCGGGCGAAATCTCTCCGAGGCCCTTGAAGCGCGTGATTTCAGGATCAGGGCCCAAGTCGCGTATTGCACCGACACGCTCCTCATCGGTATAGCAGTAGCGGGTGATGAAGTCACCTTTCTTCTCGCCATTTCCCAGACGGCTGTCATAATCGGCAATCATCTTCTTGTCCTTGATCTTCGTGCGGCGGTTGCGCACACGGAAGAGCGGTGTCTGGAGCACGTAGACATGGCCTTTCTTAATCAATTCAGGATAGAACTGCAAGAAGAAGGTGATGATGAGCAGGCGGATGTGCATGCCGTCGACATCCGCATCTGTGGCCACAATGACCTTGTTGTAACGCAGGTTGTCGAGACCGTCCTCAATATCGAGTGCCGCCTGCAGGAGATTGAACTCCTCATTCTCATAGACCACCTTCTTGGTCAGGCCAAAAGAGTTGAGGGGCTTGCCCCTGAGCGAGAATACGGCTTGGGTGTTGACGTCACGGCTCTTGGTGATGCTGCCGCTGGCCGAGTCGCCCTCGGTGATGAAGATGCAGCTTTCCTCCTTGCGGTTGTCCTTGGCATCACAGTAGTGTATGCGGCAGTCGCGCAGCTTGCGGTTGTGCAGGTTGGCTTTCTTGGCACGTTCGCGTGCCAGCTTGGTGACCCCGGCCATGGCCTTGCGCTCGCGTTCGCTCTCTTTGACCTTGCTCTCGAGCACGTCGGCCACATCTTCCTTGTGGATATGGAGATAGTTGTCGACCTCACGTTTGATGAAGTCGCCAACATACTTGTTGATGGTCTCTCCACCAGGTTCCATCAGTGTGGAGCCTAATTTGATCTTGGTCTGCGACTCAAACACCGGTTCCTCCACATTGATGGCTATGGCCGCCACGATGCCGTTGCGGATATCGGTATACTCGTAGTTCTTGTCGTAAAACTCCTTGATGGTCTTGGCAATATGCTCCTTGAAAGCGCTCTGATGGGTTCCGCCCTGTGTGGTATGCTGGCCGTTGACAAAGCTATGATATTCCTCACCATACTGGTTGGTGTGGGTGAAAGCAATCTCAATGTCCTCGCCCTTGATGTGGACTATGGGATAGAGCGGGTCGGTGGTCATGGTGTCCACGAGCAGGTCCTCCAGTCCGTTACGGCTCTTAATGCGCCGTCCGTTGTAAAGAATGGTGAGGCCGGAGTTGAGATAGGTATAGTTGCGGAGCATGGTCTCCACAAACTCTTCGTGGAACTGGTAGTTCTTGAAGAGCGTGTTGTCTGGTTCGAAGAAGATAAAGGTGCCGTTCTCGTCGTTAGTGGATTCCGTGTTATCGCCCATCAGTTTACCACATTCAAAGGACAGGCTACGCACCTTGCCATCCCGGAAGCTTTTCACCTCAAAGTGGGAACTGAGGGCGTTGACGGCCTTCACGCCGACACCATTGAGGCCAACGCTTTTCTTGAACGCCTTGGAGTCATACTTGCCCCCCGTGTTGAGCACGGAGACCGCCTCTACGAGCTTGCCCTGCGGGATACCACGACCATAGTCGCGCACAGAGACGCGCAGGTTGTCGTCGATATCTACCTCGATGCGGTCGCCGGCTTTCATCTTAAATTCATCGATGGAGTTGTCGATGACCTCCTTCAAAAGCACGTAGACCCCGTCTTCGGGAAGTGAACCGTCTCCCAAGCGGCCGATGTACATGCCAGGACGGGTGCGCACATGTTCCATGTCGCTCAAGTGACGGATGTTGTCGTCAGTATAGGCGACAGTGGGCTGCACGGAGTCATGGGGGTGCGTTTCGTTGTTTATGTCGTTGCTCATGGATTGTAAGTATTCTTAATGTCAATGGTTGTTTCCCGTTCCTTACGGTGTAGGGGGATCGGAGGCTTTCAGAGGCTCTTGCGGTAGCAGCGGCGGCGCTTGTGGTTGATTGGGTTCAGTGGGCCCCACTGTCCCTGCACGCCCTCGTTGCTCTCCATCTCGACCTGCGTCTCGCCCCACTTGAAACCATAGTCGATGTAGCGGGGAATGAGATCGGCAAAAAGCAGGGCATTGGCGCCCTTGCTTCGATACTCGGGCAGGAAGCCCACAAGCAAGAGGTCGACGCCCTCGGTCTTATGGCACTTAATGGCGCGCAACACATGCCACCATCCCAAGGGCAGCAGCCGTCCGCGACGACACTTCTGCAAGGCGCGAGAGAGCGACGGAATGGTGATGCCCATACCCGCCACAGCATCGTTCTTGTTGCCGTCGACGATGACTGTGACAAGATTGAGGTCGACCACAGGCATGTACATCTTCACATACTGGTCAATCTGTTTGTCGGTAAGCTTCACGAAGCCATAGAGCCCAGTATAGGTGGCATTGATAATCTCGAAGAGCTTGCGGCCCCAGCCGCGCTTCCATACATCCTCGCGGGTCAGCTTCTTCACATGGAGGTTGTAGCGTTTCTCCACCAGCTTGGCTATCTTGGCATATTTCTCGGGCACCTCATCGGGCACGGGCAGGAAGAACTCCACGTAGTCGTTGTCCTTGTTCCATCCGCCAAGTTGCTCCATGTGGCGCGGGTAATAGTCGTAATTGTAGATGGTGGCCATGGTGCCGAGCTTGTCGAAGCCCCACGTCAGCATGCCCTCGGGGTCCATGTCAGAGAAGCCGAGCGGCCCCACCATGGCGGTCATGCCGTTGGCCCGTCCATAGGAGGCCACAGCATCGAAGAGAGCACGGCTAACCTCAATGTCATCGATGAAATCAATCCAGCCAAAGCGCACATCCTTCACCTTCCAGTGCTCATTGACGCGGTGATTGATGATAGCCGCCACACGCCCTGCAAGTTTGCCGTCCTTGTAAGCCAGATAATACTCGGCATCGCAAAATTCAAAAGCGGCATTCTTGTCCCTGCTCAGCGTGTTTTTGTCATCGCTGTACAGGTTGGGCACATCATAAGGGCTGCCCGCATATAAATCGTAATGAAAATCGATAAAGGTCTTGAGATCGCTGGCGGTCTCCACCTTGCGTATTTCTACTCCCATGAAAGTTATAAATTCTTGATGTTGAAAGCCTTTAAGCATGCAAAAATATAACTTTTTAGCTGAAAAGCCAAACCCAAAGGCTATTTTTCGTTTTTTTATCGTATTTTTGCAAGACAACCAAAACCCACAGAAACCAACTAACTTTTTTCACAACACACCAACGACAAAGATGAAGAACAACCGACTCCCCTCTCAAGTCCCAGGCTTGCACAGGTGCATGGCTCTGGCTTTATGCCTGCTGACAGCCCTTACCACATGGGCGCAAAAACAACTATTCAACGACGGATGGACCTTCCGCTATGGCGACGGTGATGTGCAAAGCGTGAGCCAACAGGAAGGCTGGAAGGCCGTGAACCTGCCCCACGACTGGAGCATACTCATGCCTTTCAACGAGAAGAACCCGTCGGGCAACGATGGGGGATACCTGCCAACGGGAACGGGATGGTACAAAAAAACGCTTTACATAGACGACAAATGGCTGGATGGCAAAGCCATGAGCGACAGAGGACTGACCCCTAACCGGGTGGACCTCTACTTCGAGGGCGTCTACATGAACTCGGATGTCTACGTCAACGGCCAACGGGTGGGCGGCCATCCCTATGGCTATTCGAGTTTCTTCTGTGACATCTCGCAGGCTCTGCGCAAAGGGGCGAACACCATTCTGGTGCGCGTGGACAACTCGAAACAGAAGAACTGCCGCTGGTACACGGGGTCGGGCATCTACCGTAACGTGTGGCTCATCCGAAAAAACGGACTGGGCATCGACCGATGGGGCGTGCAGATCACCACACCCTCAGAGCATGAGGTGCGGATGAAGGCAACGCTCTACAACCAAACAGGCCAGACGGCAAACACAAAACTGATAATGCGGCTGGGCAACGCAACAGCCTTCAGCCAGACCGTGAGCCTTGATGGCGACACCACAAGGGTAGTGGAACAGGTGTTCCGGGTCGATAACCCACGCCTGTGGAGCCCCGAGCAACCCAACCGCTACAAGGCGGTGGTGGAACTGCAAGACGCTGACGGCAAGGTCATCGACCGCGAGGAGCGCTGGTTTGGCATACGCACTATCCACTACGATGCCACCCACGGACTGACGCTCAACGGCAGGAGCATCAAGCTCAACGGTGGATGTCTGCACCACGACAACGGCATCTTGGGGGCTGCAGCCTGGAAGGACGCAGAGATACGCAAGGTACAACTGATGAAACGGGCGGGATACAACGCTGCACGGACCAGCCACAACCCACCGTCGGAGGCGTTTCTGGATGCATGCGACTCGCTGGGCCTGCTGGTCATCGACGAGGCATTCGACGGTTGGCGCAGTGCCAAGAACACCTGCGACTACTCGACGCTCTTCGACCAATGGTACAAAAAGGACATCGAGGCCATGGTGCGACGCGACCAGAACCATCCCAGCATCTTCTGCTGGAGCGTGGGCAACGAGATTATCGAGCGCAAGTCGAGGGAGGCGGTAGCCACGGCCTACCAGCTACGCGAACAAGTGAAGCGGTGGGACGACACTCGCCCCATCACGTCGGCCCTGGCGGCATGGGACAGCGACTGGGACATCTACGACCCACTGGCATCGGCACAGGACATCGTGGGCTACAACTATATGATCCACAAGGCGGAGGGCGACCACCAGCGAGTGCCCGAAAGGGTGATGTGGCAGACAGAGTCGTATCCCAAGGATGCCTTCGCCAACTGGAAGCGCTGCATGGACCATCCCTACATCGTAGGCGACTTCGTATGGACAAGTCTCGATTACATCGGCGAAAGCGGCATCGGACGCTACTGGCACGACGGCGACCCCGAGGGCGAACACTACCAGCGACCGTTGTGGCCCTGGCACGCAGCCTACTGCGGCGACGTGGACCTTACGGGATATATCAAGCCCGTAGGTCATTACCGTTCGCTGTTATGGAACGCTAACCAGGAGGAACGCATGCACTTGGCCGTATATGAGCCGGACGGCTACGTGGGCAAAGTTCGCACCGGACTATGGGCTACATGGCCCACAGTGGAGAGTTGGAACTGGCCAGGATGGGAAGGGAAAGACATTGACGTGGTGGTCTACACACGCGAGCCACAGGTGTCGCTCTTCCTCAACGACCGCCTCGTTGACACGAAAGCCGTGGCCGACAGCACACAATTCAAGGCTGTGTTCCGTCTGCCTTACCAACCGGGCGTACTGAAAGCCGTAGCCGGAAACCACGTGCAGACCATCACAACGGCAGGATCGCCCACTCACATCGTGCTGAAAGCCGACAGGAAGGACTTGACGCCTGGCGGACTGGCATTCATAGATGTATGGCTCGAGGACGAAAAGGGCAACGTATGCCCAACGGCAAGCAACCTGCTGACCTTTGAGGTGACGGGTGGTGAGCTGCTGGCAGCGGGTAACGCTGACATAACAGATACCGATGTCTATTACGACAACACACACAAAGCATGGCACGGGCATGCCCTGGCCGTAGTCCGAAACAAGGGAACAAAAGGGAAGGTGACACTCAGCGTGACCGCAAAGGGCCTGAAGGGGGCCAAGGTAAGCCTGTCTGCCAGATAGGCGCAGCCATCAAGGCCGCCACGGCATAGCCGACAACACATCCTACAGTATACCGCATAAGCCGCTCCGTAAACCACACGGGGCGGCTTTGTTGTTTTTACAGAAAGTGCCTGGAAGTCAACAAGAAGAAATCTTCTCAGTGAGGAACAAACGGTGTTCTTTGCCCACTGTGGTAGCAAACACATAAAGCCTGCCACCATCCTTGAGCTTCAGTCGGCGACGGAGGGCATCGGCGGTGAGAGGAAAGTGGCGCACAGCGATATTGGCCTGACCGACGCCTTGGAACGCCTCGCGCAACTCGCGCTTGTTCATCGAGGTAGTGCGAAGGATGCGAAACTGGCGACCAGGGAAATCCGCCACGGGGGCATCGGCCACGAAGAGATGGGCATCGGCTCCGATTTGCGGCATGCCAAAAACCATTTCCAGCTCGCGGAAGCACCCGGCCTTCATCACACTGCTATTGGGCACGAGCAACACATCGGGACGCACCGGGAGCGACTGTGATGCTGCAGACGTGACTCCCTCTGCAAGATAACTGAATACCTGTTGGTCATTGACGCAGACCACACGCAAGGGACGCTCTTCGCGGGTCATCACCAGCAGAAGTTCCTTACACTCGTTGGCCACCGAGACGATATGCACCTCGGTGACGCATGGCAATTTCCGCACGGCATCATGCCAGTCCAGCATCGGCGATAGTTTCACCATCACTACGTCAGCCCGCTGGAGCAGGGCGTCACCAAGGGTCACAACGTCGGGTGTGCAGTCTTCCATGCCGAAGACCTTGCGGCCATGGTTGTCGCGGCGAGCGGGGTCAAGATAGATGAGGGTGCGGCTGTCTGAAGGCATCAGGGAGGGCACCGGCGGCATGGATTGCAGATACTGTGTGCCGTCGCCACACACCACCTCGGCCTGTGGCAAGCCCAGCAAGGGGAAGTTGTGGCGGGCGATGCGGCACAAAGCCTCGTTGCGTTCCACGTAGGTGGCCGCAGTGAAAGCGCGGGCCATCAACGAGAAGTCGACGCCAAAGCCGCCTGTAAGGTCCACCAGGCGGCAATCGCACTTGTTGTGGCCACCCACCAAGCGGGCGGCCAAATCGGCCTTGTAGCGCCCCGTAAACTCACTGGAGCACTGTTCCATGTTGAGATGGGGCGGATAGACCACACCTTCACAGGCCGCCCACGAGGGCAACTTGTGGCGGGCAGTCTGCCAGCCACTGATTTGGTCAAGGGCCCAAGTCAGGTCCACATCGGGATGCTTGTCGCCCGCAAAAGCCAGGCGACGTACATCATCTTCCCGATGGTGGCGCACAAACAGGAGGGTTGCTTCGTTCTTCATGATGAACTTTGTCTATTACCAAAAACAGCTAACACGCCATTCCTTATGCAAAGGTAGGAAAAACCGTCAAATTGAAAAATATCTCTGGGCAGAAGATATGCCGAGCATACAAACAAACGCCCGCAGGCGAAAGGATCACCTACGGGCGTATCGTGTGTATAAATATCGTCGGATTAGTCGGCGAGCTTGGCCTTGATGAACTCGCGGTTCAGACGAGCGATGTTGGCAATCGACTCGTTCTTCGGGCACTCAGCCTCGCAGGCACGGGTATTGGTGCAGTTGCCGAAGCCCAGCTCTTCCATCTTGGCCACCATGGCCTTGGCGCGGCGGGCAGCCTCGGGACGGCCTTGGGGCAGCAGTGCAAACTGGCTGACCTTGCTGGAGACGAACAGCATGGCAGAGCCGTTCTTACAAGCGGCAACGCAAGCACCGCAGCCGATGCAGGTAGCGCAGTCCATGGCCTCGTCGGCAGCGTCCTTGGAAATCAGGATGGCATTGGCATCCTGCGACTGTCCGGTGCGCACAGAGGTATAGCCGCCGGCAGCGATGATTTTGTCGAAAGCCGAACGGTCGACCATGCAGTCCTTGATGACAGGGAAGGCGGCCGAACGCCAAGGCTCTACGGTGATGACATCGCCATCGTTGAAACGGCGCATGTAGAGCTGACAAGTGGTGGCTCCCTGTGCGGGGCCGTGGGGGTTACCGTTGATGTAGAGCGAGCACATGCCGCAGATACCCTCGCGACAGTCGTGGTCGAAGACGAACGGCTCCTTGTCCTGCTCGATGAGCTGCTCGTTGAGAATGTCGAGCATCTCCAGGAAAGAGGTGTCACCGGGGATGTCCTTCATCTCAAAGGTGTCGAAATGGCCTTCGGCCGTCGGGCCGTTCTGGCGCCACACCTTAAGTGTGAATGATATATTCTGATCCATTTGAATTGTTCTGAAGTTAAATGTGAATGTTTCTGCGTTTCCTCATGTCTGCCGGTGAAGGCAGACTGGGGAATCCTACGACTTGTAGTTACGTGTCTGCACCTTAATGTACTCGTAGTTGAGCGGTTCCTTGTGCAGGACGGGAGCTGTGTTGTCGTCGTTCTGGTACTCCCAGCAGGCGACGTACATGTACTCCTCGTCGTTACGCTTGGCCTCGCCTTCCTCTGTCTGGCTCTCCTCGCGGAAGTGACCGCCGCAGCTCTCGTTGCGCTCAAGTGCGTCGTAAGCGATCAGCTCGCCCATGAGGATGAAGTCGCGGAGACGGATGGCCTTGTCAAGCTCAACGTTCAGACCTTCCTTGGAGCCGGGGATGCGCACGCAGGTGTTGAACTGCTCGCGCACGTCCTTCAGCTTCTTGAGGGCTGTCTTGAGGCCTTCCGCATTACGGGCCATGCCGACGTAGTTCCACATGATCTTGTAGAGCTCCTTATGGATGGAGTCGACGCTGAGCAGCTTGCTCTTGTCGGCCTGCTTGTTCTGGATGTCGTAGATACGGTCGATCTCGGCCTGGACCTTCTTCTCAGCCTCGTCAAACTCAGGCAGATTGGTCTTGAAGCGCGGAACGGTGATCTGGTCAGCCAGGTAGTTCTGCATGGTGTAGGGGATAACGAAATAGCCATCGCTCAGACCCTGCATCAAAGCCGAGGCACCCAGACGGTTGGCACCATGGTCGGAGAAGTTGCACTCACCGAGGGCGAACAGACCCTTGACACTGGTCTGCAGCTCATAGTCGACCCAGAGACCACCCATGGTGTAGTGGATGGCGGGGAAGATCATCATGGGGTTATCGTGGGGATCCACGTCCGTAATCTCCTGGTACATGTCAAAGAGGTTGCCATAACGCTCGTCGACACGCTTGCGGCCCAGACGCTCGAAAGCCTCTGAGAAGTCGAGGAACACGGCCAGACCTGTGTTGTTCACGCCAAAGCCCTTGTCGGTGCGCTCCTTGGCGGCACGAGAGGCAACGTCACGGGGCACGAGGTTACCGAAGGCGGGATAGCGGCGCTCCAAGTAGTAGTCGCGGTCCTCCTCGGGGATGTCACGGCCTTGGATCTCGCCACGCTGCAGACGTTTGGCATCCTCCAGCTTCTTGGGCACCCAGATACGGCCGTCGTTACGCAGAGACTCTGACATCAGGGTCAGCTTCGACTGCTTGTCGCCGTGGACGGGGATACAGGTCGGGTGGATCTGCACGAAGCAGGGATTGGCGAAATAGGCACCCTTGCGGTAAGCCTGGATGGCGGCTGTGCAGTTGCAACCCATGGCATTGGTAGAGAGGAAATAGGTGTTGCCGTAACCACCGGTTGCCAAGCAGACAGCATGGGCGGCGTAGCGCTCGAGCTTTCCACTGACGAGGTCCTTGGCAATAACGCCACGGCAACGTCCGTCGATGATGACGACATCCTCAATCTCAGTACGGGTATGGAGCTCCACGGTACCGTTGTTCACCTCTTTCATCAGCGAGCTGTAGGCACCGAGCAGCAACTGCTGGCCGGTCTGGCCCTTGGCATAGAACGTACGGCTCACCTGCACGCCACCGAACGAACGGTTGGCAAGCATGCCGCCATACTCACGGGCGAAAGGCACGCCCTGTGCGACACACTGGTCGATGATGCTGGCGCTGACCTCTGCCAGACGGTAGACGTTGGCCTCGCGGGCACGGTAGTCACCTCCCTTGATGGTGTCATAGAACAGGCGATACACGGCGTCACCGTCGTTCTGGTAGTTCTTGGCAGCGTTGATACCGCCCTGAGCAGCGATAGAGTGTGCACGGCGGGGGCTGTCCTGGATGCAGAAGTTGATGACATGGAAGCCCATCTCGCCCAGTGAGGCGGCAGCACTGGCACCGGCCAGACCTGTTCCTACGACGATGATGTCGAGCTTACGCTTGTTAGCCGGGTTGACCAGCTTCTGGTGGGCTTTATAATTGGTCCATTTCTCGGCCAAGGGGCCCTCTGGAATCTTAGAATCTATTTGTGACATAATGATTGATTTGAATGTATTGTTAACACATGCTCGGAGCGAAGCCAAGCCAGAAGCTCAGTACGAGAATGGCAAAGACGCCCAGTAAGACGGTGACATAGGCGACACCGATGGTCTGCCAGCGCTTCAACCAGATCTTGCCGCTCCAGCCCAGCGTCTGCATGGCTGACCAGAAGCCGTGGGTCAGGTGGAACCACAGGGCGACAATCCAAACAAGGTAGAGCACGGAATAGACCGGGCAAGAGAACACTTCCTTGATCCAGCCGAAGCCATCAGCGGGAGCGCAGGCGCCGACGGCACCAGTGAACTCGGCCAGCATCATGTGTGCCCAGAAATTGTAAAGGTGCAGCAGAATGCCCACGACGACGATGAGACCCAGCACGAGCATGTTCTGTGAGGCCCATGACACCTCCGGACGGCGGTTGGTCACCTCATAGCGCTGGTCGCCACGGGCGCGGCGGTTCTGTGCGGTGAGGATGAAGGCATACACGATGTGGCAGCAGGCAAGGAAGGCCAAGCCCAGCGTGCCGACAACAGCATACCAGTTTGCACCCAGGAACTCACAGACGGTGTTGTAGGCGTCTCCAGAGAAGAACGCAGCAACATTCATCGCGCAGTGGAAGGTCAGGAAGAGAATGAGGCAGATGCCAGTGAGCGACATCACCACTTTCCTACCAATTGGAGAATTGATTAACCACATAAATGATTGATTTTTAATTATTTAAATGTTAGATAAAATTCCGTTGTTGATGGTATTCCAAAGAGGCAACTATCGTTGGTGACGATTTTTCGGGTCTGCACAATACCTTATAGTAGGTATGCGCGCGCCAATTTATGACTGCAAAAATAATATATTTTAGTGATTAATCAAAGTAAAACAAATAAAAAATCGATTTTATTTCTTACTTTTGCCGAAAAGACAAAATCATGGATTTCAAATACGATGTGATTGTGATTGGCGGAGGACACGCGGGCTGCGAGGCGGCATGCGCGGCAGCCAACATGGGGGCGAGGACTTTGCTCGTCACCATGGACATGAACAAGATTGCGCAGATGAGCTGCAACCCGGCTGTCGGCGGTATCGCCAAAGGACAGATTGTCAGGGAAATTGATGCTCTCGGAGGACATATGGGACTGGTCACAGACACCACGGCCATACAGTTCCGCATGCTCAACAAAGGCAAGGGACCGGCCGTCTGGTCACCCCGTGCCCAATGTGACCGCGGGAAGTTCATCTGGGAATGGCGGCGCGTCATCGACCACACGCCCAACCTGGACGTGTGGCAGGACCAGGCGGAGGAGATTCTCGTAGAGAACGGCGAGGCCGTCGGCGTGAAGACCGTCTGGGGCGTGGAGATGCGCGCCCGCGCCATCGTCATCACCGCGGGCACCTTCCTCAACGGACTGATGCATGTCGGCAAGCACAAGGTGCCTGGGGGCAGGTGTGCCGAACCCGCTACCTATCACCTCACGGAGAGCATCACGCGGTGGGGCATCCGTGCCGGAAGGATGAAGACGGGTACGCCCGTGCGCCTCGACAAACGGTCTATCCACTTCGAGGACACAGAGTTGCAACCTGGCGACGAGGGGCAACAGCAGTTCTCCTACATGCCGCAGCACAGAAAGCTCAAACAACTGCCATGCTGGACGTGCTACACCAACAGCCGTGTGCACGACATCCTGCAAAGCGACATTGCCAACTCGCCACTCTATAACGGACAGATACAGTCTACCGGTCCACGCTACTGCCCGTCGATCGAGACGAAACTGGTCACATTCCCGGGCAGAGACCAGCATCCGCTGTTCATCGAACCCGAGGGTGAGGACACCAACGAGATGTATCTCAACGGATTTTCGTCGTCCATGCCCATGGCGACCCAACTGCGTGCCCTGCGCGAGATACCGGCCCTGCGCGACGTGAAGGTCTACCGCCCAGGCTACGCCATCGAGTACGACTATTTCGACCCGACACAGCTCAACCACTCGCTGGAGTCGAAAGTGGTAGGTGGCTTGTTCTTCGCAGGACAGGTCAACGGAACCACAGGCTACGAAGAGGCAGGGGGGCAAGGTCTCATAGCGGGCATCAACGCTGCACTGAAATGTGCAGGCGGCAGCAGGTTCACCATGCGGCGCGACGAGAGCTACATCGGTGTCTTGGTCGACGACCTGACCACCAAGGGTGTGGACGAGCCATACCGCATGTTCACCTCGCGAGCCGAATACCGCATCCTGTTGCGCCAAGACGACGCTGATGCCCGCCTGACGGAGAAGGCCTACGATCTGGGCCTTGCACAGCGTGACCGCCTCGACTGGTGGTTGGAGAAAAAAGAGAACATCCGCAGAATCATCGAGTTTTGCGACACCACATCCGTCAAGCCTAAAGAAATCAACGGTGCTCTGGAGGCCATCGGAACGGCACCCCTACGCATGGGTTGCAAGATATCAGACCTCATCGGCCGACCGCAGGTGTCCATCCGACAGTTGGCTGACATCATCCCCGAACTGAAAGAGACGCTGGAGACACCGGCAAACCGAAAGGAAGAGATTGCAGAGGCGGCTGAAATCCGCATCAAGTACAAAGGCTACATTGAGCGCGAAAAGGTTGTGGCCGACAAGATGCACCGTCTCGAAGACATTCGTATCAAGGGACGCTTCCGCTACGACGAGCTCCACGAGATTTCGACCGAAGGCCGGCAGAAACTGCAGCGCATAGACCCCGACACTCTGGGGCAAGCCAGCCGCATCCCGGGCGTATCACCCAGCGACATCAATGTGATGCTTGTCCTGTTGGGACGATAGATGTTTCACGTGAAACAAGACAACGGATAAATCATTCAGAATTAAACAATTACACATAAAGTAAAACGTTAAACATGAACAATCAAATCTTGTTAAACAATCTGCGGTGCATCCCCGACTGGCCCATCAAGGGCGTCAATTTCCGCGATGTCACCACACTGTTTAAAAGTGCAGAGTGCGTAAAACTCATCTCCGACGAGATGTTCGACCTTTATAAGGATAAGGGCATCACGAAGATTGTTGGCATTGAGAGCCGTGGATTTGTCATGAGCTCCGCTGCTGCCATCCGCCTGGGGGCAGGCATCGTGCTTTGCCGCAAGCCGGGCAAGCTGCCGTGCGAAACCATCCAAATGAGCTACGCCAAGGAATATGGCATCGACACCATCGAAATCCACAAGGATGCCATCAGCGAGAATGATGTGGTGCTGCTCCACGACGACCTCCTGGCCACGGGCGGAACGATGAAGGCCGCCTGCGACCTGGTACGGAAGTTCCACCCGAAAAAGGTCTACTGCAATTTCATCATCGAGCTTATTTCGGAGTTTCCTAACGCTCGCGACATCTTCGACAAGGATGTCGAAGTGACGAGCCTGCTGCAGTTTTAGACCATTCGGCACACAGGCACAACTCCTTTGCGCATTGCCCCAGTGCCGATACATATACCATCAGACAATCCCCAAGCATGATTTCCTAACGGAAAACGGCTTGGGGATTATAGTTTCTGGTACTCACCGCGTACCATTGATGGTACACCCAGCCCCATAGGGGCGACATACCACAGGATAGGGGTTTCTTGCTAAGGCAAGCGACAAAGTCGAGCAACCCCTATCTTATATTGCACATTTCAAGCATTGCCCCTGTAAGGGGCGCATATTTCAACCTCATGCTATGAATTATGCGCCCCTTACAGGGGCAAAGGAAAAATACAATCCTGAAACGTAGGGGCGAGCCCCTACGCTATAGAATGTCGCCCCTACGGGGCTGTTTGTACAAAGTAGCATCTTCAGCGTGACAGAAATGCGATATTGAAAGGATAAATCTATTGGTATGATAAAGGCCGACTTTCCACATTTCACAAGATCAGACCAATATTTTACCAGACACCAATAATTGCGGACAAAAACTCTTCTGAGAATCGCGTATTTGCAACCAGGCATGCGCGTGCCTGCAAATACGCGATTCTGGCGGGTGTTTACGCAAAGTGTTGATTTTCCGACAGATACAAACAATAGACTGAAAAATCAGACGCTGTGTACCCTTCCGCTCTTGCGAAAGGTGGCTTATCAAGCATCGAAAGGTGCCGTATCGACCCGGCATAGGTGCCGAACCGTGTGACAATGGGGCATCAATCGCAACATGATAAGCCGTCTTTCGAAGCATTCCGCCTGTCTGCCAGCGTCATGGTCGCTGCCGATTCTACCTTTCGCAGCACAGAAAATGCTCTATGGTGCTCTAGATGGAGATTCATGAAGCACCCTGTTTTTTCAGAAATCATACGACAAATTACTTTCCATTAAGAGCCATTGGACATTGAATTTGCATACCAAGCCTATGAAAGGGCGTTCAAAATCGACATCAAAAAGTTCGCAATTTAGTAGGGTTTTGTATGCCAAGCCCTGTAAGGGGTTTGGCATACAAAACCTTCATACGATTGCAATCAAATATTCAACCGACTACGAACACTCTACCTTCTAGAGCTTGGTATGCAATTCCTAAGTCCGGAAATTGAGAAATTATGAGCGATGTTAGTTTGCAGACACCCATAATTTTCTTAAATTTGCAGCTTGAGAGGCAAGGGACAAGAACGCCCGCCCGTTCCTCTGCAACCCTTAACCCTGTGCACACAAGACCATTAGAACAATAGAATAAAGTAAGAAAACGAATTCTGTTTCACGTGAAACAAAAACTTCCGGAACATCAATATATAAAAGGGAAACGAAGATGACGCGAGAAGAAAACGAAGCCCGACTGGCCTATCTCAAGAACATCGTCTTGAACATGCCGCAGAAGCCAGGAAGCTACCAATACTACGACAAACGGCGAGAGCCAGGCGAGAACCCCGACCCCACGCACATCATCTATGTGGGCAAGGCCAAGCACCTCAAGAACCGGGTGTCGAGCTACTTCCACAAGGAGGTTGACCGCTACAAGACGAAGGTTCTGGTGTCAAAGATCCAGGACATCACCTACACTGTGGTCAACACGGAGGAAGACGCCCTGCTGCTCGAGAACGCACTCATCAAGAAGTATAACCCGCGCTACAACGTGCTCCTGAAGGACGGCAAGACCTATCCCAGCATCTGCGTCACCAACGAGTTCTTCCCCCGCATCTTCAAGACTCGCCACATCAACAAGCGTGTGGGCACCTTTTTCGGGCCTTACCCTCATGTCTCTGCCATGTACAACGTGCTCGACCTCATCAACAAGGTGTTCAAGCCGCGCCGTTGCCAGCAGTCGCTGACACGCGAGGGGGTAGAGCTGGGGCGTTACAAGACGTGTCTGGAGTATCACCTGCACAACTGCGGCGGTTGCTGTGTGGGCAAGCAGTCGTGGGACGAATACCAGGAGAACATACGGCAAGCGAAAGAGGTGCTCAAGGGCAACACACGCGAGCTGTCGCAGCTGCTCTACGAGGAGATGATGGAAAAGGCCCGGGCACTGAAGTTCGAAGAGGCGCAAGCCCTGAAGGTACGTTACCAGCTGCTGCAGGAGTTTGTGTCGAAGAGCGAGGTGGTGAGCCACACCATCACCGATGTGGATGTGTTCACCATCGTGGACGACGATCACCATAACAACGCCTACATCAACTACTTACATGTGAAAAACGGCACTGTCAACCAGAGCTTCACCTATGAGTATCGTCGCAAGCTCGACGAGAGCGACAACGACCTTCTCATGCTCGCCATACCCGAGATACGCGAGCGGTTTGCCTCGAAGGCCCGTGAGGTCATCGTACCGTTTGAGATGGAATGGCAGCTGCCTGACGCCACGTTCTTCGTACCCCAGCGGGGCGACAAGCGCCACCTGCTGGAACTGTCGGAGATGAACGGCAAACAGTATAAGTTCGACCGCTTGAAACAGGCCGAGAAGCTCAACCCCGAACAGAAGCAGACGCGCCTCATGAAGGAGCTGCAGACCAAGCTGGGACTGCAGACGTTGCCCTATCACATCGAGTGCTTCGACAACTCCAACATCTCGGGCACCGATGCCGTGGCTGGCTGCATCGTCTACAAAGGCATGAAGCCCTCACGAAGCGACTACCGTAAATACAACATCAAGACCGTGACAGGACCCGACGACTATGCCTCGATGCAGGAGGTGGTGCGCCGCCGCTACTCGCGCATGCAGGCTGAGGGCACCCCCCTACCCGACCTCATCATCACCGACGGCGGACGCGGACAGATGGACGTGGTGCGCCAGGTGGTCGAAGACGAGCTCCACCTGACGATTCCCATTGCCGGACTGGCCAAGGACGACCGTCACCGCACCAACGAACTGCTCTTCGGGTTCCCGCCTGTCGTGATTGGCTTAAAGCCTGACAGTGAGCTGTTTCGGGTCCTCACGCAGATTCAGGACGAAGTGCACCGCTACGCCATCACCTTCCATCGCGACAAACGATCCAAGCATGCGCTCCACTCGGCTCTCGACGACATCGCCGGCATCGGCCCCAAGACGCGCGACGCCCTGCTCCACGCGTTCCACACGGTGAAGGCCGTCAAGGTAGCAGCTCTCTCGAACCTTGCTACCGCCATTGGCCCGTCCAAGGCCCTACTGGTGTACCGCCACTTCCATCCTGACGACGGAACGGTGGCGACAGACACCGATACGACGCATACCACACCATCGGTTACGCCATAGTGCGTCGGCCATCGCATGGTATACCGTCATGCCTTACACGATAACTTATAACATCACATATCAGAACAATGAGAGTAGTCATCCAGCGTGTCAGCCGAGCGTCTGTATCTATCGGCGGCAAAGTGAAGTCGAGCATCGGCCGTGGTTACATGATCCTTCTGGGCATCGGCAGCGACGACGGTACAGAGGATATCCAGTGGCTCGTGCGCAAGATCATCGGCCTGCGTGTCTTCGACGATGCCGAGGGCGTCATGAACCTCAACATCCACGACGTGAGCGGCGACATCCTCGTCGTCTCCCAGTTCACCCTCATGGCCAGTTACAAGAAAGGTAACCGACCCAGTTGGCTGCGTGCCGCGCCCCACTCCATCTCCATCCCACTCTACGAACAGTTCTGCGCCTCGCTCTCCGAAGCCCTTGGCAAGCCCGTCGGCACGGGCGAGTTTGGTGCCATGATGGAGGTGAGCCTCGTCAACGACGGACCAACCACCATCTGCATGGATACAAAAAACAAGGAGTGAAGCAACGTGGAAAACAATTAATAGTATCCAAAAAAACAATTAAAGGTATCCGGAAAAACAATGCAACAGGCGGGTCCTCGAAGAGGGCCTTCCTATTCTCGGGAGTAACACCCTAATATGGAAATCCCTGCAAAGACATAATGACTCCGTGTTTTACAAAGTTGTGTAAAGTTTACCGAACACCTGTGAATATATTACAACATTGCATAATGTTTTTTAGCAGACTCCAACAATTTCCTAAGTAACTATTCAGCAATATTGTTTCCATTGTCTTCTATCACTATCTGATTAGATGG
>CAVDNW010000014.1:0-60867 GCA_963610435.1 Oscillospiraceae bacterium | reverse complement strand
GGAGAGTAGGAAGCCGCCTTCTTTCAACAAGAGGACAGAAGCCCGAAGATTCACAATGAGTCTTCGGGCTTCTTCAGTCTTATCTTGTACATATAATAGAAATGGCATAATTTCACGTTTCTCCCTGTTGGTTTTCTTGTGCATTATATAGTATTTGTGATTTCTCTTGTAATATTTGAGTAAGTTTGTATTTGCATTACTAAAAAGTCGAATGATGATGAATTTGCACCGTTGCGTTTGGTATCTCTTGAGAATGCCCAGGACTTATGGATTTGGCGTTCAATCTCCTTTTGCATATCGTTTCATTCGAGATATTGTGGTTGGTCATTCTTTTGGCTCTGCTTCTTCTCATTCTTCATGCTTATCACCTTCTTTATTTTGTGAAACTAACTCTGTTGACCTTGTTTCACGTCCTTTTTGTAAAAAACAGATGACTAGCTTGCAACGTCAAGGTTATTCTCGTTTGTTCTCTTCTGATAATGGTGGAGCAATTGTTTCATGTCTTTCGAAACGACAACGCCGGATATATCAGTTTATTTATAGGTTGTGCATTTTTTCCAGTGCGAATACCTGCTTTGTCACTTCAGATTTCGAGAATACGGTTTTGACGGAGATTCTTGGTTCTATGAATTGTAGAATTGTTCCTCATATTTCTACGTCTGATAAGATCAAGTTTTCTGTTATTTCCCCGAATTTCCTAGAATATGATAAGTTACTTGATCATATGGCTGCCAATGGCGTCTTGGTAGTTTATGGTATTCGTCTCCACAGTAAGGGTATGGATTATTGGAAGCAGTTGGTTTCTGATTGCAGAACATTTGTGTCATTTGACTTGTATGACCTGGGTGTGATTTTCTTCGATTCTAAAATGCACAAGCGTAACTATTGTTGTAATATTGGGTAAAGCTACATTATTCATTCCAATACTGATTAAATTGCGCTAAATTCTTATAGGGCATACTATTTTTTTAGAAGAATAATTTGGTTTTTATCAAAAAATCATTATTTTTGCGTCCGTTAATTAAATGACGTAAACTTTTAAGACTATGTATTGGACACTTGACTTGGCCTCGAAGCTTGAAGATGCTCCATGGCCTGCTACTAAAGAAGAACTGATAGATTACGCCACTCGTTCAGGCGCCCCTGCTGAGGTGCTTGAGAATTTGCAGGAGATTGAGGATGAAGGTGATGTCTATGAAAGTATTGAAGACATTTGGCCTGATTATCCCACAAAGGATGATTTTCTCTGGAATGAGGACGAGTATTAACGAGGTGCTTGAAACTAATTGCGTTAAGCGTTGAATATAAGCGATGGGGATATTTCTTGTAAAGATGTTCCTGTCGCTTTTGTTGTTGGGTGTGTTGCTCGAATTAATAGCCTAAAATGTCCATTGGCCTTTGCAGTCTGGTGACTAGAATTCGTGAAGATTGGATGACTTGCACAATATTTTTAAGAATCCAACGTTATAAAGGCGTGTTTAAACGCATTGGTACATTTCTCTTCACGCTGACCTTCGTGTCGCTGACTGCGGAGGCTCAATACGACCCGTCTTTCAGTCATTATTTTGATATGGAGACATCGTATAATCCAGCTGCAGCAGGTAAGCAACCGAAACTCAATGTGACGGCTGCTTATGCATTGGATATGGCTGGTTTTGAACATAACCCTCAGACAGCTTACGCCTCTGCTGACTTGCCCTTTTATGCCCTAAAGACGTATCATGGCGCTGGACTGGTGTTCATGAATGATAAGCTGGGATTGTTCACACATCAAAAGTTGGCGCTTCAGTATGCTCTAAAGTTCAAGATATGGGGCGGACAGATGAGTGTGGGCCTGCAGGCAGGATTCCTAAATGAGAGCTTCGACGGAAGCAAAATTGATGTAGAAGATTCCAGTGATCCAGCTTTCACCACCTCGCAGGTGTCAGGTAATGCGTTTGATTTGGGATTTGGCCTTTATTACAGTCACCGTAAGTGGTATGCGGGGATTTCAGCCCAGCACATTACGGCACCACTCGTAAATTTGGGCGAGACTAATGAACTGCAGATTGATAGAACGTATTATTTGACGGGAGGATACAATATTCAGTTGAGGAATCCGTTCTTATCAATAAGACCATCGGTGTTTGTCCGTACGGACGCCAAAGCCTATAGGGCAGATGTCACGGCAAGACTAATCTACACCCATGATGAGAAGATGCTATACGGAGGAGTGAGCTATAGTCCAACCAACTCAGTAACGGTGTTGTTGGGCGGCACTTTCCATGGCATTGTGTTGGGTTACAGCTACGAGTTCTATACCTCGGCTATCAATCCGGGTAATGGAAGTCATGAGTTGTTTGTAGGATATCAGCACGACATCAATCTCACCAAAAAAGGGCGCAATCTTCACAAGAGTGTACGCATTCTGTGATACGGAGGTCGTTGGCCATTCCCCATACAGTTTAAAGAGGGACTTGTCATAACAAGAATAGGAACAATAAACAAGATGAGAAAACATATCATTATCGCTTTGGGCTTGTTGGCGGGAGCGTTCACGCTGACAGGTTGTTTCAGTGCCAAGTCGGCTTCCGCCTCGGGAAGAGGAGGAGAGGTGGTTGGAGTGGCTGGAAAGAGCTTCGCCGAACCAACGCCTTATGGCATGACACGCATCAACCGTGGTTTCTTGAGAATGGGCCTGGACAAACAGGATAGCCTATGGGGCAAGAAAACGCCTGCGAAAGACATTTCTGTGGACGGCTTTTGGATGGACGAGACTGAGGTTACCAACTCACAGTACAAGCAGTTTGTAATGTGGGTGCGCGACAGCATCCTGCGCACTCGCCTCGCGGATCCTTCCTACGGAGGTGACGAAACTTACATGATTACAGAGGATAAGAACGGGGATCCTGTTATGCCGCACCTCAATTGGAACAAGCGTCTGCCGCGCAAGCCCAATGAGGATGAACAACGCGCCATAGAGAGCCTCTATGTCACCAATCCTGTGACTGGTGAGAAGTCGCTCGACTGGAGCCAAATGAATTACAAGTATGAGGTCTACGATTATGTCACGGCTGCTCTCAGGCGCAACCGCATGAACCCTGCTGACCGTGTGTTGAACACTGATATTGTGGTCGACCCTAATGAAACTGTCATGATCAGCAAGGACACTGCCTACATTGATGATCAGGGTCGCATTGTTCGAGAGACTATCAACCGCCCTTTGTCTGGACCTTGGGACTTCCTCAATACTTACATTGTCAATGTCTATCCTGACACCACTTGCTGGGTCAATGATTTCCAAAACTCTGAAAACGAAACTTATCTGCGCAACTATTTCTCAAATCCTGCGTATAACGATTATCCTGTCGTCGGTGTCACTTGGGAACAGGCCAATGCCTTCTGTGCATGGCGCACTGAATACTTGTTGAAGGGACTCGGCCCGGAGGCTCGTTACATCCAGCGCTATCGTTTGCCGACTGAGGCCGAGTGGGAGTATGCCGCTCGTGGCAGGGAACAGAGCGAATTTCCTTGGGAAAACAAGGATGTGGCAAATGGCAATGGTTGTTTCTATGCTAATTTCAAACCCGACCGTGGCAACTATACCAAGGACGGGAACTTGATTACCAGTAAGGTGGGATCCTATTCGTCCAATTCCAATGGTCTGTTTGACATGGCTGGCAATGTAGCCGAGTGGACCAGCACCGTTTATACGGAGGCAGGAGTTGATGCCATGAATGACCTCAATCCGCAATTGGAATACAAGGCGGCCAAGGAAGATCCTTATAAGTTGAAGAAGAAGAGTGTGCGGGGAGGATCGTGGAAAGACCCCGAGAGCTACATCCGTAGTGCATGGCGCACGTGGGAATACCAAAACCAGCCACGTAGCTACATCGGTTTCCGCTGCGTTCGCTCCTTGGCTAACTCAACAACAGGAAAACAGAAAAAGAGATAATCATTATGGCTAATCATAGTAAATATAATGTAGTGTATCGTTTGCAGAAATGGCTTGATACAGTCGAAGGTCAGACTTTTCTCAATTACGCTTACAGTTGGGGTGCTTCTATTGTGATTTTAGGTGCCCTATTCAAGTTGACCCATCTTCCTTTGGCCAACATCATGTTGTTTCTCGGTATGGGTACAGAGGTGTTGGTTTTCTTCATCTCGGCTTTCGACCGTCCGTTTGATAAGACTGCCGATGGTCGAGAGATACCCACCCGTATCACGGAGGAATATCTTGAGAGTGGAAAGGTGACCTATAGCTCAACTGAGCAAGATGCAGTTGAGCGTGAGGTTGAAGTGGGTGGCTATGCCGATGGCATCGCTTCTGGCGCTCCACAACAGGGACACACGGTTATCTTTGCTGGTGGTCCCGCCTCCATTCAGCCCCAAGGATCAGCTTCTGCCGATGTTGCTCCGGTTTCGCAAGAGGTCGCAAATGATTCGATACAACAAACTGCGGATAGTAAGGCTGCCGTCGGTGCCGCTTTCGCTGGTACGCCCAATTATGTTCCACAGATGTCTGCAGAGGAGGCAGAGAAGCTTAATGAGGCACAAAGCAGTTATGTAGACGAACTGAAAGAACTCGTCGAAACGCTTAAGAAAGTCAATGAGCAGAGTGCACGTCTCACCCGAGACAGTGAGGAAATGGAAAACCTTAACCGTACCCTCACAGGTATCAGTAAGGTATATGAGATGCAACTCAAGGGTGCAAGCAAACAGATTGGTACCATTGACCAGATCAATGACCAAAGCCGTCGCATGGCTCAGCAGATTGAACAGCTCAACCAGATTTATGCCAGAATGATTGAGGCCATGACGGTCAACATGCGTGCGGCCGCTCCAGGAGCTGCAGCCACAGGCTCGTCGTCCTCTTCGGAAACACCTACCAGCCAGCTCTAAGGCTCGGCAAGACTAGGAGGGTCGTTTCCCTTCAGGTTGAAAGTCATTAAAAACAACAAATCATGGCAATCAAAAAAAGACCGGTCAGTCCTCGCCAAAAGATGATTAACTTGATGTATGTCGTCTTGATGGCAATGCTTGCGCTGAACATCTCTACCGAGGTGCTCAATGGTTTTACCATTGTGGAGGAGAGTCTGGACCGCACAACCGCAAACAGTTCTACGGAGAATGAGGCTATTTATGGTGACTTCAAAAACCAGATGGCCAGTAATCCCGAGAAAGTGCGCGCTTGGTTTGAGAAGGCCACGGAGGTGAAGCGCATGAGCGACTCGCTTTACAACTTTGCCCAGGAGTTGAAAGTGGCCATTGTCAAGGAGGCTGACGGTCCTAAAGGAGACCTCGGCCATATAGAGAATACTGACAACCTTGACGCCGCCGGCACCGTTATGTTGGCACCCATAACGGGAAAGGGAAAGCGGCTTTACGATGCCATCAATTCTTATCGTGAACGCATTCTTACCTATATTACCGATCCAAAGCAACGCAAAGTTATTGCCAGCAACCTTGCAACGGTGGTGCCCAAGCGTCCCAATACGCTTGGCAAGAACTGGCAAGAATACATGTTTGAGAACATGCCGGTTGCTGCTGCTGTTACTCTGTTGTCCAAGTTGCAGAATGATGTGCGCTATGCAGAGGGTGATGTGCTCCATACGTTGGTGTCAAATGTCGATCTGAAAGATATTCGTGTCAACAAACTTGCGGCATTCGTTGTTCCGGAGAAGACCACCCTCTATCCTGGCGAGCGCTTTACGGCTAGTATTGTTATGGCCGCCATTGACTCTACCCAGCATCCTGAGATTTATGTCAATGGCAGTCGCGTCAACTCACCCTCTGGCCAGTATACGTTCACAGCGGGAGGCGTTGGCGAGCACCAGTTCAGTGGTTACATCCTTATGCACAATGCGGCAGGTGAGGTCATGCGCCGTAACTTCCAGCAGAAATACAATGTCATCCCCGTTCCAGGCGGTGCCACTGTTGCTGCCGACTTGATGAACGTGCTCTATGCCGGATATCAGAACCCGATGAGTGTTAGTGTACCTGGCGTTCCTCAAAACGCAGTATCCATGACCATGACAGGCGGCCGCCTCGTGTCGAAGGGGGCAGGCAAGTATGTGGCAGTGCCAACAGCTGTGGGGCATGATGTTACTTTCCACATCACGGCACGCGACGGTGCCAAGGTCCGCACATTTCCCGCCTTTACGTTCAAGGTGCGCAAGCTGCCTGACCCCACACCATACATTGCCTTGGGAAGCGACCGTTTCAAGGGTGGCAACCTGTCGAAGGCTGGCCTCATGGGCGCTACGCGTCTGAGTGCAGCCATGGATGACGGCATCCTTGACATACAGTTCCGGGTACTCGGTTTCTCCGTTGTCTTCTATGACAATATGGGTAATGCAGTGCAGATGGCATCGCAGGGCGACAATTTTTCAGAACGCATGCGTGAGCAGTTCCGCCGTCTGAGCCGTAACAAGCGGTTCTATATCACCGAGATCAAGGCGCAGGGCCCTGACGGCATTACCCGTTCACTCCCCGGAGCCATGGAGGTTCGTATCAGATAAAGAAAATCTGCTGTGACACTCTTGGCATATAAAGGAATAATTATCGAAAAAGAAAATTCAATACAGACTCTATAAAACATGAGAAGATTCATATTCATCATCATGATAGGATGTTTGGGCATTGCTGCGCAGGCGCAGCCTCAGGCACGTCGCCAACAGCAAGCGGCGGCCACGCAGAAGTCCAATGCCAATAATATGACTACACGTGCCCAGATTTCTTTTCCTACCGAAGGCAAGATGGGGGAGGATGTGGTATGGCGTCGAGACGTCTATCGTGAGCTGGATCTCAATGATGACGCCAACGCCGGTCTTTATTACCCGACCGAGCCTGTAGGCACTCAGATGAACCTGTTCACCTATCTCTTCAAACTCATCATGGCTGGTCCACGCCATGGCGGCATTGCTGCCTACAGTTATGACGTGAACAGTGGCAACGAGCGCTTTGATGAGAGCTTACGGATTCAGCCGCTGAAGTTCCTTGACGATTACCATATCTTCTATGAGCGCACAGACCGTGGTGTGCACATCGATGATAGCGACATTCCTTCGGCCGAGGTGAAGGGCTATTTCATCAAGGAGAGTGCCTATTATGACCAGGTGTCGGCCACTTTCCACACCAAGGTGCAAGCCATTTGTCCTGTGATGTACCGAGATGATGATTTTGGTGACGGTGCCACCAAGTATCCACTCTTTTGGGTCAAATACGACGACTTGGCTCCTTTCCTTTCCAAGCAGACCATCATGACCAGTAACCTCAACAATGCTGCAACGATGTCGCTTGATGACTATTTCACGACGAATGCTTACCGTGGAAAGATTTACAAGACGACCAATATGCTGGGCAAGACCCTTGCACAAGTGGCCGGTGGCGATACTGCCAGGTTGTCGCGCGAGCAACGCAATATTGAGCAGGAGATAGCCAGCTTTGAAAAGAATGTATGGGGCGACCAGGCCCGCAAGGACTCGCTCGACTCGATTGCCAAACTCGACAAGAAGTCGCTCAAGGCTGTCAAGAGCAAGAACCGCCGTACGGAGAGCACAGTCAAGCGAACGCGTCGTTCTTCCTCTTCTACTACCACGTCCAGTGCCGCTCGTGTCACAGTACGCCGCCAGCGCCATTGATGGGGCGCGAACTATTGCTAATAAATGATACACAATCAAAACTTCTGAAAATGAAAAAGATTTTTGCAACGTTTCTGCTGTCAGTGCTTCTGGCCCTTCCGTCGAGCGCTCAGGTGAAGTTTGGCCTCAAGGGAGGTCTTAACGTGACAGACATGTCGCTTTCCAGCAAGGTGTTCGATGCCTCCAACCGTGCCGGTTTCTTCATCGGTCCGACTGTAAAGGTATCGTTGCCTCTCACGGGACTGGGTGTTGACGGCTCTGTGCTCTACGACCAGCGCTCCGCCAAAATTGAGAATGAAATCGGTGAGACACAAACTGTCAAACAGCAGCAGATTGCCATTCCCATCAATCTGCGCTATGGCGTGGGATTGGGCAGCCTGGCCAGTGTCTTTCTCTTTGCCGGTCCGCAGGTGGGCTTCAATGTCGGAGATAAAGATTACAAATGGACAGATGCCAGCAACTACTCGTTGAAGAAATCCAACTTCAGCGTCAATGTTGGTTTGGGTGCCACGGTGATACAGCATCTTCAGATTACTGCCAATTACAACATCGCTTGTGGCAAGACGGCAGATGTCACGCTTTTGAAGGGTGGTGAAGAGGCTGCCGGACAGGTTACGGGCTTGAAGTCGAAGAGCCGCAACAACTCTTGGCAGATAGGCTTGGCCTATTTCTTCTAAGCCAGACCTTCATCTTAGTACAGATTGAGGCGCAAGCCAACGTGGCATTTACGCCGCTTTTCCTATAACCTTCGTCCCTTATGCGGATGGAGGTTTTTTGTGTTTTATTTGCCGAAGAGCAACAATTCCATTAACTTTGCGGTTCCAAGGACGACCCGCTTTTTCCTTGTTCCAAGCCATGAGATACGTAGATGTCATCATTCCGGTGCCGCTCGATGGCACGTTCACTTATACTATTGATGCCGACAAGGCGCAGCGTTGCGTCGTAGGCATGCGTGTCCTTGTGCCTTTTGGCCCCAGCAAGACCTATGCTGGCGTGGTGACACGTCTTCATGACGACGCTCCCGAACTGTCAGCCGACAAGCTGAAGGAGGTGCTGGCGGTTATGGACGATGCTCCTATCGTGCTGCCTGCGCAGTTCCGTCTTTGGCAATGGATTGCTGATTATTACATGTGTACGCTGGGCGATGTCTATGTGGCCGCTTTGCCGGCAGGCTTGAAGGCCGACTCCCAGTATCGTCCGAAGATGGAGACTTGTGTGGCGTTGGCTTCTCCATACACCTCCGAAGAAGGACGAAAGGTCGCACAGGAGATGCTTCGCCGGTCCGCCCGTCAGCTGGATGTCTTTCAGGCTTATCTCCAGCTTGTGGCTCATGCTGACCATCCTGTGGTGACACGCGAGGCCCTACTTAATGCAGCCCATGCCACGACCGCCAATTTCAGCAGTCTTGTCAAGCGTGGTATTTTCACAACCTATGAACGTGAGGTAGGGCGGCTCAATACCTCAATTGAGCCCCATCTAGAGCGTGCTGAACAGCTCAGTCCAGCTCAGGGTGATGCTTACAACCAGGTTTTGATGCAATGGATGCACCATCCTGTGGTGTTGCTTCATGGGGTCACATCGAGCGGAAAGACCGAAATCTATATCCATCTCATTCTCAGGGCGCTTGCCGAAGGCAAACAAGTGCTTTACCTTCTGCCCGAAATTGCTCTTACGGTGCAGATCATGCAACGCTTGCAGCGTATCTTCGGCAACCGCTTGGGTATCTACCACTCGCGCTATAGTGACGCCGAGCGTGTGGAGATATGGCGTAAGCAACTCTCAGCCACTCCCTACGACATTATTCTGGGAGCGCGCAGTGCTCTCTTTCTGCCGTTTCAGCGTTTGGGACTGGTCATCATCGATGAGGAGCATGAGAATTCCTACAAGCAGCAAGACCCTGCTCCCCGTTACCATGCACGCTCTGCAGCCATTGTGTTGGCGCAGATGTCAGGCGCGAAGACTCTGCTGGGTACAGCCACGCCTTCTGCCGAGAGTTATCACAATGCCCTGTCGGGCAAGTTTGGACTGGTGCGTCTCACTACGCGTTACCGCGATGTGCAGTTGCCTGAGATACGCGTGGTTGACGTGAAGGATCTGCGTCACCGTCGTCTGATGAGCGGACCCTTCTCGCCCCCTCTTCTGGCTGCCATGCGCGAGGCACTTGCCGCCGGACGCCAAGTCATCCTTTTCCAAAACCGTCGCGGCTTTGCACCCATGCTCGAGTGTCGTGTGTGTGGTTGGGTACCGAAGTGCAAGAACTGCGACGTGTCGCTCACCTTTCACAAGCGGCTCAACCTTCTGACTTGTCACTATTGCGGTGCCACCTATCCTGTTCCTGTCTCTTGTCCCAACTGCGACAATCCACATATCAGCGGACGTGGCTATGGCACGGAGAATATTGAAGACCAGATACGCGACATCTTCCCAGACGCCCGTGTGGCTCGTATGGATCTCGATACCACGCGCACCCGCAATGCTTATGAACGTCTGATTACCGATTTTTCGCTAGGCAAGACCAATATTCTCATTGGCACGCAGATGGTCTCCAAGGGCCTCGACTTCGGGCGGGTGAGCGTGGTTGGTATCCTTGATGCCGACTCCATGCTCAATTATCCCGACTTTCGCGCCTATGAGCATGCTTTCACGATGATGTGCCAGGTCAGCGGCCGGGCGGGGCGTCGTGGCGACCGCGGTCTGGTCATTCTGCAGACGCGCAGTCCGCAGCTGCCTGTGGTCCGTCAGGTGGTGGCCAATGAGGGAGACGCATTCTATCACGATTTGCTCGCTGAGCGCGAACTGTTCCATTATCCGCCTTTCTCCCACCTTGTTTATGTTTTCCTGCGCCACAAGCAGGAGTCTATAGTCGAAGCAGCAGCTATGGAGCTGGGCGCTCTGTTGCGCCGCGAGCTGGCCGAGCGTGTGTTGGGGCCTGACAAGCCTTCCGTTGCCCGTGTCAAGCAGCTGCATATCCGCAAGCTTGTTGTCAAGCTAGAGTTGCGTGCCGATTTGCGTGCTGTTCGTCAGCTTCTGTTGCGTACCAAGGGGCAATTGTTGTCTGCCAAAGCCTATTCATCGCTGCAGGTGTACTTTGACGTTGATCCCCTTTGATGCGTTTTGGCGACAGCCTTCGCATGCTGTTTCGTATTTATTCTTTTTACTCTTGTTTTCTGCACAAATCATTTTCTTTGTGCAGAAACAAAAGGCTTTATTGTTAATACATCTTAATTTCTTTCATATAAAGCGCTCTATATTGCACATTAGAGATAACTTTGCGCAAAATTTTTAAGGTAATTAAGATGAATAAGTTAAAATTGGCAATTGCCGTGATGGCAATGTTGTCCATCCAGAATGTCCAAGCTGGTGGCATTCTTACCAACACCAACCAGAGCATTCAGTTTCTTCGCAACCCCGCCCGCGATGCCGCCATTGGCATCGATGGAGTTTATTCAAATCCGGCTGGAGTTGCATTTCTTAGCGAAGGTCTCCATCTCTCACTTAGTCTCCAGAACGCTTCGCAGACCCGCACGGTGACGGGCATCTTTGCCCCTTTTGCTTATGGAGCCAACAATGAGAGTTCCACCAAGGAATTCAAGGGCGAGGCCAAGGCTCCGGTAATACCCTCCATACATGCTGCTTACAACAAGGACAAGTGGAGTTTTCAATTTGGCTTTGGGGTGACTGGCGGTGGCGGAAAGTGTATCTTCAAAAATGGCCTTCCCTCGTTTGAGAGCAGTGTGGCCATGCTTCCCCTGCTCTCTCAACACCTTGACGCCGTGACCACGAAGATGGGCTTGGGCTCGCTGGGCCTTCCCACGGTTGACGCTTACAGCATGGATACTTATATGCGCGGTCGCCAGTATTATTTCGGTTTCACGTTGGGAGCTGCCTATAAGTTCAATGAGCATTGGTCAGTCTATGGTGGCCTGCGAATGCTATATGGCAACAGCAACTACTATGGATATGTGAGCAACATTAAGGCCCGTTTTTCGGGAAGCAGCGAATATGTGAACGCTTCTGAGACCTTCCTTGGTCAGTCGGCTGCCGCCTATGAGGCTGTGGGCAAGTACACAGAGGCTGCCAAGTATGCTGCGGCAAGTGGCGATATGGCCGCTGCTCAGGCTGCCCAGGCCAAGGCTAAGGAGTATGGTGTCAAAGCGGCCATGCTCGGAGCTCTTGGAGATGCCACGGGCGACGTGACGCTCAACTGCGACCAGACAGGGTGGGGGGTGGCCCCCATTATTGGTGTCGACTACAAGGTGGGCAACTTCAACTTTGCCGCCAAGTATGAGTTCAAGACGCGCATGCGCCTGAAGAACAAGTCTGCCAACAGCGAAAGTGCCCGCAACCTTGAGATTCTCGACCGGTGGACCGATGGGGAGAGCGTGCCGGAGGATTCGCCTGCACTGCTTACGTTGGGTGCTTGCTGGAGCGTTATTCCTCAACTGCGTATCAATGCGGGGTGGCACCACTATTTCGACAAGGACGCACATCAGTACAATCACCATGAGAAGAAACTCGGCGGCGATACCAACGAGTATCTTTTCGGTGCCGAGTATGACCTGTCAAAGGTCGTGGAGGTCAGTGCCGGTGTGCAGAAGACCAACTACAAGATGACGGGCGATTATATGGAGGATGTCAGCTTTGTGGTCAACAGTTATAGCTTCGGCTTTGGTGTCGGGGTGCATCTCAACAAGAAGCTGACGCTTAATCTGGCCTACTTCCAGACCAATTATAGTGACTTTTCGGCAGCCTCCAACAATTACAACGATCTGTCCAACCTCGCAGGCAAGATTGTGGGAGGTGTGGCCACGGCGCTTGGCCAGGACGAGGCTGCTGCTACGGCCGCTGCCAGCGAGGTGAAGAACATGCTTACTACGCCGGTCACGGAGGATGGCAAGAGTATGCTCTATGGCAAGAATACCTTCACCCGCACAAACCATGTGTTTGGCCTGGGTCTGAACATCGATTTCTAACTTGTGCGGTGAGACACCGCATCCGCTGTCGTGAAAGCGCAACTACTCCCCGTGAGTGGTTGCGCTTTCGCTATTCATGAATATCCCGTGGTTCTCTCTTCGTTTATTACTGTCTTGACTTCCTGTTGTTGATGTCCATGTAGTCTTCCACGAGCCAACCGCATTTGTTGACTGTCACGCGGTAGTACCGCGCTGGCAGGATGCGGAAGTCGGTAGTGTAATAGGGCATGAAGGTGCCTTGAGGCAGTCTTTCCACAAATTGTTTCATCCATTGGAAATCTTTAATAGTTTCTTTGTCGGGGTCGTCCGGTTCCAGCAAGGCCACGTCGTATCCTGCCTGCCCTCTTGGTTTCTCATACAGCAAGACAGAGAACGTTCGCTCCGGTCTGTTGGGCTGTGGCGGTTCATCTTTGCCCATCAGGATGCCTATGAGGATGGTTCCGCCTCTGAGGTGACTCTCCCAAGTGCCGTCAAGATATCCGACTACCTGTTGGGCCTGGCTGAAGAAACTGGCTTCACCCAACATGAGAATACCTTCGCGCCCCAAGATGCGTCCTTTGTCAAAGGCCTCCATGAAGGGTTGTGCTGAGACGACATAGCCCATGTAGTGCCGAGGATACTTGAGAAAGACGAGGTCGCCATCGAGCAACCTTGTCTCCTCTTTTGTTCGTCTTGGATTCCAATAGAATTTGTTCAAGGGCAGACCTTTTGCTCTAGGGCGCACCAGGTTGAGCAAGTTGCCGCGAAAGGTGAAGATGGAGTCGTGCCCCTGATAAGGCGAGTAGTTGAAATGCTTGTCTTTGTTGGCTCGAAAGGCTTCCTTCATTTCATCGACTGAGATTGTGTCCCGAAAATATCTTTCCCTCATTAGGTACATGTCGTCCTTCGATCGGTATTGGTATTGATACCATACCCTATCCAAGTTGTAGTTGCTCCACCCGTCATCCGTTAGCACTTGCGCAACAGCTGGAGTCAATGGCCCTAAGGCCAATAGCCAGATAATGATGAATAGCTCCTTTTTCATAGCAGGTAGTTTAGGGTCCGAAACTCGAGGCTGGGTAATCTTTCCTTGAAAGAAGGGAACTTTTAATCATGATTCCCTTGCCCAAAGATTTCGTCAATCATTTCTTCTTGCACTCGGGAATTTTTGTAATACTCGTAATAGTGTTTGTTACTCTCATTGTAGATTTCTGCGTGATCAAAGCCGTATTGTTTCATTCTGTCAACATCGGCTTGGCTGGGATAGCTGTTGTAACGCTCAAATTCCTTTTCATACCCTTCTTGAGTTTGTGAATGGTTATGGGTATAACAGTTATAACCATTAAGCTTGTAAAAAGCAGTATCCTCCAGTAAATCTGTTTGATGCTTCTGGTTGCTTGTCATTAGCACACCGCCCGTAGAGTTTTTCTTGTAACAATATGACCATTCCACGTTGGTGTGGTTGGCCAGGAACTCGAAGACGTTCTTGTTGAGTGCACTGCCAGTGAAGGCACCTTTTTGTACAGTGCCACTTATCACTAGGCAGCCGAAATCGCCATCCAGCTCCATCTCGCTTCCCTTTACGTCGATGACGTTGTGGTCACTGGGATACTTGCCGATTAAGATGCCGCTCTCGTCAAAGCAGTACTTGGTATACTTCTTTTCTCCCTCGTCACTTGACATGACAGACACTTCCTTCTAAAGGTTGTCAAGGTCCTCTCGGCTTAAGTTTTTCTTCATGTTGCTTTGTTTTTTATTGTGGTTTAAGGTTCTGTTTGTTAGGTTGTAGTCTTGTCCTAATTGTTGTTTGCAAAAATAAATGTTTTTCTGTTCAGTTCAAAATCTTTTATGATATTTTTTGAATACTTGAAAAATAGGAGAAATCAGGCTTCCGCAATTCTTTGTCTCTTGCAGGTAAGCAAGTATAAGTTGTAATAGAGGGCTTTTGGTGGGTACCTCCAATCCTCCTATGTGTCGTATCTGTTGTCGTCAATATTTTTGGTCAAAAAGTGTGTCTGAGTTTTCTGACGAAATAGAGTTGGAATATAGGGTGAGAAGCCTGTTATGGTTTCATCTCGATTTCGCTCAATTGGGATAGACGCTTTATCGTCCTTGGATTGATGCCTTATCATATCTAATAATAGCCCGTTATTTGGTGCGACAAGGGTCTTATTGAGGCTCGATAAGACTCTAATCGCACCATGAAAAGGCGCTTGTCGCCGTGCAAGACCTCTCACTTCTGCTTTAAATAAGTTTACGCTCTTTAAGTGCTTGATAGTTAACTGATTACAAACGTGTTCTAATTTTGCTTATTTCCGCCCAAAGTTTTCTTCGTCGAAAATAATCGACTTTTCACTCTATAGTTTGTTGTGAATTTTGCTGGTTTGTACAACTGTCTACGATGCTCTGTTGTTGTGCTGAGATGTGATAGCCCGTGGTTTTGTGTGAGCTTTCTATGTCACGGTCTTGCTTTGGCATAATCTTTGTTCTTTTAAATCTTGTATACCCGAATGAATTAAACGATAGCTATCCATGGATTCTATTCACGATTTGACCTTTGGGGGCGAACGCCCTCTCTTTGGCGCCCACGACGTGGTGCTCGAGAATATCACGATTACCGACGGTGAGTCGGGCATCAAGTGCTGTCACGATGTGGAGTGTCACGACTCCAAGTTCTATGGCAAATACCCTTGGTGGCATGTGGACCGCAGCCTGATCACGAGTTGCTACTTTGCTCCGGGCAGCCGCTCAGCCATTTGGTATAGCAACGACATGGTGATGCGCGACTGCGTGATTGATGGCCCCAAGTTCTTCCGCGAGATGAAGCACCTGGAGCTGGTGAACGTCACCATCAATGATGCCGATGAGACCTTCTGGCGCGTTGACGGACTGAAGTTGAAAAACGTGACGTTGCATGACGGCACCTATCCTTTTATGTTTTCTAAAAATATTTACGTTGATGGACTGGTTTCCGATGCCAAGTACGTCTTCCAGTATTGCGAGAATGTAGAGGTTCACAACGCCAAGATTACGACGAAGGACTCCTTTTGGGAGTGCAATCATGTCACGGTTTACGACTCTGAACTCGACGGCGAATACCTTGCTTGGCACTCCAAGAACATCAAACTCGTCCGCTGTCACATTTCTGGTGAACAGCCTCTTTGTTATATGGATGGCATTACGCTCGAAGACTGCACCATTGACCCCGCTTGCGACCGTGTATTCGAGGATTCCGCACGCATCGACGCTCGCATCACGGGTACGATAACTGAGGTGAAGAACCCCATCAGCGGCCGCATAGTGGCCGACAAGGTCGGCAAGGTGACCATCGACCAGTTTGCCAAAGGACACGATTGCAAGATAGAAGAAAGATAATGAAAAACTACGACTTTTCTGTTCCTGTCGACCGTCGTGGCGGCGACTCGGCCAAGTGGAACCATTTTTCTGCAGATGACGTTATTCCCCTATGGGTGGCCGATATGGATTTCCAGGCTGCACCTGCCATACAAGATGCGCTTAGCCGCCGGGTGGCGCACGGCGTGTTCGGTTATGCGCAGGTCGATGATGGCTATTTTGATGCCATTGTGTCTTGGCAAAGACGCCGACACCAATGGACTGTCGACCGCCAGTGGATTCTGTACACCACGGGTGTGGTGCCAGCTGCCAGTTGTGCCATCAAGGCACTGACCCTTCCCGGTGAGAAGGTGCTCGTTATGACACCTGTCTACAATTGTTTCTTCTCTTCCATCCGCAACCAGGGCTGTGGGGTGGAAGAAAGTGCACTGGTACGAAGGGGTGATAGCTATATCGTTGACTGGCAGGACTTTGAGGCGAAGTGTCAGGACGAGAAAGTGACGGTCTTCTTGCTTTGTAATCCTCACAATCCTGTGGGCCGTGTGTGGACGCGCGCGGAACTGGAACGGATGGGTGACATTTGTGCTCGTCATCATGTGCGTGTCGTCAGCGACGAGATTCATTGCGAACTGATGATGCCTGGCAATATGTTTGTGCCCTTTGCTGCAGTCAGTGAGCAAAACTTGTTAAATAGTGTCACGCTATGCTCTCCGTCGAAGTCATTCAACACAGCTGGCCTGCAAAACGCTTATCTGGTTTGCAAGGATGACGAGCTGCGTCGTCGGATAGACCGCGTAATCAATATCTATGAAGTGTGCGATGTCAATCCGTTCGGCATTGCGGCACTTAAGGCAGCCTATAACGAGAGTGGGCAATGGCTTGATGACCTCTGTCTGTATATATGGAATAATTATCTGTGGCTCAGGAAGTTTCTGAATGAACGATTGCCTAAAGTGACGGTTTGCAGATTGGACGCAACCTATCTGGCATGGCTGGATATTCGTCAGTTGGGCATTAGCAGTGATGAGGCTACACGTCGCTTGCTTCATGACGGCAAGGTTTTTGTCTCTTCCGGCACGCTTTATGGTCAGCATGATGGAGAAGGATACCTTCGTATCAACCTCGCATGTGCTCGGCAGACACTGGAGGAAGGTATGAGAAGGTTTGCTCAAGTACTCTCTATTATATAATGTACGCGCGTACCTTTTATTATTGGTACCTCTGAGCAATCCCGGTAGAGGTGTAATGTTTTTCAGAAAGAGCGTTTTCATGGGTATCCTTGCCCGAAAACAGCTCTTTTATTATTTTCTTAAAACTTTTTTCGTTTCTCATGCGGAAAAGAGTGGGTAGTTTCGTATTGATATTAGAATATTCTAAAAGTTATATAACAATAAAATCTTTAATGTATGAACTACCGCTTTTCTGAACTGGCCAGAAAGATAGCAATGTCTCTCTGCTTGGCAGCTGTGGTGGGTGGATTTACAGCATGTCATGACGACTACGACCTCGACGATCCCGGGAATTACCCGAGTTGGTTGGGACAGAGTATCTATGATGAACTGAAATCACCTAACCCTGATCACCTGACCGGTACCTTTACTAACTATCTGCATCTCATTGACGATCTCGGTTACACCGAGACGCTGCAGAGAACGGGTTCGAAGACCGTTTTCCCAGCCAATGATGAGGCTTTCGCTCGTTTCTTCGCCAGCAACGACTGGGGTGTGAGCAAATACGAGGATTTGTCGGAAGCACAAAAGAAATTGTTGCTCTACAACTCCATGCTCGACAATGCCATTCTGGTGGAGATGCTTTCTAATGTCCC
Source organism: Oscillospiraceae bacterium (assembly GCA_963610435.1). Classification (GTDB taxonomy): domain Bacteria; phylum Bacteroidota; class Bacteroidia; order Bacteroidales; family Bacteroidaceae; genus Prevotella. The sequence goes on along the minus strand of CAVDNW010000014.1, from coordinate 43,114 downwards.
TGACGACAATACCAGTGTCACCAGTGGTGTAGCCATGAAGCACCAGACAGGTGTGAACATCATTGACACCATTTCCCATTTCTACGGAGCATCTGATCTGCCCCGCAACAATAGCTATTGGGAGAAATATTATAAGGGTGGCATAGACATGGTCATGGATGCTACCCGTCCCATGATGGTGCATTTCACGGCAGAGCAGTTGACGGCTAACAACATCACGACCATGGGTGAAAACAGTGACTTTGCTGTGATTACGGGTACGGCCTACGATGAGAGTGCCAACACGGCCTACATCTTCCGCAACCGTATCACTAGCCCGGACGTGACCTGCAAGAATGGTTACATCCATCAGATGGAGGACTTGATTGTGCCGCCGGGTAACCTCGCTGAGATGTTGCGGACCAATGGTGAGAGCAGCATCTTCAGCCGTATGCTCGACCGTTTCAGCGCTCCGTTCTACAATGTGAATGTAACCAACAACTATAATGACTGGGCACTTGTTAATGGTTATGCTCTCAAGGACTCTATCTTCGAGAAGCGCTATTTCAGCAGCCGTTCACAGAATGGTTCCACGCTCAAAACAGATCCGGACGGCAAGAGCCTGAGTACGGATGAGCTTCTGCCGTTTGATCCGGGATGGACACAGTATTATCCTGACCGCGCAACCAGTACGCTGAGCGATATGGGTGCTATGTTCGTTCCGACCGATGCCGCCATGAAGCAGTATTTCCTGCCGGGTGGTTCGGGTGCGTTCCTTATTGATCAGTTTGGCTCCAAGCCCAACAACGAAGAGAACCTCCTGGAGAACATTGACTCCATCCCCAAGAACATTGTGCAGGCTTTCGTCTCCATGCTGATGAAGCCGCAGTTCGTGTCTACCGTTCCGAGTAAGTTCGACAATGTGATGGACGACTCGCAGGATCCTTTGGGCATCACGCTCAGCGACCTCAATGTCACATCGGACGGAAAGTATGATGTGAAGATTGCCAACAATGGTGTGGCCTACATGACCAACAAGGTGTTTGCACCTAACCGCTATGTGGCTGTCTCCGCTCCCGCCCTGTTGTCCGACAACATGCGTGTCATGAACTGGGGTATTCAGGATCAGTCTAACTTGAGCTTGAATTTCTATGCTTATCTGCTCGCTATGGATGCCAACTACGCATTCTTCATCCCGACGGACAGAGCTTTTGACCTATATTATGTCGATCCGGTGTATCTTCGCCGTTCACCGCGTGTGCTCCATTTCTACTATCGTACGGACCGCAGTCCCTACATCTTCTGCTCGGCATTCGATTACGATCCTTCAACAGGAACTATAGGGACGGACTCTACTTCCGTGTCTATCAGTAATTTCCGCACGCAGTTCATTGATATCCTTAACACCCATACCGTCATCCTCGAACAGGGTGAGACATTGGGAGACAACCACTATTATAAGACCAAGAATGGTGGTGGCATCAGAGTTTCTGGCAACACAGTGGGCAGCACGGTGGCCAGCGGTTCGCAGATTGACGGTATCAATATCAACGGCACACAGAGTACAGTCATTCCTTCTGCCAAAATCACCCAAGTCTACAACCAGAAGAATGGTAAGTCTTATGCACTCGACCGCATCATCCAAATGCCTATGAAGTCGGTGTATGCCACGCTGGCCAGCACCGACGAGTTCTCCGAGTTCTACAATCTCTGCTCTGAGGACCGCGTTCAGCTCGGACTCTTTGCAGGCATCAGCAACAAGGTGACCAACACACAGCCTATTGCACCAATCCGACAGTTCACTACCTTTATCGATGCAGGTGGTTATCACGGACTGGATCAGGATGTCAGCTATTTCAGCGGTTACAACTATACGGTCTACGCTCCTGACAACGAAGCCATGAACACGGCATATTCCAAGGGTCTTCCCTCATGGGACGACGTGCGGGAAGTGGCTGCTCCTTGGCTCGACGAGGAAACGGGTGTGTATGAGACTGATGAGACTGAGGAATGTAAGCTAGCCCAGGCTAAGGTATATGCCATGATTGAGACCATCAGCAATTTCATCCGTTACCATTTCCAGGATAACTCTGTTTATGCTGACAACAAGGTGACAGGCGGTGAGTATTACACAGCGAACACCGACACGCTTGGTATTTCGGTCAAGTTGCGCGTGCTCGATGGAAGCAACGGTGAGTTCAAGGTCCGTGATGCCAGAGGCAACGAAGTGACTGTGAGTGCGAATGGAGGTCATAAGGTCAACATGATGACTCGCGACTACGTATTCAATAACACGGCTGTCAACGCTACACAGTTGCTGTCATCTTCATTTGCCGTTGTGCATGAGATAGCCACTCCGCTCAATCCTAACTCAAACACAGACCGCTATGACGCACTGTGGAACACTGCCGGAGCAAAACGCAGGCTCATTGGCCATCAAAAGCTTGGCCTTGCGAGGCTCGCAAGAATGTATCGGAAATAATACACACAAGAGATTATGAAAACAAACAATATTAAATATCTGCTTCTCATGCTCTTTGCCATGGTGTCATCCTTTGCCATGGCTCAGGGGACCCGTGTATCAGGTACTGTGAGCGATGCCATGGGACCCATCATGGGAGCAAACGTCACCGAGCGTGATGCCAACCAGCGTATTATCTCTGCTGTCGTGACTGATATCAATGGTAATTTCTCCATGGAGATCAAGAACACTGCCAACAAACTGCAGTTTTCATACGTAGGTTGTAAGACACAGACCATGCCCATCGGCTCAAGAACTACCTTCGACATTGTACTTCAAGACCAGAACACCATCAAGGAGGTCGTCGTAAAGGCAAAGAGAAAATTCAGCAACGGTGGTCTTGCTATCCCCGAGAACGAGGTTTCGATGGCTACCCAGAACTTCAATATGGATGAGGTGGAAGGTCTGTCTTTCACATCTGCTGATGAGGCTTTGCAGGGTCAGATTGCCGGTCTTGACATCGTGGCCAACTCTGGTAACCTGGGTTCCGGTACTTCCATGCGTCTGCGTGGTGTCACCTCTATCAATGGTTCGGCCGAGCCCTTGATTGTCGTCGATGACCAGATTTTCGACAATCCGGATGCCAATTTCGATTTCACCAATGCTAATGAGGAGACTTACGCCTCATTGCTCTCGGTGAACCCTTCCGACATCCAGAGCATTGACATCTTGAAGGATGCTGCTGCAACTGCCATCTGGGGTTCGCGCGGTGCCAATGGTGTCATCTCCATCCATACAAAACGTGGTAGCCGCGGAAACACGCGCGTTGACTACTCGCTCCGTGTTCAGGCGTCTTGGCAGCCTAAAGGTTACAACTTGCTTAATGGTGACGACTACACCATGATGCTGAAGGAGATGTACTACAATCCCAAGCAGAGCTCTACGGCTACGACCAACATCAATGAGATCAACTACAACCGTTCATGGGCTGAGTTTGAAAACTGGAACAACAACACCGACTGGGTGGACGCTGTTCAGCAGACTGGTATTAGTCAGTATCACTACCTGACCATCAGCGGTGGTGGTGAGAAGGCCAATTTCCGTATCTCTGCCGGTTACGACCATCAGAACGGTACCATTATCGAGCAGACACTCGACCGTTTCTCCACTAAGTTGGCACTCGACTATTTCGTAAGTGACCGTATTACATTCCGTGTCACCTTCCCGCTGACTTATACCAACAACCACCGCAACTACGACGACAATATCCTCGGACGTGCCCAGAAGATGAGCCCGAACATGAGTATCTATCGTCAGGATGCCAATGGTAACAATACCAACGAGTATTACACGATGCTGCCGGGTGGTTCCAACAACGGATCTGGTTCTACTGTTGCAGGTACTTCGTCCTATGAGCTGCGCGACATCCGTAACCTCGGCAACCCCGTGGCCATCGCTCGTCTGGCTTGGCGTGATGAGAAGACTTATCGTATCTCGCCTGAGTTCCGACTTGATTACGACCTGTTGGGTACCGATGATTCCAAGACGCGTCTGCGCTATACGGGACTGGTGTATATGGATATCTACTCTTCAAGTACACCTAAGTATTGGCCAGCAGCGCTTGTGATCCCTGCATCTCTTTCTGATAAGGCCTTCGAAAGCGGAAATTATAACCGCAACGAAAACTACGATTACAACTCGCTAAGCCTCAATACGAAGCATACCATGACCTATACTCCTCACTTTAAGAATGAGGATTGGTATCTCACGATGATGCTCCGTGGTGAGCTCACTGTTGGTAACAACAACAAGCAGAATGTTGTTTCCTACAATACACCTAACGGCATCAACTCTTCTTCCACCAACATCCGTCTCAGCAGCATGAGCACTGGAAATGGTGAATGGCGTTCCATGTCAGCACTCTATAGCACGCACCTTTCTTATAAGGGACGTTATGCTCTTGACTTCTCGCTTCGTGCCGACGGTACGACAAAGTTCGGTGACACAAAGAAATGGGGTTATTTCCCCGGATTGTCTGCACGTTGGAACATCTCTGATGAGCCGTTCATGAAGTGGTCTCGCTCTTGGCTTTCTATGTTGTCCTTCCGTCCCTCTTGGGGTATTGTGGGTAACCAGCCCGGTTCTGAGTATCTGCAGTATGCGCGTTATGCTATCTCTGGTGTCTACGGACAGAATGATGCTGATGCCTCTGCTTATCTGGAGGGCTTGCAGCTCAACAAGTTGCAATGGGAACGTACCACGCAGATTAACCTTGGTGGTGACTTCGGCTTCTTCAATGGCTTGATAGAGGGCGACTTCAACTACTACTATAAGAAGACACGCAACTTGCTGATGAGCAATGTATCCATTCCTTCATCTACTGGTTTTTCAAGTCTTGCCTACACCAATGTGGGCGACATGGAGAACAAGGGATGGGAGCTGAATGTGCAGCTTAACAAGTTCCTGCGTATCGGAAAGTTTACGATGGACGCCAATTTCAATGTCTCACAGAACTTCAACAAGATTCTCGACATGGATGAGAGCGTCTTGGAGAGCATCAATTCTGACTGGGATGCTACAAGCCGCGGCACTTACCTGAATCGTATTCAGGTGGGCAACCCGCTCGGCTCTATTTATGGCTTGCGCTATAAGGGAGTATATCAGTACAGCTACGAGTATCTGCAGAATATGAAGGATCGTAACGGTTGGTCTACTGAGCAGTTCCGCGACTACATCAATAATGATTTCCTTGCCAGTGGCAAGACGGCACCGATTGCCATCGATGATGAGGGACACGTGCTGATGAACTCCAGTGGTCTGCCAATCCAGCAAGTATACAACTTCAACGACGGAAGTTCAACGTATAAGTTCCAGGGTGGTGACGCCATCTATGAGGATATCAACCATGACGGACAGATCAACTCCCTTGACATCGTTTACCTCGGCAACTCTAACCCGAAGTGGCAGGGAGGTTTTGGTTTCAAGTTCAATTACGGCGACTGGAGCTTGAAGACCTCTTTCACTTACCGTGCAGGCATCGATATCGTCAACAAGGCCAAGATGGGTCTTGAGGAGATGTTCAACGCCTACAACCAGAGTTCTGCTGTTAACTATCGTTGGCGTAAGAATGGTGATGTCACCACAATACCGCGTGCCATGTATGATACTGGCTACAACTTCTTGGGAAGTGACCGTTATGTGGAGGATGCGTCCTTTGTTCGTATGAGCTACATCCAGTTGGTTTACAACTTCAATCAGAAGATGTTGAAAAAGATTGGCTTGCGCCGTCTGCAGGTCAGCGTCTCTGGTCAGAACCTTCTTTGCTGGTCCAAGTACAGCGGAACGGATCCTGAGCACTCTGCTGGTGCATGGGGTATCGCATACGATAACTCACAGACTCCAAGAAGCAAGTCTGTGACTGTTAACCTTAATGTTGGTTTCTAATAACAGATTATCTTTATGAAAGTCAATAATATATTTAAAAAGGTAATGCTGGGAGCATGCGTTGTCCTCACATTGGGATCGTGCAATGATTTCCTTACCATTTACCCTACGGATAAGACTACAGGCAAGGACTACTGGAAAACGAAGGACCAGGTCGACAACATGGTGACAGGAGCCTATGCCGGAATGCTTGCCTATAATGTCCAGGAGCGTTCGATCGTGTGGGGTGCTTTGCGCTCTGACGAGCTTGTCAAGCGTTCCAGCCTCTCCAACACGACCATTGACAACGTGTTGGCCATGAATTTGCTGCCGTCAAACGGCTACAACTCATGGGGGGCTTTCTATAGTGTCATCAACCGTTGTAACATCGTCCTCAATCACGCTGCTGCTGTGATGGACGAGGATCCTGAGTTCACTCAGGGTGATTACGAGACCGTGCGTGGCCAGATGCTGGCCTTGCGTTCGCTCTGCTATTTCTATCTTGTTCGTGCCTTCCGTGATGTGCCTTACACAACACAGTCGTATGAGGATGACGACCAGCAGATGCAGGTGGCCCAGATGTGTCCAGACAGTGTTCTCAACTTTTGTATCCAGGACCTGAAAGAAGCCGAGACAAAGGTGATGCGTTCCGGTGCTTACGGTACCAATAACTGGCGCAACACCGGTTATTTCACGCGTGATGCCGTCTATGCACTTTTGGCTGACATCTATCTGTGGAAGGCTTCGATGAACCATAGCCAGGCTGACTATGAGAGCTGCATAGAGTATGCTGATAAGCTCATCAGTTCTAAGGATGAGTACTATCGAAACAACTCGATGGGAAGTATTAGTGGTGATGACGATGATATCTATCATCTGCTCAGCGGCATTTCTGCTTTTAATAACATCTTTGGACAAAACAATTCGAGGGAAAGCATCCTTGAATGGCAGTATGATGGTACTCGCAACTCCAATACAGCTTTGCAAAACTACTATTTCATGTCTGGTAGCTCTTCCAGTCATGATGCCAGTGGCATGGTAGAGGCTTCGCAGATTTTCAATTCTGTCAGTGACGATGCCAACTCGCTTAGCGGATCCAAGGTCTATGCCAGCAAGAACGACTATCGTTTCTGGAACAACGTGTATCTTGCAAACAGTTCTGAGGCATTGCAACTTGAAATCCGTAAGCTGACATCAGAAGCAAGTAGTGTTGCAAGTATTACTAATTTGAATGTTGGCGAGTCTAAGACTTCCAGCTGGACTGATTATTACCAGCGTGACTGGATCGTCTATCGTCTTACTGACGTGATGCTCATGAAGGCCGAGGCTCAAGTGCAGATTGCGGCCTCAGACTCTGACAATGTGCTTCGTAAGGCTTTTGACCTCGTTCAGGTGGTCAACAAGCGTTCAATGCTTGCAGATGCAAAGGATACGCTCAAGTATTCTGACTTCAACTCAAAGTCGAGCATGGAAGAACTGGTGCTTGCCGAACGTGAGCGTGAGCTCTGCTTCGAGGGAAAGCGTTGGTTTGACCTTGTTCGTTACGCCTATCGCCACATGGAGGGTGTCAACAGCCGACAGAAGATGGCTGACGTAAGTTCTTGGCCTTCGTTGCCCAGAACATTCACGCGAGCAATTGTCCGCAAGTATGATACAGGCGGCGACGCTGTTGCCTATAAGATGAAGTCTGAACCTTATCTTTATTGGCCCGTGTCACGAAGTGAGGTTCACGTCAACAGTTTGCTCAAGCAGAACCCGGTCTATTCGGATAATCAATCATCAAGTAAAAACTAAAGATAATGAACACTACAGTATATCATAAGTTCGCAAGCAGACTGGCTGCGCTTTTGATGTTGCCCGCGCTGCTTTTTGTAGCCAGCTGTAAGGAGGACATTGACGAGAGTAACCTCTATACGTTTACCGGTGAGACGATTGAGAGTTATCTCGCCAACCGTCCCGACTCCTTCAGCAATTTCAACTATATCCTGAAGCGTGCGGGTATGGACAAGATTCTGTCTGCTTATGGTACCTATACCTGCTTTGCACCTACCAACGAGGCCGTGTTGGCTTATGTGGATAGTCTTTATGACGATACGTCAGCCAAGGTTGAGCACAACGGCATGACTGAGCGAAGCCTTGAAGGACTTAGCGACTCACTATGTAACGATATTGCCAAGTTCCACCTTGCCTCTTCGGAGGTGATGGCTATCAACATGCAGAATGGCATGACCATCCGTACCATGTTGGGACGTGACGTGAATACCAGCATTGATTCGGTGTCTGGAAATACATTGGTCAATAACTACTCACTGATTACTAAAATGGACAACGAGATGGAGAACGGTGTTCTTCATGTCATCGACAATGTGCTTCGCCGCAGTAACCTGCTTGTAACTGGCGAGATGAGCAGCCATCCGGATTTGTTCACTATCTGGAAAGCAGCAATTGATCTCACTGGTCTTGAGGATTCTCTTTCTGCCATCGAGCGTAGTGTGACAGTGCCTTCCAATGCTGCTACCTACAAGTTCTATTGCCCCGAGAAAGCATTGCTGGGTTACACCATCTTTGCAGAGACCGATGAGGTTTTGAAGGCGAATGGTATTAACAATTTACAGGACCTCATTGCTTACGCCAATTCAATCTATGAGCATAGCGCAGATGCCAGTTCCGGTTGGTATGACTACTATCGCAACCAAGGGGTAAAAGTAAGTACGGGTGATGACTACCATAGCCCGTACAACTGCCTGAATATGTTCCTGCGTTATCACATCGTTAAATGCCGTGTGCCTTATAGCAAGTTGGTTACCAGCTATAACGAGGTTAACAGCGTTCCCTTGTACGATTATTGGGAGACAATGTTGCCCATGACGCTTATCAAGAGCCTTCGCTCGGCTAAGGCAGGAGCTGGTAAGATTTTCCTCAACCGTTATGAGGCCAACAATACCATGACAGACCAGGTTGCCAATCTGGGTTCAGATGAAATGCACCAGGTTGTCAATGGACACAGCGGCATCGAGGTGCAGAAGAACAACATCCAGGCACTGAATGGTTATATTCATCCCATCGACGGTATGTTGACCTATGAGGAATGGGTGCCCAAGGGAGTGCTCAATGAGCGTATCCGTATGGACTTCACCGCACTGATTCCTGAAATGATGTCGGCCTCTCTGCGTGCTCCGACATACGAAGAAATCAAGGCGCTCAACGACGGAGTTTCCGGCAAGGACGGCAACTTGAGCGGTGACTATGTACGTATCCCGACGGATTTCTCTCCGGAGCATCTGGTGCTTTACAATGGCGAGAATACGCGTCTGCTCTACCTCCCAGCTTCCACTAACTGGTATAACTATGAAGGTGACGAGTTCAACGGTAAGGGTACATATGACGTGGCTTTCCGTTTGCCTCCTGTTCCTACTGACGGTGTTTATGAGATTCGCTTGGGACTTTCCACCAATAGCAACCGTGGTATGTACCAGTTCTATCTGGGTGAAGGCACCAGTAACCGTACGAGGATGGAAGCTCTCGACATTCCTGTCGACGAGCGAATTTCGATTGTGCAGAACCAGGACGGTACGCCTGACGTGACGACAGGCTGGTGTCTCTACACGCTCCTGGAGGATATGGGTGTTGAGTCGGACAAGTCTATGCGTAACCTTGGTTGGATGCGCGGACCGCTCTACTTCACCACAAAGAGTGGTTCCACTCCAATGCGTGCCCTGACAAATAATGTCCGTCGCATCGTTACACGTCATGAGTTGAAACAGGGCGACAACTGGCTCCGTATCAAGTCGGTGCTTGAGGGCGACCAGTGGCAGCCTTACCTCGACTACATCGAGATTGTTCCGCAGTATATATACAACAACTCTCGTTACTTGGAGGATATGTATTAAACCGCTTCAAAACAATAACAGATGAAAAATATCAAAATATACAGAAAAGCAGCAGTAGCCATGGCCTTCCTTGCAACAGGGGCCATGACAACAGCTTGCTCTGATTGGGACGACCACTACAACAGCAATGGTATCAGTGGTTCACCCTCACAAACCATTTGGGAGAATATCAAGGAGAATGCCAATCTCTCCCAGTTTGCAGAATTGATCCATAAGGCTGGATACGACGAGGTCATCAATGCCTCACAGACCTATACGGTCTGGGCACCGCTCAACGGCACCTTCAACTATGACTCGCTGAGTGCGTTGCCTGTCAGTAACCTGAAAGACTACTTTGCCAAGAACCATGTGGCTCGTTTCAATTTCCCTGCTTCAGGCTCTGTCAACGAGTATGTCACTATGCTTAACAAGAAGATGATGCCTTTTGTAGGCAATGATTCCATTTACACTTTCAATGGTGTCAAAGTGGTTAGACCTAACGTGGCTTCATCCAATGGTGTACTCCATGTCACCAATGGCATGGTGAATTACATGGCAAACCTCTTCGAGAGCCTCGACTCTACTGCTTATCCCATCGACTCTATCAGCCGTTATTTCCATAGCTATGATGTCAAGGAGCTTGATGAGGCCAACAGTGTCGAAGGACCTGTTGTCGATGGCCGCATCACCTATCTCGACTCCGTGTTTGTTGAGAGCAATGCGCTCGTCTATCTGCATAACGCGCTGATCAACCGTGAGGATTCCAGCTACAGCGTCATCGTTCCGACCAATGAAGCATGGCAGAAGGCTTATGCCCAGGTCCAGCAGTTGTACAACTATAAGCCCTTCACCTTTGTTAAGGATGTGCCTGCCACAAACTTGAATAAGGCCACGGCTGATGAAAACTACGACGACGGTCCGACAAAGCTTGACTTTGCTTTGCTTAGCGACTCTATCATCCATTATACAATTGCGAAGGACCTGTTCTTCAATAACAATATTTATCACAACAAGGTTCTGAAGGAGTTGCAGACAGGCGAGAACCTGGTTACCGACTCTCTTGTTTCAACGGCGCACAATATCTATTATGAAGATGATGCAGCCAATCTGTTCAAGGGAGCCACGCGCATTGATAAGAGTAATGGAAGCATGTGGTTGACCGACTCGCTGCGTATGCGTCCTTGGATTGCATGGAACCCCATCATCAAGGTCCAGGGCGAATATGGACTGTGCAACTCGTATAACAGTGGCTCTACAACGCGCACTACTGTTACTAAGGTTGAACAAAATCCCGACATCCAGGGCACTGTGTCCAATGGAGCCTATATGACCATCACTCCGTCGTCTCCAGCTTCCAACCCCGAGGCCATTTTTTACCTGCCGGGTGTACGCTCAACGACGTATGCTGTTTATGTCTGCTTCGTTCCTGAGAACATCAATAGCGACACCTATGTGGAGAATCCCCGCCCCAACAAAGTGCAGCTGACAATGGGCTATAACACGCTGAAAGGTGCTCCGAGTGAGGAACGCTTGAGGGTTGGTACTGCCAGCACCTTTGAGAATGATATCCACAAGGTTGACACCGTCTATGTAGGTGACTTCACTTTCCCGCTCTGCTATTATGGGACGGGTGTTAGCTCAAGCACGTATACATCGTATGCTCCTTATCTGCGTATCAATAGTCGCGCAACGGGCACTGCTGTAGCCAGCGCTAACGATCGTACGCTTCGCATCGATTTCATCATGCTTGTCCCGAAGGACCTTGACAACTATCTCAAGGAACATCCTGATTATAAGTATGACCATGACCTCGATTAAGTCTCACTTTTAAATCTGTATGAAAATGAAAAGAAACCATATTCTTTGCTTGAGCATTCTTCTTGCCGCCGCTTCGGGCTTGCCTGCCATGGCACAAGATGATGCTATTTCTGGCGATGGAACTGAGACTGTTGTGGTCAAGAAGAAGGCTCCAGCCGTCAGAAAAGACAAATATCCCATGATGGAAATCAAAGGAACGGTGACGGATGCTGCCACTGGCCAGCCTTTGGCTGGTGTGCAGGTTCAGACACTTAACGATATCCATTATACGGCCATGACCAACGAGAAAGGTGGGTTCACCATTAAGGTTCCTACCTTTGCCACTGCTCTTTATGTCCACACGCCCCAGTATCTCAGCCAGCAAGTGCCTGTCTGCAAGGATGGTGTGGTAGTGAAGATGCTTGCCGATCGTTTCAACACCATGTACGGTACTTCTACCGATATTCTTGCCGACCGTGTCATGACGGTCAACCATACCACCTCGCAGAGTGTGGATATGGATATTGAGAATAACATCGGTGCTGATGTGCGTACAGTGACACGCAATGGCGGTCCTGGGTATGGCGCTGCGATGTTCATCCGTGGACTCAACTCTCTTAACGCCAATTCGCAGCCGCTCTTCGTGGTCGATGGTATCGTGCGCGACATGATGCCGACACGCGAAATGATACACTATGGCGACTACAACAACCTCTTGCTTAGCATCAACCCCGACGATATCGAGAAGGTTCAGGTGCTCAAGAACGGAACAGCTCTTTATGGCGCTAAAGGTGGTAACGGTGTGATACTCATCACCACCAAGCGTGGCCACTCTATGGCTACACGCATCGATGCCAACATTGGTCTGGGGGTCACTACTGTGCCTCAGTTGCCCAACATGATGAATGCATCGGACTATCGCCTCTATGCTTCGGAGATGCTCGGAACGTATCCCAACATCAACAACAAGATTACGCCCGATCATATCGGTTTCTTGATTGACGATCCTACGAGCTACTATTATAATATGTACCATAACGACACCGACTGGTCGAAGGAAGTCTACCGCACTGCTATGACGCAAAACTATTCGATCAACGTGCAGGGAGGTGACAACATCGGTATGTACAACCTCTCGCTCGGTTATACCGATGCGCAGAGTACAGCTCGTAAGAACGGTTTCAATCGCCTGAATGTCCGTTTCAACACTGACATCAATGTCATCAATAACCTCACTACGCGCTTCGACATGGCTTTTGTGAAGCTCAACCGTGATGTCTTTGACAATGGTGCTGCTGAGGATCTGACATCTGCGCCGGTGTCTTCTCCGACATTCCTCGGACTGATCAAGTCGCCTATTCTGAGTCCGTACACCTATAACAGCAATGGTAAGTTGTCTTCTACGCTTGCGTCTGCCGACAACTTCCTCACGGGCATTGACGAGAACCTGACGCTGGGTAACCCCACCGCTCTCTTGGCCAATGGTAGTGCTGTCAACAAGAACCGTGTGGAAAACACACAGTTCTATGCGGTGATTGCTCCTACCTATCAGTTCAGTAAGAGCTTGAAATTGACCGAGACCTTCAATTATACCCTTGACCGTATCTCTCAGCGCTACTATCGTCCCATCGATGGTATGCCCACCTTCCTGATTGAAGGACTGGGACGTGTGCAGAATATGAGTAAATCTGCTTTTGCCAAGCAGACCAGTGTCATGAGCGACACGCGCCTGCAGTGGACCAAGCAGTTCGGTGCTCATTTCCTCGATATCTTTGGCGGCTTCCGCTACACGTCGTTTGCCTATGACACGAACAATCCTACCGGTCAGTACAGCACGGGTGGTAGCGACAAGCAACCCAACATCTCGGAAAATATGACCTACACCGAGGCTACGGGTGTGGATGATGTGTGGAAGTCTGCTTCTTGGTATGCCAATGTTGACTATAACTACCGCAACCGCTATTTCATCAATGCCACGCTGACTGCTGAGACCAGCAGCCGTTTTGGTGAGAACTCTGAGGGGCTGGGTCTCTTCGGTGTGAAGTGGGGCATCTTCCCCAGTCTCCAACTCGGTTGGAACGTAACCAACGAGTCTTGGTTCCCGAAGAATTCGTTTGTCAATTACCTGTTGATCCGTGCAGGCTATGACATCAGTGGCAACGATGACATCAGCAATTATGCAGCTCGTACGTCGTTCACCGTCGGGACTTATCTTAACCGTGTTAACTATGCCCAGCTCAACAATATCGGTAACGACAAGATTACCTATGAGAAGACCGGTAAGTTCAATGTGGGCTTGCAGTCTTATCTCTTCGATAACCGTGTCGGCTTGAGCTTCGACTTCTACAAGAACCACACCAGCAATTTGCTCACGCTGAAGACCTTCGACAATCCCGTTGCAGGCATCAACAACTATTGGAGCAATGGCGGTTCACTGGACAACACCGGTTTTGAGGTAGTGCTTAGTGGTAAGCCTGTTGTCACTAAGAACTTCAACATCGAGGTGGGTGCCAGCTTGGGTCACTACAGCAATAAGATCAAGTCGCTGCCTAACGACAGTAAGATGTGGGTTGACGGCAAGCAGACCGCTTCTGGTTTCACGTCGAGTATCTATGGCACGGATAACGTGGCCACGATCATCGGTCAGGCAGCCGGTGTGTTCTATGGTTACAAGACAGCTGGGGTGTTCTCGTCTGATGCTGAGGCTAAGGCTGCTGGCAAGGATGGTTACCTCTATATGGTGGATGCCACAGGAGCCCGTCAGAACTTCACAGCTGGTGATGTTCACTTTGTTGACCTCAACGGTGACGGAGAAATCAGTGAGGCCGACAAGACCATCATTGGCAACCCGAATCCCGATATCTATGGCAACATTTTCGCCAATGTCACCTGGAAGAACTTCACGCTGAGCCTTGGCTTCAACTATAGCCTTGGCAACGATGTGTTCAACTATCAGCGCTCCTTGCTCGAAGGCGAGAGCAATTTCTGGAACCAGACCACCGCTGTCAATAACCGTTGGCGCTATGAGGGTCAGAAGACCGATATGCCTAGGTTGAGCTACGGTGATGCCATGGGCAACAGCCGTTTCAGCGACCGTTGGATTGAGGACGGTAGCTACCTCCGCCTGAAGACCTTGAACCTCACCTATAAGGTGCCAGTCAACCTCTCTTGGCTGCAGGGACTCAGCGTATGGCTGCAGGCTGATAACCTTTTCACCATCACCCGATACCTGGGCAGTGATCCTGAGTTCTCGGCTGCCAACAGTGTGCTCTACCAAGGCATCGACCCGGGTAACGTGGCGTTGAGCCGTACGTTCACTTTTGGTCTTCGCATCAACCTGTAACTCCACGAATAAAAAAGATTTCATCACAATGAAAACATTCAATCATACATTCAGATTTAAGGGGTTGGGGCTGACCCTGCTCCCTGTCTATCTCTGTGCTGCTTTGGTTTTTTCCAGTTGCAAGGACATGATGGAAACAGACTCTGACAGGCAGATTTTCAATCCTGAGCTTGACCAGAAGACGGACTCCATCTTCTATACCCTCGGTATCCTCAAGGGAGTGCAACAGGCAATCGACCAGTATGTGCTTGTCGGTGAGATGCGTGGCGACCTCACCGCCACCAACCAGTATACGGAGACCGACTTGCGTGAACTCTATAATTTCTCGTACGACGGCACCAACAAGTACGACTCGGCCTATGTTTGGTATCGCATCATCAACAACTGCAATTACTATGTTGCCCACCGTGATACCACGCTGATGACAGGTTCGCGCTATGTTGCTCGCAGTGAGTATGCGCAGGCTCTCAGCATCCGTGCATGGGCCTATGTGCAGTTGGCCAAAACTTACGGATCCGTACCTTTCTTTACCTATCCTGTCACATCAATCTCTGAGGCCGAAATGGCATCCAAGGGCGACAAGAAAGATTTGAGAGGTATTGTCGATGCTTTGGCTCCTGAACTTGAAAAGTTTAGTGGCATCACTGTTCCTACATATGGACAAGTCGATGCAGGAAAAACCAATGCTGGCACAACTAAGAAAGTTGAAACCAGCCAGACGATGTTTCCTGTAGACCTGGTTTTGGGCGATATGTATCTGGAGACCAACCAGTATGAGAAGGCCGCCAACAGCTATTGGACGTATATACGCGATAACCATCTCAATACTACTAAGTGTATGCAGACACCTAGCAGGTTCTATACTTATCCCAATCACGAGACTTATCCCAGTGATATAAATACTTCTGAAACCTATAATCCATGGTCGTTTATTTTCAGCGTTTCTAGTCCGAGTGATGTCATTACGTATGTTCCGATGGCAGTCAACAAGCTTAGTGGTACTACTACCAACTTGCCAAAGCTTTTTGGTTGGGACTACTATACCACGGATGTCGACACTACTAAAATCAACACAGGACAAATCTCCTATAACTCTTCGACACAGTATGTGCTTGAGCGGCAGATTGATCCTTCTGACGCATATCTGAACCTCTGCAACAGTCAGTACTATTACTATAAGCCTGCAGGCAGCAGTACCAGCTCGCGCACGGTGACGGCCGTCCAGTTGGGTGATATGCGACGCCAGAGCACACTGAATTCTGTAACCAAGTCTGACTCTACCTTCTTCGTGATGACTAAGTATGAGGGAGGCAATGTAAACATTTACCGTAAAGGAACTGTTTATCTGCGCTTAGCCGAAGCTCTTAACCGCATGGGTTATCCTGATGCCGCTTTTGCTGTTCTGAAGGATGGTATTGGCGACGGCCAGTTGACGAGTGCAGCATATACCACCGACACCTTGGGCAATTATGTCACAGGTTATGTGCGTGACACCACATACACCATGCTTAAGACACAGGTGCCCTTCCTGTCAGATGCTTATTATTCATATTTCTCGCGTACGCTGGGCTCTTCTTTGAATGATGCATACCTTTACAACTTTGGCATTCACTCCCGTGGTTGCGGAGAGGCTGTTGAAGGTCCCTATTCGGGCTATCAGTATTCGACGGAAATCTTGAAGAAACGCTTCGAACTTGGCAACTATGACGGAGAGGCTATTGACAGCACTTTCCTCTATGGTCCTGCTGCCATTGATGCCGTCGAGGATCTTATATGTGATGAGTATGCGCTTGAGTCTGCTTTTGAGGGTAATCGTTTTGGTGACCTGACCCGCATTGCTCGCCACAAGAATGCTTCACAGTTTGGTGGTGCCAACTATGGCGGCCAGTGGCTTGCAAAGAAGCTGGCCTTCAAGCACCCGGCTATCGACCTTACACAAGAGAACAACTGGTACATGCCTTACAGATAAGGCTTGAACTCATTTTCTATTCTTGTCCCCGTCAGCTTCGGTTGGCGGGGACATTTTGTTATCTCATCTCGGATGCTCAAATGTTAAAAAAACAAGATTTTACCCTAAACTCTTGACGTTTATCAAGATTTTAGGTATCTTTGCCACACCTATATAACAATTTAGCAATGGACTAACCGCTTTAGCTCGCGTGAGTGAGGAAGACTGCGGTGCAGAAGAGAAGCAAATTACTTATTAATTATTTATATTTTCTAAAAACTAAGTTTATGAAGCAAAATTTCCGTATTCTGGCATTATCCGCATTGGCTATGCTGGGGACAGGTTCTGCGTTTGCTGGTGATTGGGTAGTACCTGCACCATCATTCCAGGCGATGAACCCGGTGGCAAGCGATGCGAAGACTGCCGACACTGTCTACGTATGGAGCGTAGGCCAACAGGGATTCTTAGCCGGAGGAGAGGCTTGGGGCACCCAGGCAACTATCTCCAGTACATCTTCAGAGAAATGGGTCGTTGTTTCCACATCTGAGGATGGTGTTTACAAATTGAAGAATGTCAGCCGTTCCAAGTATCTCTTCCGTGTACACACGGATGCAAATGTCGGTAGCGGGGTGAAGACCTGCTTCGTCGACGGTGCCGATGGCAATGCTACAGCGTGGGCAATCGTCAGTCTGGGCAATAATTTATATACTCTCCAGATGCCTGAGACTGCCGGTGATGTTGATGCTTCCAGCAACCCTTATGACGCCACTCTTTATTTAGGTACCCAGCTTACCCACACTTCGGCATGGGCCAAGACCAACAATGAAGGCATTACTAAGGGCCTTTATTATGACGTAGCTCTTGCAGGCGATGCTGCAGCTTGCCAGTTTGCATTTGTTTCCAAGGCAAACTATGATGTGTGGGCTGCCAAACTTTCCCTGAAATCACTTTTGGAGGATGCTGAGAGCCGCAAGGTTGATGTTTCTGCAGAAGGTGCAGTGCTCAACAATACATCTGCTACCTTAGAAGAGGTTGAGGCTGCCATCAAGGCGATTAATGCCAAGGTTATGGATGTCGTCACACCCGATAATCCTCAGGATCTGACCAACATGATTACCAATTCCGATTTCAGTTCGGGAAATACCTCAGGTTGGACGTCCACCACGAGTGCGCAGAACAAGGCTATTGCTACCAATATGTCTACAGACGCATCTGCTAACGACGAGGGTGCTTTCTCTGGTAATTTCTATGAAAACTGGAAGTCTACCGCCATTTCAGGTCACTTGTACCAGACAGTGAAGGGACTTCCTGAAGGTATCTACAAGGTTGGCATAGCTGCTTTCGTTAACAAGTTAGATGACAACAATGCAGTAAACAAGAAGCAGTATGTTTATGCCAATGATAACAAGACCTTGCTCACTCGTGCCAATCCTCGTGCCTACACGATGGTCGTCAATCTCGTTGGTACTGACACTTTACAGATTGGCTTGGCACAGGACTCTTTGCTCGCCAATTGGATTGGCATCGACAATGTCACGCTTCAGTATTTAGGCAATGGCATCGAGAGCTACCGTTACCTGAGTCAGAATGTCTTGGCCGACATTGAGAAAGCGGTGGAAAATCCTGATGGCGCACAGAACTTCGCTTACACAGAGTCTGTCTATGAAGCTGCGAAAGCTGCAGCTCAAGAGGGTATCAACGCTACCGACAAAGCCGTTTCCTATGCAGCTTACGAGAAAGCTCTTGCATGCTTGGATGACCTGAAACTCAACGTAGCAGCTTATATCCAGCTCTTCGATGACGCTGAGAAAGCAGAGCAGGAATATTATGACAACTATTCAGACCAGGATGCTCTTATCATGGCTTCTGAAGAGGGTATGCAAATGCATGAAGACCACGAGGCTTCTACAGCTGAGGTGTTGGCTATGATCCAAAAGATTGCCGATGCCCTGCAGCAGGCTAAGCTTGACTCTTATCAGCCGGGCGATGATGTGACCAACCTCATCACCAACCCGACCTTCAACGATGAGACTAAGGAAGCCAACTACTCGCAACCTCAGAGTACCACAGGATGGATTGGCGGCAACGTCATCGGTGCTGGTTGGATTACGGATACACGCTTGGCTGAGGTTTACGACCAGGATTGTGACATCCATCAGGATCTCACAGGTCTGAAGAAAGGTGCCTACCGCTTGTCTATCCAGGCCTTCTACCGTCCTGGTAGCGCTTCTTCTTCAGGATACCAGAGCTATCTCAACGGTGACACGCTCACACAGGCTTACATCTACATGGGCAAGACCCAGCAGTCTGTCAAGAGTATCTATGCTTGCACCTTCCCCGAGAGCATCACTTCTGTCTCTCGTGAGAACCACTGGGTGAATGTGGGTGGTGATGACATTGCCTATGTGCCCAATACCATGGACGAGGCTTATGCAGCCTTCAACGGTAGCATCGATGGCGATCAGGATCCCGCTTTCGACAACAATTATCGCAATATTGTATATGGTGTTGTTACCGAGAACGGTGGTTCCATGCCTATCGGCTTCAAGATTCAGAACCATGTCAGTGCAAGCTGGGTGATCTTCCGCGACTTCCGTCTGGAGTATCTCGGAAATGATCCCACTTACATCAAGCCGGTGCTTGTCAACAAGATCAACGAGGCCAAGACCGATTTCGTGGGCAAGAAGATGGCTGCTGCCGACAAGACTGCCCTCGACAATGCTGTCACAGCTGGTGAGGAGGCCCTCAACGCCAATGACGGCGATGCCATGATGTCTGCTTTCACGGCTATCGCCGATGCTGAAACCAACGCACAGGTTTCTATCTCTGCTTACGAGCAGCTGGCTGCATCTTACGACTCCCTGACTTCTCAGTATGATGCTTCAGAGAAGGCTACTCAAGAGGCACGTACTCAGGCTGAGAACCTTATCAACGAGGTGAAGGATATGCTCAACAATGGCACCATCGCCGTAGCTGACATTCCTGCCAAGCAGGAGGAGATGAAGGCTGCCCGCAAGGCACTCATGTTGCTTCCTGGCTCAGACGATGAGCCTGCCAAGTACACCAACTGGATCCAGAACCCGACCTATGGTAAGCAGGACGGATGGGTCGTTGATAAGACCTCTGGTGATGGTACACCGGGCATCCAGTACAACACCATGGAGATTTGGAACGCTACCGCTGATGTCCACCAGGATATCGACGGTCTTCCTGAGGGAACCTACGAGGTGCGCGTGCAGAGCTTGTTCCGTCCCGTCAGTGGTGCTGAGGCTTGGGCCGACCTGTTGGGCGACTCCATTGAGAACTATGGTGAGCGTGCCACCATCTATGCTAACTGGGACAGCATAGCACCGACCTACTGGTGTTCTAAGTACAATCCCGATCAGTATAGCTGGACCGTGGGCGCATACCTTGATATGAATGACACACTGAGTGTCACTGAAACCGACACGACTGTTGTTACTTATCACTTTGCCAATAACCGCCAGGCTGCAGAGTATCAGTTCCAGATGAACTATTATCCTGTTCAGAAGTTCTACACTTATGTAGGTGCTGACGGTCACCTCCGTCTGGGCTTCAAGAACACTGCACACAAGGTGCAAGACTGGTATGTGGTATCCAACTGGGAGCTCTACTACCTGGGAACGGATAGTAAGTACGCTAAGACTACTGGCATCCGCGATATTGAAAGCAATGACAACGTCAACATCAGTGAGGTTTACACCATCGACGGACGCCGTGTCAATGGCCTGCAGAAGGGCTTGAACATTGTTCGTGGCAAGACTGCCGACGGCAAGGTTGTAACGAAGAAGATTGTGATCAAGTAATAACGAATTGCCTTCTGACTCTTATAGAGCAGTTTGAGCAAACATAAACTGATAGTCCCCGTGGACATGCACTGCATGAGCCACGGGGATTATTTTGTTATATTGGTGTCCGGTAAACTTTACACAAAACTTTGTAACATGCAAATCAGAAACTTGAGCAACCTTACCTTGAAGAAGGTAAATTGTAGAGACTGTTTTGGATTAATGTAACGAATTAAGAATTAGGTGGTTTGTTGTCTATGAGACGTTTGTTTACCCTTTATGAGACGTCTTTTTTATGCACATGAAACATGAATGATACCGTTGTGATACATGTGGATGTTTTTGGTGTACGATTTTTATATATTTTTGCACCGCGTAAACTTAGTTCAAAATAGTATTTCTAAAAACTAGACTTTATCAATTATCTAAAAAATTAAAATTAGGCTTATGAAACAAAAAATCCGCTTCATGTCAATGTTGTTTGCTACATCAGCTATAGCATTGTCTACAATGGCGGCCGACTGGAAGGTAAACATCGATCCAGTGCCGCTTAGCCCAGGCGACACGGTCTGCATCCAGAACGTTGCCTCAGGCCGTTATCTCACGGGAGGCGATGCTTGGGGAACCCAGGCAGTTGTCGGCCAAATAGCATCAGCCAGCAGATTCATTCTCGTCCTCCAGGATGATGGTACTTACCAAATTAAGAATGATGTGCGCGGATGGGGTACCACCAATCCCAATACCGTCTACCGTCAGCCCAACGAGGGCATGGTCGGATCGCGTGTCAAGACCTGCTTTGTCGATTATAGCAATGCATGGTCGCTAGCGGCTGCCAAGTGGGCTGTTGCCGAAGTAGGCAACAATACATACACTTTCCAGGTGCCCAATCTTGAAGAATATCAGATTGACGAGAACTCTACGCCTTCCGACTCTTTGGTGGGTTATGTTGAAGGCGAGTATCTTGGTGTCAACCGCACACATGAGACCAAAATCAAGAATGATGGCGTCACATGGGCCTTGTTCTATGATGTAGCGTATGCCGATTCTGCTGCCAATTGCCAGTTCCAGTTCTTGCCTGCAAACATCGTTCAGGCTAAGGGTAAGTTGCTGGAATCGGTCAAAGAGGCTGATGCGGCAGGAGTTGATGTCTCGGCTGCCGCTGCACTGTTGGCCAACACCGCATGCACGGTCGAAGAGGCCCTGGCCGAGGTGGACAACCTGGCCGAAGCTATTGAGGAAATGGCTACCCCCGACAATCTGCGTGATGTGACCGCCAAGTATCTCCCCAATTCCAAGCCTATTTCCAAGGGAACACCTGATGGCTGGACGGTCACCAAACCAGACGGAACAGCAGGTGAGACGGGTGACTCTTCCAGTGGCGTGGGTGAGTTCTGGTCAAAGCTCGGCTATTCAATCAAGTACACTATCAAGAATTTCCCTGCTGGTGTTTATCAATTCAAGGCCATAGCGCTTACGCGTGACGGTATGAAGACCCGGTTCTATGTGGGCAACGACACCATTGATGTCGCGACTGTTGCCTCAAGCGTTGTCAACGACCGTGCAGCTGCAGCGACATGGTTCAACGCCGATGACGATGGTGACGGCGTAACAAACGGTACGAATATAATTTCTGTTGTCCTGCCTCAGGACACTGACCTCACAATCGGTATCACAGCCGCATCCACTGGTGACGGATGGACCGTATGGCGTGAGTTCCAGATTATCAGCCAGGGACGTGGTGTAGAGACCTTCCGTTATATCAATCAGGATATTTTGGACCAGATCAGCACCATCAAGGAAGATAACGAAAACTACACGACTTCTCTGATGGAGGAGGCCGAAAGTGCTGCATCTGCGGGTGTTTCCGCTACAACGAAAGAGGAAGCCGCTGGTTATTATGTGAAGGCCCTCGCCTTACTCAATGATCTGAAGGCCAACGTTGCCGCTTGGGAAAACCTTAGGGTCTACTCTGCCTCTGCCGAGGAAGAGGCATACCAGCTCAACAACGGCGAGCCCGTGCTTGAACTTGTTGGTCAGGCTTACGAGATGCTCGATGAGCTCACGGCAAGCACCGATGAGGTGCTGGGCTTGATAGAGAAGATAGAAAAGATGCTTGACGAATGTCGCAAGACCAGCTACACCGTTGGCGACGACGTGACCTATCTTATCAAGAATCCAACCTTCAACGATGAGAAGGCGGAAAACAACTATGAGCAGCCCCAGAACAAAGAGTATTGGATTGGTGCCAATGTAATTGGTGCTGGCTGGATCACTGATACCCGTTTGGCTGAGGTCTACAATCAAGACTGTAATATCCACCAGGATCTCACCGGCTTGCAGAAGGGCGCTTACCGCCTGTCTATTCAGGCATTCTATCGCTCAGGCTTTGCTTCCCCAAGCGGATACCAGGCTTACCTCGATGGCGACTCGCTCACCAAGGCATATATCTATATGGGACTTACCCAGCAGCGTGTGAAGAGTATCTATGCTTGTACATTCCCCGAGTCTGTCACTTCCCTGTCTCGCCAGAACTACTGGGTGAACGTGGGCTCTGACGACCAGCCTCTCTACATCCCCAACACGATGGATGAGTCTTATGTTGCTTTCAACGGCAGTGTCGATGGCGACCAGGATCCCTCTTTCGACAACAACTATCGTAACGTCGTTTATGGCGTTGTCACCGAGGATGGAGGTTCGATGCCAATCGGCTTCAAGATCGAGGGTCACAGTGACGGCAGCTGGGTAATCTTCCGCGATTTCCGCCTGGAATACATGGGCAATGACCCTGTTTATGTCAAGCCCGTACTCAACAACAAGATCAAGGAGGCTCAAGACGACTATCTGGGCCAGAAGATGACTGCTGCGCACAAGGATGCTCTCAACAATGCTGTCGCTAGCGGACAGAGTGCCATCGATGCTATGGACGGTGATGCCATGATGGATGCCTTCACAGCCATTGCCAATGCTGAGAAAGCAGCTGACATCTCGATAGCCGCCTACAAGACGCTTGTGGCCTCTTATGACTCCCTGCAGGCTGAGTTTGACGATGCCACGCAGGCTTCGGAAGAGGCACGCACCCAGGCCAGCAACCTCTTGAACGAGGTCAGCGCCATGCTTGAGAACGGTACCATTGAGGTGGACGATATCCCCGCCAAGCAGAAAGAGATGCTCCTTGCCCGCAAGGCTCTCATGATACAGCCGGGTTCCGACGAGAATCCTTCCAAGTACACCAATTGGATTATGAACCCCTCTTATGAGAAACAGGACGGCTGGACGGTCAACAAGACTGCTGGTGATGGTACTCCCGGCGTCGGCTACAACACCATGGAAATATGGAACGCTACCGCCAATGTCTATCAGGACATAGAGGGTCTCCCCGAGGGAACTTATGAGGTGCGTGTACAGAGTCTGTTCCGTCCGGTCAGTGCCGATGAGGCTTGGGCAGACCTGTTGGGCGACTCCATCGAGAATTATGGCGAGCGCGCCACCATCTACGCCAACTGGGACAGCATCACGCCGACTTATTGGTGCTCTAAGTATGATCCTGACATCTACAGCTGGACAATTGGAGGATATAGCAGCATGATCGACTCTGTGTACAATGAGACTACAGGCGAGCTGGAGGCTGTCACTTATCATCTCGCAAACAACCGTGAGGCTGCCGAGTATCAGTTCCAGATGAACTATTATCCTGTCGAGAAATTCTACACCTATGTGGGTGCCAACGGTATTCTCCGTCTGGGCTTCAAGAACACGGCACACAAGGTGCAAGACTGGTTCGTGGTCTCCAACTGGGAGCTTTACTATCATGGCAAAGACAGCAAGTACGCTAAGGCCACAGGAATCAGTGATCTTGAAGTCAACGACAACGTCAACTTCAATGAGGTTTACACCATCGACGGACGCCGTGTCAATGGCCTGCAGAAGGGCTTGAACATTGTTCGTGGCAAGACTGCCGACGGCAAGGTTGTAACGAAGAAGGTTATGGTGAAATAACCACATCGTCTTGCCCTCTCCACCACGCTTCTCCGTGGATGACTCAGGCAAGATAACACGCAAGATGAGCCTCTGAAGACAGTCCTTCGGGGGCTCTTTTTCCTCTGTGTTCGCACCAAATGTTAAAAATGAAACATTTTTGGAAAATTGTGTTGGCATCACTTAATTTTTGTCTATATTTGCAGTTGCAACGAACCAAACGTAGCAAGTGCGGGCTCCTTAACCCCCTCACTGCACCTAAACATTCAACTCAATGAACCAAACGACAAACAGGGTACAGCTGTTGGACAAGACTTACCGTAAGATGTGGAGCGCTGTTCTCGCCATCTTTCGGCAGGCATCCTTGTGTGAGGCCGATTGTGAGGACCTTGCGCAGAATGTCTTTGTGCGTCTGATGTCGATTGATTTGTTGTTGCCTGAGACCATTGAGGGAATGACGGCTACTATTGCCTATCATTTGCGCACTGACTATCTGCGGAGGCGTGCCGCAGTCCGCAAACATTTTGCGGAGATACTGACGGCTGACGCTCTTGATACGCACAGGTCCGACGAACGGGTGCTGCTCAAGGAACTCTTTACGCTCGAACAGACCGCGCTTGACCGTATGGCGCCTGCCAACAGGCAGATTTATATGCTCAGTCACTATGCTGACAAGAGCAATGAAGAAATAGCAAAGACGCTTTCCATGACCTATCGCGCAGTGGAGTCAAGACTCTACAGGTCTCGTCAGGAAGTGAGAGAATATGTGAGACGTATGGCGATGTAAGATTTCGCCGAAGTGATAAACAAATAAATGAAAGGAAGGAAAGGATGAAACATACAGGATGTTCTTGGATGACAAACATGCGGATGGTCCATTTTCGATGGTGGCCTTGACTTGTTAGTTTATTAGAAAGGAGTCGTGAATGAAAGGATGAGGAGTCGACTACTAATATTCAAATACGAAACCATTATTTTTTTGTTTAACTTAATATTTAACCAAAGCTTATGAAACAAAGTTTACGCTTTTTGTCGATGCTTTTCGTCATGATGGTGACGGCATTGACGGCATGGGCTGACGACTGGACGGTCAACATCAGTCCGGTTGAACTCGAGCCGGGGGACACGGTCTATGTGCAGAACGTGGGCACCGGACGTTACATTGGCGGAGGCGAGGCTTGGTCTACACAGGCCGTAGTCAATCCGCTTACGTCTGCCGCCAAGTGTATCATCGTCAAGCTTGATGATGGTACTTATCAGATCAAGAACGACGCCGCTGGATGGCTTCGTAGTGAAACAAACGAAAACATTATCTATCGTCAGCCTAACGACGGTACTTTGGGCACAGGCATCAAGGGATGCTATGTCGACTACAGTACAGCATGGAATGAGGCTGCATCGAAATGGGCCATTGCCAACGTGGGCAACAATGTTTACACGTTCCAGGTGCCCAACCTCGAGGCTTACCAGCTCACCGAAGAGTCGACACATGAAGATTCATTAAAGGGATACATCGCTGGCGAGTATCTTGGTGTGAACCGTACCCATAAATCGGAAGCCAAGGGCGATGGCATCACATGGGGTCTTTATTACGACGTGGTGTATGCCGACTCTGCAGCCAACTGCCAGTTTGTTTTCCTGCCTGTAGCCATCACCAATGCCAAGGCTAAGCTCCTTCAGGTGGTCGAGAACGCTAGTTCTGCCGGTCTTGATGTGACTGCAGCAGCCGCTTTGCTTGCAGATGCAGAAGCCTCTGTTGAGGCCGTCACGGCTGAGGCCAACCGTTTGTCGGAAGAGGTAGAACAGGCTGCTACTCCTACCAATCCCCAGAACCTTACCGACAAATACATCTCCAACCCAACTCCTATTAAGACAGGTACGCCTACCGACTGGACTGTGGTCAATATGGATGGTTCTTCTGCTTCTACTGGCAGCTCATCCGACGGATTAGGCGAATTATGGAATGCCCGTGGTGTTTCCCTTAAGTATACCATCCACCAGCTGCCTGCCGGTGTGTATCGTTTCACTGCCATTGCCTTGACACGTACAGGCATGTACGGAAAGTTCTTCGTCAACAATGACAGCGTTAATGTCGCTACCGTTTCATCTGACAAGGTCAATAGCCGTGCTGGTGCTGCGGAGTGGTTCACTCAGGACGACGACAACGACGGAGTGCTCAATGGCACGAATGTCATTTCTCTTGTTTTGCCCGAGGCAGCCGATGTGACCATCGGTCTGATGAGCGACACCTTGACAAGTGACTACTGGATGGTGTGGCGCGAGTTCAAACTTGAGAGCCTCGGCACTGGTGTGGAGTCTTTCCAGTATGTCTCTAAAGATCTGTTGACACAGATTCAGGCTATTCAGGACGATGAAAAGGCTGAGTACACCGCTTCAATTATGGAGGATGCCCTTTCTTATGCCAACGCCGGCATCAACGCCACGTCAAAGGAAGAGGCCGCCCAGAATTATATGAAGGCTAAGGCTTTCTATGATGATCTGAAGCTTAACATTTTGGCATGGAAGACGCTTGCTGATGTAGCTGACGATGCCTTGAACGAGAGCTATCAGCTCGCATACGGTGAGAACGTTCAGCTGGTATGCGAAGAGGCTGTCGTGATGATGGATGAACGGACTGCCAGCACTGATGAAGTGAATGCTATGATTCAGAAGATCAAGGACGCTCTCGATGAGGCTAGAAAGTCTAGTTATATGGCTGGCGACGATGTGACAAATCTCATCAAGAACCCAACTTTCAACGATGAGACGGTTGCACCAAGCAAGGATCAGCCCCAGAGCAAGGAAGGTTGGACAGGTGCTACCTTCGGAAGTGGCGGAACCAAGGACTTGCGTCTCTGCGAGCAGTGGGCTTCTGACTTCAATACCTATCAGGACATTAAGGGCTTGCAGCCCGGTGCTTACAGACTGAGCATCCAGGCTTACATGCGTCCTTCTACAGCTGCCGATTCATGGACAGCATGGAAGGCTGGCAACAAGGAAGTGCCTGCATGGATTTACATCGGTCAGACCGAGCAGCGCATCCACAATATCTGCGACTTCACATGGAGCTCAGCACAGGATGATGCTACCGATGATTGGGTGACTCTCGAGGATGGCGTGGTTATCCCCAATACCATGTCTACATCTTATACTGTGATGAGTGCTGACGCCGATGTCTACAACAATTCTGTTGTCGGTCTTGTCACTGAGCAGGGCGGTACCATGCGTATCGGTATCAAGGCCCAGGATCCCAACGCCACTGCACATCGTTGGGTTATCTTCCACGACTTTACGATGACTTATCTTGGTAGCGACGTTGAGTATGTGAAACCTGTGCTTGATGCTAAGATTGCTGAGCTGAAGGCTATCACTGACCCCATGGGTGCCAACGAGAAGGCCATTCTTGATGCTGCTTTGGCTACGGCCGATGAGGCTACTGCTGGCTCAGACGGAACTGCTATGCTGAAGGCTTATGCTGGACTGACAAGTGTTGTGGACACTGTGAATGCTTCTATCAATGCTTACAAAGCACTGCAGAGCTCACTTGATTCTCTGACTAATATGTCTCAGGAAGGTGCTTCTGATGAGGCTATCAAGAATGCCAACAACCTCATTGCAGAGGTTAAGGATGCCATTACTGACGGTTCTATCGCTATTCTTGATGTTCCTGCCAAGCAGGCAGAGATGGAGAAAGCCCGCAAGGCTCTCATGATGAAGGAAGGATCAGACGATGCTCCTGCCGATTACACGGCCTGGATTGTCAACCCGACCTTCGAGAACGGTTTCACAGGTTGGACGGTCAACAAGACGCAGGGAAATGCACCCACTGCATCTGACAACTGTGCCGAGATTTGGAATGCCGGCGCTGATGTCTATCAGGATATCACAGGCCTGCCCGAGGGTACTTATCAGGTGAAACTGAAGGGCTATTTCCGTCAGATTGGTGCAAGACGTGCATGGCTCGAGCTGATTGGTGACTCTGTTCAGGATATCTCTCGTGCTAGGATTTATGCAAACTGGGATGTCATCAAGCCTAACAACTGGGCTACTCGTGAGTACAAGGATCAGTTCAGTGCTACAGGAACAGGTTGGTATGAAGCTGTTGACTCTACTAATATTGATAGCCTCCGCTATTTCTTGCCTGACACTCGTGCAAATGCTCGTATCATGTTCGATGCCAACGCTTATCAGTTGAGCGGCTTCACCTACGTGAATGAGTCGGGTCTCCTGCGTATAGGTTTTGCTGATGACGTTTACACATCTGCTGACTG
Organism: Oscillospiraceae bacterium; assembly: GCA_963610435.1. Lineage (GTDB taxonomy): Bacteria > Bacteroidota > Bacteroidia > Bacteroidales > Bacteroidaceae > Prevotella. The sequence continues at coordinate 14,239 of CAVDNW010000014.1, read as the reverse complement.
GTTCGTTACCACTGACTGGGAGCTCTACTACTATGGTAAGAACAGCTCACATTCAGTAGATACCGGCATCAATGACCCTGCCAACGGTGAGAACGTGAAGTTTGATGAGATTTACTCTGTTGACGGCCGCCGCATGGGTGTCCTGCAGAAGGGTGTTAACATCCTCCGTGGCAAGACGGCTGACGGCAAGATCGTAACGAAGAAGGTTGTCTTAAAGTAAACAGACACAAAAATGAATAGATGGCAAGCGAAGTCCCACTCGTAGCCTGGAATTCATTACTTAATAGATCCCCAGCTCTTTGCTGGGGATTTTTTGTTGGTAACTCATGCAATGTTTGTAATATATTGAACGTCTCTTCGTTACAAAGATTATTGATATACGGGACTTACTTTTGACCATTGCATGATTCGCTATTCGTTGCCCCTACGGGACTCGCCAGTTGCTTTGTTTTTACCGGACACCCATAATTGTATAATGGCGTCACGGTGTTGGCTTGATATGAATTGCTTTGGGTTGAAATGGCTTTCTGCCAGCAGTTTGCAAATGCATCTATATAAAAAGCCCTGAAAGGTATCGTTGCTTCATTGTTGCAGGCACCTTTCAGGGCGTTTAATTGTTTTGAGGGAAGAGATGTTACACCTTTCTCCTGTTATTTGATTTGTCCGAGGCAAGCCCTGAGAACTTTCTCGGTGGCTCCAGCATGTGAAGTGACGTAGGTTGCAGCCTCTTTGCCGATTTCGTTTCCTTCTTCTATGGCATCTATAATGGCATCCATCTTTGAATGGAAATCAGATGGGTTGTTGATTTCCAGGCCACCTTTGCATGCTTTCAGTCCCTGGGCTTCCCTAAACTTTTGGTTGTTGGGGCCGAAGAAGACGGGTACCCCCCAAACAGCGGCCTCTAGCGTGTTGTGGATGCCGACACCGAAGCCACCGCCCACATAGGCTATTTGACCATAGCGATAAATGCTTGAAAGAAGTCCGAAGCAGTCGATAATCAGCACGTCAGCTGCTGCAGCGCCTTCTGCCGTTGTTTGTGTATATCTGGCCACCTTACGCCCTTTGAGCAGCTTCGCAATCTGTGAGAGATGTTCTTCGCCGATCACGTGCGGGGCAATGATTATTTTCCAGTTCTCGTGTTGGTTGAAGTAGGGAATAAATATTTCTTCATCGGGTAGCCATGAGCTGCCCGCCACAAACACATGTTGTGCATCTTTCGTGAAGGCTTCCACGAGAGGTAGCCTCTTCGAGGCTTGTTTGATTTCGAGAACGCGGTCAAACCGTGTGTCATCCACCACTTCCACATCCTTGATGCCGATTTTTTCCAGCAGTTTTTTGCTCTCCTCGTTTTGTACAAAGAAACGTGTGAAGCAACGTAGCACTTTGGCATATTCGCGCCCATACCACTTGAAGAACAGCTGGCCAGGCCGGAAGATGCTTGAGAGACTGTAGACTGGCACGGAGCGCTGGCTTAGCAGGTGCAGATAGTTGTACCAGAACTCATACTTGATGAAAAAGGCCATGACGGGCTTGACTGCGTTGAGGAAGCGCTGGGCATTGCTTCTGGTGTCGAGCGGCAGGTAACACACGATGTCGGCTCCCTCATAGTTTTTGCGCACCTCATAGCCCGAGGGCGAGAAGAAAGTCAGCAGAATCTTGTATTGAGGGAATTCTTGCCGGATGCGTTCTATTAATGGGCGCCCTTGCTCAAACTCGCCGAGAGATGCAGCATGGAACCAGATGTAGCTGGCGTTTGGGTCGACGTTCTTTTTCAGAATGTCGAAGGCCTCTTGTTCGCCTTGCCACATCCTCCTCACCTTGTCGCTGAACAGGGTGGCTGTCCTCACGCCGAGGCTATAGAGAAGCATGATGAAATTGTACATGTCTCCCCTCTTTATCCCAATGTTTCGATGGCTTTGGCCATGCGGCGCAGTGTCTCGTCCTTGCCAAGGAAGGCTGCTATGTCAAACATTCCCGGGCCTTTTCCGATGCCTACCAGTGTCAGTCGCCATGCGTTCATCACATCGCCCATCTTGTAGCCCTTGTCGGCTATCCACTGTTCTACGACGGGCTCCTGTCCAGTTACGGAGAAGTCGTCAATTCCGCGCAGCACCTCCATTAGCTCAGACATCTGTTGGCCGCTGAAGTCTTTCCAGCGTTTCTTGGCTGTCTTCTCGTCGTAGGCGGTGGGGGCGATGAAGAAGAAACTGCATAGAGGCCACAACTCGCGCACAAAACTGACGCGATCTTTCATCATGTGCGTCACTTCTTTTATGCGGTCGTAAGTCTCATCGACACCATTGTTTGCAACAATTGGTGCGAAGAGTTGTGCTATCTCATCCTCGGTCTTTCGAAGGATGTATTCATGGTTGAACCACGCTGCCTTCTGGTAGTCAAACTTTGCACCGCTCTTTGAGCATTTGGAGATGTCGAAGGCTTTTACCAGTTCGTCGAGCGAGAAGATTTCCTGTTCTGTGCCAGGATTCCAACCCAAAAGAGCCAGGAAGTTGACCACGGCCTCGGGGAAGTATCCGCTTTCACGGTATCCGGTGCTCACCTCGCCGCTTTTCGGGTCGTGCCATTCCAGTGGGAACACGGGAAAGCCCAAACGGTCGCCGTCGCGCTTGCTGAGCTTGCCTTTCCCCTCAGGCTTCAGCAGCAGTGGGAGATGTGCAAAGCGCGGCATGGAGTCTTCCCAGCCGAAAGCCTGATAGAGCAAAACGTGGAGTGGGGCGGAGGGTAGCCATTCTTCACCCCGAATGACGTGTGTGATTTCCATGAGGTGGTCGTCCACGATGTTGGCCAAATGGTATGTAGGCAACTCGTCGGCACTCTTGTAGAGTACCTTGTCGTCCAGAATGTCGCTCTTGTAGCACACATCGCCGCGTATCATGTCGTTGACATGTATTTCCTCGCCCGGCTCTATACGGAAGCGCACCGTGTATTGGGCACCATCGGCGATGAGCTGTTCCCATTCGGTACGGTCCATCGTCAGCGAGTTGCGCATCTGCATGCGCGTGTGGGCGTCGTATTGGAAATTCGGAGTTTCTTTGCGCTTCTCCTCCAGTTCCTCAGGTGTGTCGAAAGCATAGTAGGCTTTTCCTGCATCGATGAGTTGCTGAACGTATTTCTTGTAGATGTCGCGTCGCTCGCTTTGGCGGTAGGGACCGTGGCTTCCGCCATATGTGACACCCTCGTCAAATTTGATGCCAAGCCACTTGAAGGCTTCTATGATGTAATCCTCGGCTCCGGGTACAAAGCGGTGGCTGTCGGTATCCTCGATGCGGAACACCAGGTCGCCTCCATGCTGACGGGCGAAGAGATAATTGTACAAGGCTGTGCGCACGCCGCCAATATGCAATGGACCGGTAGGACTGGGCGCAAAACGCACCCTGACTTTTCTTTCTGTCATGGTGATGAAAATTATTTTTTGCAAAATTACTACATTTTTTTCTCTTTAACGTATTTTTTTATTATTTTCGCACGGTAAAAGGCCAAGAATAGGCCGAGGTCCGTTTTGCCCGCTGAGGGACGAAGTTTTCATTGTAACTAAATGTTCACGATGCGTTTTGATTTTTATAAGGATACTAGTTATTTATGGCGCCGGATGCTGACGCGTGTGGCGTTGGTTCTCTTGACTGTGGTTCTGATTATTTGGTTTCTGCCGCGCAAGGAGGGCCGTCAGTTTGTTTACGATATCGATGAGCCTTGGCGCTATGGCGACATCATAGCCCAGTATGATTTTCCCATCTATAAGACTGACGAGACCTTGGAGCGCGAGAAAGACTCCGTCATGCGTCTTTTTGTGCCCTATTTCGATTACGACGACCAGGTGGAAGGACGCGTCATTGAGAAATTCAACCATGACTTTGCCTCGGGTCTCCCTGGCGTGTCACCTTCCTGCACACATGTTGTAGAAGAGCGTTTGCATCATCTCTATCAGTCGGGCATCATGGAGACGCCCCTCTTCAACAGCGCACACCGTGACACGACAGCTTCTGTGCACGTGGTGTATGGCAAAAACATGGAACAGGTGCCAGTCACCAGTCTTTATTCGACCATGAGTGCCTATGAGCAGCTTTTGTCTGACGAGCGCTTGGTGCCCGACCGTCAGGCCTTGCAGCGTCTTAACTTGATCAATTACATACAACCCAACCTCATCTACGACAAGGCGCGCTCAGAGACAGCAAAAAACGACCTTCTCAGTTCGATACCGCCGGCCCAGGGCATGGTGAAGGCTGACCAGAAGATTATCGGTACTGGAGAGATTGTTACCGAAGAGCGTTACCGCGAACTGTCGTCGCTCGAACGCGAGATGAACCGTCGGGGGGCCAGTATGAAACAGGTCAATCTCAATTTTATAGGCAATTCGCTCTACGTCCTCATCTTCGTCGTTCTCTTCACCGTCTATCTGTCGCTTTTCCGCAAAGATTATTTCGACAAGTCGCGCAACATTCTGATGCTCTACGCGCTGATTTCGATATTCCCCATTCTGGTGTCGTTGATGATGCAGCACTCCTATTTCAATTTCAGCGTCTACGTGCTGCCCTTTGCCTTCACGCCTATCTTTGTGCGTGTGTTCCAAGACTCTCGCACGGCCTTCATCACCCATCTTGTGATGGTGTTTATCAGTGCCGCAGCCCTCCGCTATCAGTTCGACTTCATCGTCATCCAGGTAGTTGCCGGACTCGTGGCCATCTATTCGCTGCGTGAGATGTCGTCGCGTGCCCAAGTGTTCAAGACCGCCCTGCTGGTTTTCCTGGCCACTTGTGTCACACACTTCACCCTACGCCTGATGCAGAGTGGCACTACGTTCGATCTTGAAGCGAGCATGTATTCCCATTTTATGATTAACGGGGTGTTGCTGCTGCTGGCCTATCCGTTGATGTATGTAGTGGAGAAGGCGTTCGGATTTACGTCCAACGTGACGCTGATAGAGCTGTCCAATACCAACGGACCACTGCTTCGACGCCTTAGCGAGGAGGCACCTGGCACCTTCCAGCACTCCATCACTGTGAGCAACCTGGCTGCAGAAATAGCCAACCGTATTGGTGCCAACAGTACCCTTGTACGCACGGGTGCCCTCTATCATGACATCGGTAAGATGATGAATCCGGCTTTCTTCACTGAGAACCAGCAGGGGGGCGTAAGCCCTTATGACAATCTGACGGACAAGGAGAGTGCACAGATTATCGTGGAGCATGTGGCCAATGGCGTCAAACTGGCTGAGGAAAACAACCTGCCAGTCATTATCCGCGATTTCATTCTTACCCACCATGGCCACGGCATGGCGAAGTATTTCTACATTAAGTATCAGAATGAGCATCCCGACGAGATAGTCGACAAGGAGCCGTTCACCTATCCCGGCCCCAATCCCTATACGCGCGAGCAAGCCATCCTCATGATGGCCGACAGTTGCGAGGCTGCCTCTCATTCGCTCAAAGACTATTCAGAGGAGAGCTTCACACAGCTCGTTAACAAGATTATCGACGGACAGGTTGATGCAGGTTTCTTCACCGAGGCAGCCATTACTTTCCGGGACATCAGCGAGGCTAAGAATGTGCTCATCGACCGCCTGAAGGCCTTCTACCATACCCGCATTACCTATCCGAAGCTGAACAAGTGATGCTTGTGGCGGAAACTTCCGCTACAAACACAAAAACCCATCGGCCCGGCCGATGGGTTTTGTGTTATCTGTCGTTTGCTGTCGTGCAGCAATTCGGTATATCTTACAGATTGGCGTTGTCCTCGTTCCACTTCTCCACGGGAGGAACGATGCCAAGGTCGATGACCTCCTGGCGCATGTCGCAGAGGTGCTTGTAGGACTTCTGCAGCTCGTCCATCTCCTCCTTGGTGCCAGTCGGAGTGGTGTAGTGTACGCCAGTCTTGTCGATAGTGGTGGGCAGAGCCATCATTACGTCCTTGATGCCCAGCTCAGGCAGGTTGGCGTAGCAACCGGCGGGCAGGGTGAAGGGCTCGCCGCCCATAGCAGCCTCAATCATCTTAACGGCGTTGTAGGCAGGGCTCTGGAATGAGCTGCGGCCACGCAGCTTGATGATGTTCGAGCCACCCTGTGTGGTCATGTGCTTGATTTCCTCCCAACGCTCTGCTGACAGGCCCAACTCCTGAAGGGGCTTGCCGTCAATCTTCACCTGTGAGGCGAAGACGGCCATCTGCTCGCCGTGGCCACCATAGGTGTGTGCGCCGGTTACCTTGTCCTGCTGCACGCCGAACTCGTGGGCCAAGGCCTGCTGCAGACGAGTGGAATCGAGAGCGGCCAAAGAGGTCAGCTGGTTGGGCTTCAGTCCGCTGTGGATGAGGGCTGTCAAAGCCGTCACATCGGCAGGGTTGAAGATCACCACCACGTGCTCCACGTCGGGGCAATACTTCTTGATGTTCTCACCGAAGTCAGCGGCAATCTTGCAGTTACCTTTCAACAAGTCTTCACGAGTCATGCCGGCCTTACGGGGCGCACCGCCTGAAGAGATGATGTACTTGGCACCAGTGAAAGCCTTCTTGGCAGCCTCGGCCACCTTCTCGGGATCATTCATGTCCTCCACGGCAGGGGCGTAGTAGGTGAGGTTGGCACCAGGGACAGCGCACTGCTCCATCTCGTCATACACACCATGCACGCCGGGCTCGTAAATGTCATAAAGGCAGATGTTTGGCGTCAGACCCAGCATCAATGCACTTTGAACCATGTTGGAACCAATCATACCGCCTGCACCGACGATAAGAAGCTTGTCATTTGTTAAATACTTCATAGCGAAATTATGTTGTTAAGATTGTAAGTATGTTCTGTGTTTTTGTTGTGGCAAAGAGTATGCCATGGCGTACGCTCCGCTGTCTCTTTTCTGCAAAGTTACTAAAAAAATGGACGTGCCCCTACATTTCTTGTGTTTTTAATTTGTTGTTTATTCTTAAAAAACGTATCTTTGTCATGTCAATTTGGCAAAAAACAAACGTATTAAATCTTATTTGTTATGAAGGAAAACATAGCACAGCGTTTGGCGAGCTTGCGCGACTTGATGCGCCGCGAGAAGCTCGACGCATTCATCTTCCCAAGCACCGACCCCCACAACTCCGAATATGTGCCCGACCGATGGAAGGGACGCGAGTGGATCAGCGGTTTCAACGGATCAGCGGGTACCGCTGTGGTCACACTCCACTCTGCTGCCCTCTGGACTGACAGCCGCTACTTCCTTGCTGCTGAGGACCAGCTTTCCGGAACAGAGTTCCAATTGATGAAGATCAAGATCGAAGGCACGCCTACCATTAGCGAGTGGTTGGGGCAACAGCTCCGCGATACCAATGGAGCCCAGGTAGGGGTCGATGGATTAGTCAACTCTATGGCAAGCGTCGAGGCGCTCATCAGTGACCTGCGCCATGAGGGCGGTATCGTTGTCCGCACTAATCTTGACCCGCTGGAAACGATATGGGCAGACCGTCCGGCAATCCCGTCCGACAAGGTCAACATACAGCCCATGGAGTTTGCTGGCGAGACCGCAGAGTCAAAGTTGATGCGCATCCGCAAGGCTCTGCGCGCCTTGCATGCTGATGGCATGTTGGTCTCGGCTCTCGACGACATCGCTTGGACACTCAATCTCCGCGGAACGGATGTTCATTGCAATCCAGTCTTTGTTTCCTATCTTCTCATTTCCTCGTCTGAAGCAACATTATATATTAATAAGGAGAAACTGACGGATGAAGTAGAGACTTATCTTCGTGGACAAGGTGTGCGGACTGCAGCCTATGATGAGGCGAAGCAGGGTATCGGCCAGTATGCGGAATACAACATCCTGCTCGATCCCAACGAGACAAACTACACTCTGTCGCGATTGGTGCGGGTGCAGGAGGTCGTTAGGCATGTCAGCCCCATACCAGCGATGAAGGCTGTCAAGAACGAGGCTGAAATCCGTGGCTACCGCTCGGCCATGCTCAAGGATGGCATTGCCTTGGTGAAATTTCTCCGCTGGCTTAAGCCTGCTGTCGAGGCGGGCGGGCAGACAGAGATCTCTATTGACCGGAAGCTCACCGGCCTGCGTGCCGAGCAGCCCCTGTTCCGCGACATTAGCTTCGATACCATCGCAGGATACGGTGTACATGGTGCAATCGTCCACTATGAGGCAACGCCCGAGACCGACATTCCTTTGGAACCCCGCGGATTTTTGTTGCTCGACAGTGGTGCCCAGTATCAAGACGGCACGACCGACATCACACGCACCATTGCGCTGGGACCCGTGACGGATTATGAGAAACACATTTACACCCTGGTGCTCAAGGGTCATATCCAACTTGAACTTTGTAAATTCCCGTCGGGTGCCAGTGGCACGCAGATGGACATCCTTGCCCGCGAGGCCATGTGGCGCGAGGGACTCAACTACCTCCACGGCACAGGCCATGGCGTGGGGGCTTACCTTAACGTACATGAGGGACCTCACCAGTTCCGCATGGAGTGGATGCCTGCTCCCTTTGTCGAGAATATGACCGTCACCGACGAACCGGGTATCTATCTGCCGGGCCGTTTCGGCGTCCGCACGGAGAATACGCTCATCATCAAACATTATAAGGATACCGAGTTTGGGCGGTTCCTTCAGTTTGAGCCGTTGACCCTTTGTCCCATCGACACTACGCCCATCCTCAAGGATGAGCTGCTTGATGAGGAGGTGCATTGGCTCAACGACTATCACAAGCATGTCTACGATGAGCTTGCGCCCCATCTTGAGGGTGCCGACCTCGAATGGCTTCGCGAGGCCACGCAATCCATCTGATGAGACTATAAAGGTTGCATGGATTGTCTAACTGGGCCGTTTTCGAAGACAATCCATGCAACCCTTGCTTTTTTGGGGGGGTATCTTATCGTCACCCCGGGGGCGACTCCGTGTTGCGTGATGCGTAAATAATCATACAAAAAGTCTTTGAGAAATTGCGCGCCATCCACGACAAAGACTTTTGTCTTCAAATACGCCTTATTTTTGCCTTTTTATAAATATCAGTCGTTCAGTGTGTTATGAAGAAATGATGTTTGATAAAACCTTTCCGGTTGTTTCTGACCTTACAAAAGGTGTCTAATCGTCCCTTGGTTTATGCCTAATCGTCTCTTGGTTTATGCCTAATCGAGTTGCAAAAGGGCATCTGTCGCATGACGACAAGCCCTGTTCTTCCAGTTTTTCTGTGTTTTGCATTGTTTGTTAACCTGTCGGACCAACATTTCTTCGCCAAACAACTCAAAATTAATCTCTAGATGTTGTGCTCTTGAGAAGTCTTTTTTTTCGGAAAAAATTGCCCTTTGTCGGCATCTAAGCTAGTTATAAAATTTAGTTGAAAAGAAGATAATGTATCGGGAGGCATTACCTTACAGTCCTATTGGTGAAATATTTTTGCATGGAGGAATGGTTTCTCGAGGTTTATGCTTACCTTTGCATCTGTTGGATGTTCTTTATTTGAGTTTTGGCAGCACTTGGGTAAGTGAATTTCCTGACATGCGCAATCGCAGGACTGTTGCTGATGGTCCTGCCATTTGCTTTTCTGTGTAAATAAGAGTTTGCCAATCAAGGAATTATGACGTCGGTTCTATTTTTACCCCCCCCTGCCGCTATAGGCTTACAGTTCTTAGATACGTAGGCTTTTTTCTCTTCTCTTTCTTTTTGCTGATGTGGCTATCTCCAGACTCGTTTATGATGGCCTATTGGAGTCCGCGTTGTGATTCGGCATGGTTTTTCACATGTGGCAAGGCGTGGATGGAAGGCATGACACCCTATGTCGATTTTGCCGACTCCAAGGGTCTGTTGCTTTGGCTCATTTATGGCATTGGTTATCTTGTCTCCCCCACATCTTATATTGGCGTGTTTTGGCTCAGCGTGGTTGCCTACACGTTTACCTTTGCGATAATATGGCGCACCGCGAGGCTCTTCTTGGGCCAGCGCGAGGCCGCATTTGTTCTGGTCATGATGTCCGTCCTGTTGTTTCTCCGTGAATATCACGACGAGGTGCGGGCCGAAGATTTTTGCATGCCGTGGATATGTCTCGGAATATATTGTACGACGCGTGTGCTTTTGAATCCGTCTGGCTCCGCACTGGGCAAACGCGCTTTTTGGCTCGGCGTTAGCATGTCTTGGTGCCTGCTTGTCAAGTGGAACTTGTTTGTCATGATGGGTGGCATGGCTATTGTCGTTGCTATTGTTGCGGTGCAACGTAGGCGTGTCAGCGCTGTCGCGTGTGGGGTGGCAGGAATCATATTGCCTTTATTGCCGTTTGCGGCGTATCTTCTTGCCAAAGGCTGTTTCGCCGATATGGTGAATGAATACTTCGTCAACACGTTTCTCATTACCGATAACGGATTAGGGCAGACCATGTGGGACGCATTTGTTGTTAAAAACAGCACCCATCTGCCTACCACATTGAAGACGGCAGGCCAGTGCGTCATCTTGGTCGCCCTTGTGGTTTTCTGTCTGCGCCGGCGTTTCTCGTGGTGGCTCTTGCTTGCATTTATTCCTTTTTTTCTTTTCATTGTGCTGAAGCCCTGCAGTCGTCATTACACAGCAGCAACCATACCCTTCTTCGTTTATCCCTTGTGTGAGATTGCCCGATTGTGTTCCCATCTGTTTCGCCAAATGACGCAATGGAAATATTGCGTGCTGATGTTAGCGTTTTTTTTCGTAGGGGTTGCCTTCAATGTACATATCAACCGCCTTGCTTTCATGGCCGGCGACCCACCGGAGGATTTTGTCGCAACCGAAAAGATTCTCATGCGCAAGCCCTTCTGCAAAATCGTGTATTCGTGCTACGACATAGGGTGGGGACTTCGCGCGCGAGCCCTGCCCGGATGCAAGTACTGGGCCTTGCAGGTCGGCGCTTCTGAAACGATGAAGAGTGAGCGGGCAAAGGCTCTTGCTGCACATAAGGTGGATTATTATATCGCCGTGCCCGATTATGTCCGTGACCGCAAATGGATCCGTTCCTGCGGCTACCGGAAATGTCAAGTGACGGTTGAGAAGAGTGGCAAGACGGAAAGGATTGTACTGCCTGTGTACGCTAAGAAATAAGGAGCGGGCGGGAATGTCTTGTCATACCTTCACCCTCTTTTTAGCCACAAGTCCATGAATCTGTCATAGATGACGTAGCCTTCGGCCTTTCTATATACCAGTTCTTTCTCTTCCAGTGCCTTCAGGGCAGCCTTGACGCTGCTGGCACCGCTCAGCTTGTGGTCCTTGATGAATTTCCCCGCTGTGGGTTGTGTCACAATGCCTTCTTTGGCAATAGCCTTGAGGAGTGTAAACTGGTTTTCGGTGAAAAATTGCGTCATGCTCTCAAACTGCGGTTCCCTCCCTTCAAGGATTGATAGGATGGCGGCATTCACTTGCTCGACACCTTCTACCTGTGTCTCCGTTTCATACAGGCGGTTCATGATGCATTGCACATACCATGTGTGCCCCGCAAACTGTTGATAGATATGCTCGAAGATGTTTTTCGACAAGTTGCCACCCTTCCGCTCGAAGAAGGCTTGGCAGAAACCATAATATGTGTCGCAGTTCAATGGTTTTAAGCCCATCATCTCCGTGCTTTGGTAAAAAGGATGTTTGGGCGAGCCGAAAATCTCTGCCATTAGGTGGTGCTTGCTGCCTGAGAAAATGAAATGTACGTGTTGGGAAAACTGGATATGAGAGCGGAGCAAAGCTTCTGTTCCCTTCTCCGGATATTCTGCTATCTGCTGGAACTCGTCGATAGCGACGTATACCTCTTTGCCACTCTCGTTGAGATACTTGAAGATGCCCTGCATGGTAATCTCCTCTTGCGTAGGCTCTACCGTGATCGACACGCTAGGCTCGCCCGTTAAAGGGTCCATGCTTAACACGGGGCGCAAAGCGCTGAAGAAAGCAAGGGCCTTTTCAATGTAAGACGCGTTTTTGCGAACGATGTCATTGATAACCATTACGCCAAACTGTTCCACGAAATCTTGCAGTTTCTTGGTGGCGAAGATGTCGAGATATAGGCACACCGCCTCCTTATCTTCCTCCTTAAGATGGAAGAACGTGTTCTTGATAAGTCCAGTCTTTCCGATTCTCCGAGGAGAGATAAGGGTGACGTTCCTGCCGTTCTTCAGGTGAGAAAGCAAGGTCTTGGTCTCAATCTCCCTGTCGCAGAAATATTCAGGACTTTCGTATCCTTGATAGATGAAGGGGTTTGCTATTTTCTTATTACTTAACCGCATGCGTCGTTGCATATATTGTGTTACAACTTTTTTGTAACGGCAAATATACGACAAAGATTCGAAACCATCAAATAAAAGAGGAGAAACTTGACGATTGTCTCAACTTCCTGCTCTTAATGGAAACCGATCGCCTTGTTACCGTCAAACACACATGCCGCTGCTCCCAAACTACTATAACCATAAAATAATCGAAAAATTTGTATATTTGGAAAATATGCTGTAATTTTGCACCCGCAAATTGTGGCATCAGGCCCTTTTGTGTAAGTTTAACATTAAAATTTAAAACCAAAACTACAATGATTATTGTACCCGTAAAAGATGGCGAGAACATCGAGAGAGCGCTGAAGAAGTTCAAGAGAAAATTCGAAAAGACTGGTGTGGTGAAGGAGCTTCGTGCTCGTCAGCAGTTTGACAAGCCTTCAGTCAAGAAGCGTTTGAAGATGGAGCACGCTATCTACGTACAGCATCTTCGCGACGAGGAAGCATAAAAACTTCCTGAAAAATTTGGTAGTTTCAAATAATCTCCGTATATTCGTTGCCGAAAACCTACGTAGGTAGGAATAACGAGACGAAGGATGATCAAAAAATTCTTGAACTATCTGCAATACGAGCAAAACCGCTCGCCGCTCACTGTAGCTAACTATGAGGCGGACTTGCAGGCTTTCGAGTCGTATTTCAAGAATTTGGACAGCCAGCTTTCCTGGCAGACTGTGGATACCGATGTTATTCGCGACTGGATGGAAAGTATGGTGGATAAAGGGAATAGTGCCAAAAGCGTACACAGACGCCTGTCGGCACTCCGTTCGTTCTATCGCTTTGCGCTTGCGCATCAACTTGTTGAGCGAGACCCTGCACATCAGGTCGAGGGGCCCAAGGAAAAAAGACCGCTTCCGCAATTTATGAGGGAAGACGACATGGACCAGCTGCTCGACGACATGGAATGGGGAACAGGCTATCAAGACATCTTGGAGCGCACCATCATTATGACGTTCTATCAGACGGGTATCCGTCTGTCAGAGCTTATTGGACTGACCGATGCCTCGGTCGATTTCGAGAATGCTCAACTCAAGGTGATGGGAAAGGGTAGTAAGCAGAGAATGGTGCCTTTTGGCCAAGAACTCGCAGAATGCTTGAAACGCTATGTCGGCGTGAGAAGAGAGGATGTGGGAAATGGTCGGACATTTTTTCTTAGTGCCGATGGACTGCAGCTTAAGCCTCTACAGGTGAGAAACTGGGTGCGGGCGCAATTGGCTAAAGTGTCCTCCTGCAAGAAACGGTCACCTCATGTGCTTCGGCACACCTTCGCCACGGCCATGTTGAATCATGGAGCAAGTATCGAGAGCATCAGAAGACTTCTGGGGCATGCAAGCGCTTCCACAACGGAAATCTACGCGCATACAACTTTCGAACAGCTCAAGCGAGTATATCAAGAAGCCCATCCCAGGGCTTGAGTCTAACCTTTTAATAATGGAGGTCACTATGGAGATTAAGATTCAGTCGATTCATTTCGACGCTACTGAGAAGTTGCAGGCGTTCGTCGAGAAGAAGATCGCTAAGTTGGAAAAAACATTCGAAGACATTCAGAAAGTAGAGGTGCAATTAAAGGTTGCCAAGCCTGCCACCGCACTGAATAAGGTCACTAGTGTGACGGTCACCGTCCCAGGCGGAAAGCCGATTTTCGTCGAGAAGACATACGACACTTTTGAGGAAGGTGTTGACCAGTGTGTGGATGCGCTGAAGGTGCAACTCGGGAAATTCAAGGAAAAAACAAGAAATCACTAAAATTTTCCTCGAAAAGTTTTGGAGATTAAAAAATAAGTAGTATCTTTGCAGCCGTTTTACAACAGGTCCTTCGACAAGTCGCAATGCGGCTGCAGGATTTGCCTCTTTAGCTCAGTTGGCCAGAGCACGTGATTTGTAATCTCGGGGTCGTTGGTTCGAATCCGACAAGAGGCTCTCCGAAAGGGAATGTTAGGGTGGTTACCAGAGTGGCCAAATGGGGCAGACTGTAAATCTGCTGGCTCTGCC
>CAVDNW010000013.1:0-65433 GCA_963610435.1 Oscillospiraceae bacterium | reverse complement strand
CGCTCCGCGCGAGATGCTCGTGGAGAAGGCTGACCTCGAGGAGGAGACTGTCGACCATGTGATCGAGGTGCTCCGGAAGGAATTTGAGTAACCCGTGGACTGCCCGACGGGCTTGCCGCGACAAAAAGACGACAACCATCGACACGAAGCGTGGGGCGGCACCGGCCTCCCCATGCTTCCCATCAAGAAGACATAAGAGAATACATCAAAAACAAAAGAGTAAGGTGATGGAGCGGACGGCGTTTTTAGCCCCTTCGCTTTCAAGCCTTTAAGAAAGGTTATATGAGCATCAGATTAAACAAAGCATTACGTGAATTGAACATAGGACTTCAAACGGCAGTTGAATTCCTGGAAAAGAAAAGCAATCTGGGCGAGGTGAAAGCCGACGTGAGCTTCAAGCTCAACGATGCGCAGTACAAGGCGCTCGTTGAGGCTTTCAAGCAAGACGCTGCCGTGCTCTCGGCCGCCAAACAACTTTTCCCGAAAAATAAGGAAAAGAAGCGCGAGACCGATTCCAAGAAGGCGGAGACACGCACCAAGAGCGTCTTGGAAGGCACAAGCCACCAGCAGTACAAGCCTTTGGGCAAGATTGACCTTAACAACCTGGGCAAGGGTCCGGTCAAGGTGGAGTCTGCTGCTCATGAGCCAGCCAAGAAAAACGAGGTGAAGGCTGCTGCCGTCAGCCAGGAGCCCGCGAAAAATGTTGCCGAGAAGCCTGCCGCGTCTGTGCAGGCTCCAGTAAACACCAAGTCTGAAACAGCTCCCGAGAAGCAAGCCAAGGTGTCCGAGCCTGTCAAGAACAATCCGGCGCCCAAGCAGGATGCAGCGAAGAAGCCCGTTGTGGCCAGCGCACCCCAGGCTCCGAAGGAGACCAAACAGCTTGAGGTTGCCAAGGCCGCGCCCCAGCAGGACAGCCAGCCCCAGCAGGCTGAAGCCACCGCACAGGCTCCGGCCACGGAGGAGAAGTCGGGTGTCTTCCAGCTTAGCAGTGAGAAGAAAATCCTCAACGCTCCCAAGGTGAACGTGCTTGGCAAGATTGACCTGTCGGCCCTCAACCAGAGCACCCGTCCCCGCAAGAAATCGAAGGAGGAACGCCGCAAGGAGCGCGAGGCCAAGGGGCAGAACGGTGCCGGAACGAACGACCGCAAGAAACGCCAGCGCATCAACAAGGAGCGCGTTGACATCAATGCTGTCGGACAGCAGAACAACCGCAACGCCAACAATGGCGGAAACGGCAACAACGGCAACAACAATAACAACAAGAAGACAAAGAAAAAGAACAACCGCAGCCAAAAGCCGCTTGAGGTGAACGAGGAGGATGTGGCACGCCAGGTCAAGGAGACTTTGGCTCGCCTCACCAGCAAGCAGAACAATACCAAGCGCGGCGCCAAGTACCGCAAGGAGAAACGCGAGGCTGTGCAGGAGAAGCTCGATGCCGAGGCAAGGCAGGAGCGAAAGGAGAGCAAGGTTCTGAAACTCACAGAGTTCGTTACGGTGTCTGAGTTGGCCACGATGATGAACGTAGGTGTCAACCAGGTCATCGGGACGCTGATGAGTATCGGCGTCATGGCGTCCATCAACCAGCGTCTTGATGCCGAGACCATCAACCTGGTGGCCGACGAGTTCGGCTTCCAGACCGAATATGTCAGTGCCGAGGTGCAGGAAGCCGTCAGTGAGGAGGAGGACGACGAGAGCGATCTCGTGCCCCGTGCCCCGATCGTGACGGTTATGGGACATGTCGACCATGGTAAGACTTCGTTGCTCGACCACATTCGCAACACCAACGTCATTGCCGGCGAGGCTGGTGGCATCACGCAGCACATCGGTGCCTACAGCGTGACGCTGAAGGACGGCCGCAAGGTCACCTTCCTCGACACACCGGGTCACGAAGCCTTTACGGCCATGCGTGCCCGTGGCGCACAGGTCACCGATATTGCCATCATCATCATCGCAGCCGACGACTCCGTGATGCCCACCACCAAGGAGGCCATCGCCCACTGTCAGGCGGCGGGCGTACCCATGGTGTTCGCCATCAACAAGATAGACAAGCCGGGTGCCAATCCCGACCGCATACGCGAAGACCTGGCCAACATGAACCTGCTCGTCGAGGAGTGGGGCGGCAAGTACCAGTGTCAGGAGATTAGCGCCAAGAAGGGCGTCGGTGTCGACGACCTGATGGAGAAGGTGCTGCTCGAGGCCGACATGCTCGACCTCAAGGCAAACCCCAACCGTAAGGCCACGGGTACCGTCATCGAGTCGTCACTCGACAAGGGTCGAGGCTATGTGTCGACCGTGCTCGTCAGCAACGGAACGATGAAGGTTGGCGATATCGTGCTCGCCGGCACCAGCTGGGGCCGCGTCAAGGCCATGTTCAACGAGCGCAACCAGCGCATCGACAACGTGAAGCCGGCAGAGCCTGCCATTGTCCTCGGCTTGAACGGTGCACCCACTGCCGGTGACGCTTTCCACGTCATCGACACAGAGCAGGAGGCTCGAGAGATAGCCAACAAGCGTGAACAACTCCAGCGCGAGCAGGGCCTGCGCACGCAGAAACGCCTTACCTTGGGCGACATCTCGCACCGCATCGCCCGTGGCGAGTTCCATGAGCTCAACATCATCGTCAAGGGTGACGTGGACGGATCCGTCGAGGCTCTGTCCGACTCGTTCATCAAGCTCTCCACGGAGAAGGTTCAGGTCAATGTCATCAGCAAGGCCGTGGGCCAGATTTCTGAGAACGACGTGATGCTCGCCAGTGCTTCCGACGCTGTCATCGTGGGCTTCCAGGTACGTCCTTCCTCAGACGCACGCAAGCTCGCCGACCGCGAGGGCGTGGAGATCAATACCTATTCGGTCATCTATGACGCCATCGATGACATCAAGTCGGCCATGGTGGGTATGCTCGACAAGGTGAAGAAGGAAATCGTCACCGCCCAGGTGGAAGTCAAGCAGGTCTACAAGATATCCAAGGTGGGTGCCGTGGCCGGCGGCCTCGTCACCGAGGGCAAGGTCCACAGCAAGGACAAGGCACGTGTGGTGCGCGACGGCATCGTCGTCCACACCGCTCCCATTGCCGCCCTGAAGCGTTACAAGGACGATGTCAAGGAGGTTGTGACTGGCTTGGAGTGCGGCATTTCGCTTGTCAACTACAACGACATACAGGCTGGTGACATCCTGGAGACGTTCACAGAGATTGAGGTTGAGCAGAAACTGTAAGATCAAATAGCACAAGGCCTCTTCAAGACTTTCCTTTGGGAATATCCCCCCTGAGCGTCGGCCGGGTGGCGACACGTGCCCCACACGGGTGGGAGAACGTAGGAGTCATGTGGCGGAAAACGACAGATGGGGTGCCGCCTTTCCCTCGGAAGATCTTGAAGAGGCCATTCATCATCATATGGACATACAAGCAAACAATGAGTTTGTCAAGGAGGTAGCCAACCAGAAATATGAGTTCGGCTTCACCACGGATGTCGAGACCGATGTCATTCCCAAAGGACTGAATGAGGACATCGTCAGACTCATCTCCAAGAAGAAGGGCGAGCCCGACTGGCTTCTCGACTTCCGGCTGAAGGCCTATGGCTTTTGGAAGACACTCTCAGAACCCAAATGGGGGCATGTCCACGTGCCCCACATCGACTTTCAGGATATTTCTTATTATGCGGACCCGTTGGCCAAGAAGCCTAAGGATAAGGAAATCGACCCCGAGCTTGAGAAGACTTTCGACAAGCTGGGTATCCCCCTTGAGGAACGACTGGCCTTGAGCGGCACTGCCGTCGACGCCATCATGGACTCGGTGTCGGTGAAGACCACCTTCAAGAAGCAGTTGGCCGAGAAGGGTGTCATCTTCTCCAGTATCGGCGAAGCGGTGAAAGACCATCCCGACTTGGTGCGCCAGTACCTTGGGTCGGTTGTGCCTTACCGTGACAATTTTTCCGCTGCACTCAATTCCGCCGTGTTCAGCGACGGCAGTTTCGTCTACATCCCCAAGGGCGTGCGCTGTCCTATGGAGCTCAGCAGCTACTTCCGTATCAACGCACGCAACACGGGCCAGTTTGAGCGCACGCTCATCATTGCCGACGACGACAGCTATGTCTCCTATCTTGAGGGCTGTACCGCCCCCATGCGTGACGAGAATCAGTTGCACGCCGCCGTTGTGGAGATTGTAGTGATGAACAACGCCGAGGTGAAATATTCTACCGTACAGAACTGGTATCCGGGCGACGAGCACGGTAAGGGAGGCGTTCTCAACCTCGTCACCAAGCGCGGCGACTGCCGTGGCGTCAATTCCAAGTTGTCGTGGACACAGGTCGAGACAGGCTCCGCCATTACGTGGAAATATCCTTCCTGCGTGCTTCGCGGCGACAATTCGCAGGCCGAGTTCTATTCGGTGGCTGTCACCAACCACTATCAGGAGGCCGACACGGGCACAAAGATGATCCACATGGGCAAGAACACCAAGTCGACCATCATCTCCAAAGGCATATCGGCCGGTCATTCGCAGAACAGCTACCGCGGATTGGTCCGTGCCACATCCAATGCCGACAACGCCCGCAACTACAGTTCCTGCGACTCTTTGTTGCTGGGAAGCGACTGCGGTGCCCACACGTTCCCTTACATGGACATCCACAACGACACGGCTATCGTGGAGCACGAGGCCACGACCTCGAAAATCTCCGAAGACCAATTGTTCTATTGCAACCAGCGCGGCATACCCACCGAAGAGGCCGTTGGGCTCATCGTCAATGGCTATGCCAAGGACGTGCTCAACAAGCTGCCCATGGAGTTTGCTGTCGAAGCCCAAAAGCTCCTGAGCGTTTCGCTCGAAGGGACCGTTGGATAATACAGGCAATATGCGACCTTCCGTCCTTCTCTCAGTGATCAGTCTGTTGCTCGTCAGCCTGGGCGCATCGGCCCAAAGCGACGAAGACGCAACGCGGCGGTGGGCCGTCGACGCACAGATAGGCGGCAACATCATCCCTGGTGCCTCGTCTTCCTTGCAGGTGGAATATGGCTATCGGTTCGGCGTAGACTCGCCTTACCGCGCCTGTTATACGGAGAAAGGCAGCTCCCGCACTTCCGAATACCACGGCCAGATGCACCGCCATGTGTTCTCCGTGGGCTTGAAGGTCACGTTCCCCTTCCGTTGGACCAACAGCGATTGGAGCGGATTGCTGGATGGGTTGCTGGACAACCTGTAGACAGGAAGAATGCGTTAAACATACAGAAACAAGACTTTTTATATATAAATTATGTTAGAGGTTAGAAACCTGCATGCCACTATTGCAGGCAAGGAAATATTGAAAGGCATCAATCTTACGGTCAACGACGGTGAGATCCATGCCATTATGGGCCCCAACGGCTCAGGAAAATCCACCCTGTCGGCTGTGCTGACGGGCAATCCCCTATACACTGTCACCGAGGGAACGGCCCTGTTCAACGGCAAGGATCTCCTGACCATGAAGCCCGAGGACCGCGCCCGTGAGGGATTGTTCCTGTCGTTCCAGTATCCCGTAGAAATCCCTGGCGTCTCGATGGTCAATTTCATGAAGGCTGCAGTCAATGCCAAGCGCAAGTATCAGGGACTCGAACCCCTGAAGGCCGGCGACTTCATGAAACTCATGCGCGAGAAGCGTTCGCTGGTGGAACTCGACAGCAAGCTGGCCCATCGCTCCGTCAACGAAGGTTTCTCGGGCGGCGAGAAGAAGCGCAACGAGATTTTCCAGATGGCCATGCTCGACCCGAAGTTGAGTATCCTCGACGAGACTGATTCGGGACTTGACGTCGACGCCATGCGTATCGTGGCCGAGGGCGTCAACAAGCTCTTCACTCCCAAGAAGTCCATCATTGTCATCACCCACTACGAGCGACTGCTTGACATGATTAAGCCCCAGGTGGTCCATGTGCTCTACAATGGCCGCATCGTGCGCACCGAAGGTCCCCAGTTGGCAAAGGAAATCGAGCAGCGCGGTTACGACTGGATCAAGGAAGAGGCCGACAAGGAGTTCGGAAAGTGAACCTTTGCCCCATCATGAAGAAGAAGGAACCCCTTTTGATACAATGAGTAGCGAAAAACAATACATAGATTTATTTGCAGAGCGGAAAGACCTGATCTGCAGCCATTCAGCCGCTGCGCTCAATGCGGTGCGCGACGAGGCGTTTGCCGATTTCCAGCGGTTGGGCTTTCCCACCCGAAAGGTGGAGCGCTACAAGTACACGGACATGGCTGCGCTCTTTGCTCCCGACTACGGCTTGAACCTTAGTCGGATTGATATACCGGTCGATCCGTATTCCGTGTTCCGCTGCGACGTGCCCAACCTGTCCACCTCGCTCTACTTCGTGGTCAACGATGCGTTTTGCGAGAAGGCGCTGCCCAAGGCCTCCCTGCCCGAGGGTGTGGAGGTGATGAGTCTGCGTGAGGCTGCCGAGCGGCATCCCGACCTGGTGGCGGGCCACTACGCCAAACTGGCTTCGACGGCCGACGACGCCGTTACCGCCCTCAACACCATGCTGGCACAAGACGGCCTTTTCATCCATGTACCGAAAGGTGTCTGTGTGGACCGCGCCATCCAGGTGGTCAACATCCTGCGGTCCGATGTCGACCTGATGGTCAACCGGCGTGTGCTCATCGTTATGGACGAGGGCTCAGAGGCCAAGCTCCTGTTCTGCGACGACTCTGCCGACGACCGCAATTTCCTCACCACGCAGGTCATCGAGGCCTATGTGGCCGACAATGCCAGCCTTGATCTCTACTGTATGGAAGAGACCCACGACAAGAATGTGCGCGTGAGCAATGTCTATGTCGAACAACAGGCCCATAGCCGTGTGAACCACAATGTCATCACCCTACACAACGGCACCACCCGTAACATGCTCAATCTTGCCTTGCGCGGCGAGGGCGCCGAATGCTGGTGCAATGGTTGCGTGATAGCCGACAAGTCACAGCATGTGGACAACAACACGCTCATCGATCATCAGGTGAGCCACTGCGATTCGCATGAGCTCTACAAATATGTCCTCGACGGACATGCTGTGGGCGCTTTTGCCGGCCGTGTGCTGGTGCGCCACGGTGCGCAGAAGACCACCTCGCAGGAGACCAACCAAAATCTCTGCATGACCAAGGAGGCGCGCATGTATACGCAGCCGATGCTCGAGATCTATGCCGATGATGTGAAGTGCTCACATGGATCGACCGTCGGCCAGCTCAACGATGCCGCTCTCTTCTACATGCAGCAGCGTGGTGTCGACAGGCATGAGGCCAAGCTGCTCTTGGAGTTTGCTTTTATCGGAGAGGTCATCGACCAGATCAAGCTCGAACCTTTGCGTGACCGCCTGCATCAGTTGGTCGAGAAGCGCTTCCGCGGCGAACTGGGCCGCTGTCAGGGTTGCCGCTTGTCACATCCGAAGGTGGGTGGCGGTTGTGCCTGCTGACAATTCCCCAAAACCGTAAACAATGGAAACAGGATACAATATTCAGGACATCAGGGCCGACTTCCCTATCCTGAGCCGTGAGGTCCACGGCAAGCCGCTCGTCTATCTTGACAATGCCGCCACTACGCAGAAGCCCTTGTGCGTGCTCGACGCCATGCGCGATGAGTATGTCAACGCCAATGCCAACGTGCACCGTGGCGTCCACTACCTCAGCGTGCAGGCTACAGAACTGCATGAGCAGGCCCGCGAGACTGTACGCCGCTTCATCAACGCCCGCACCACCAGTGAGATAGTCTTCACCCGTGGCACCACCGAGGGACTCAACCTTGTGGCCAGTACCTTCGGTGATGAATTTATGCAAGTGGGCGACGAGGTCATTGTCTCCGTCATGGAGCATCATAGCAACATCGTGCCCTGGCAGTTGCAGGCCCGTAAGCGCGGCATCCGCCTGCGCGTCATTCCGATGTCGGACGGAGGCGTGCTTGATATTGAAGCCTACAAGGCTCTCTTCAACGAGCATACCAAAATGGTGAGCGTGGCGCAGGTGAGCAACGTGCTCGGCACGGTCAATCCCGTGAAGCAACTCATCGACATAGCCCATGAACACGGTGTGCCAGTGATGGTCGACGGTGCGCAGAGTACCCCGCATTTCGCCATCGACGTACAGGACCTCGACTGCGACTTCTTCGTTTTCAGCGGCCACAAGATGTACGGCCCGACGGGCATAGGCGTGCTTTACGGCAAGGAAGACTGGCTCGACAAGTTGCCACCTTACCAAGGAGGCGGCGAGATGATTGAGCATGTGAGTTTCGAGAAGACGACCTTCGAGCGTCCGCCACTCAAATTTGAGGCAGGCACGCCCGACTATGTTGCCACCCACGGACTTGCCGTAGCCATCCAGTATATGGAGCATCTGGGCCTGGACAACATCGAACGCCATGAGCGCGAGCTTACCCGCTACGCGCTGAGCCAGCTTCGCGACATACCCGATATGCACATCTATGGACACGCCGCACCGGTGAATGACGCCGGACCGGATGCCGCTGCTGTGGGCGATGCGGTAATCAGCTTCAATGTGGGTGATATTCACCACATGGACATGGGTACCCTGCTCGACCAGTTGGGCATCGCTGTCCGCACTGGGCACCACTGCGCCCAGCCGCTCATGGACCGTCTCGGTGTATTGGGCACTGTCCGCGCATCGTTCGCTCTCTACAACACGCGTGAGGAGGTCGATGCACTTGTGGCTGGCATACGTCGCGTCAGACAGATGTTCTGAATCTGAAGGAAGGCAGAAGGCCATACGCAAAAAGAGTCATTCCCCGTCTCGGCACAAACTGCCGGGGCGGGGAATGATTCTATTAGTAACCTTTTAGCCGTCATTTGATGGCGAGTCACGACAGAAACTTTTTGCACTGGCGTAGCGAGAAGAGCAGCCAGGCACCACAGCCGAGGCGCGTGAGCCAGGGTGCATCGGCGGGAAACACGGTGGCGATGAAAGCCAGTTGGGTAGCGATGAGTGTGCAGGTCTGCCGCAGGGTCAGGTTTTTCTCGCAGACCGTCGAGTAGTATTTTCTCAGCCACTCCAGTGGTGCAAGAGCTGTGCGTGCCACTCGAGCGAAGATGGGTTGCAGACTGTTGGTGAGGCTCTGGAGGTTCAACTCCACTTGACCCGATGTTGAAAGTGTGACATTCTTTTCCATAAGGCTTGCTGTTTTGTTCTTGATTTCTGCTGCAAAGTTACCCCACGGGGAAGAAATGTAACTTCACAAGGCAATAATCGCTTGTTAAAAACGTTAAAAAGATATGTTAAGTCCTTATTTTAATCCTGATATGTTGGAAGCCGGCTGCGATGAGGCCGGCCGTGGATGCTTGGCAGGCAGCGTGTTTGCAGCAGCCGTCATTCTGCCGCGCGACTATGAGAACCCGGCCCTCAACGACTCGAAGAAGCTCACGGCCAGAAAGCGATATGCCCTGCGTGAACAGATAGAACGCGATGCCCTGGCCTGGGCCGTGGGTGAGGTGACGCCTGAAGAGATAGACAAAGTCAACATCCTGCATGCCTCGTTTCTGGCCATGCACCGCGCCATAGCCCAGCTGCAGGTGGCCCCCGAGGCGCTCATCGTTGACGGAAACCGTTTCGACCCTTATCCCGGCGTGCCCCACACGTGCATCGTCAAGGGTGACGGCAAGTACCAGTCGATTGCGGCAGCGAGCATCCTGGCCAAAACCTTCCGCGACGACTACATGTGCCGTCTGGCTCAAGATTATCCCTATTATGACTGGGAGCACAACAAGGGCTATCCCACGGCCAAACACTATGCGGGCATCGAAGCCCACGGTGTCACGCCCTACCACCGCCGGTCGTTCAACCTGCTTGGCCACTGCCAGACCTCCATCGATTGGGACGCGCTCTCGTCTGAATGACGGCCGGGCCGTCCTTTCGCCATTCTTATCCCTATTCCTATGCCGACCTCTTCTACCTTGACCAAATGGCTCGACCTCATCACGGCGATGACCGACGGCCAAAACCACACTGCCGGTGACTTGGCGGCGGTGCTGGGCACCTCCGTGCGCAATTTCTATTATACGCTCGACGTGCTGCGTGCGTCGGGATTTGTCGTGATACACGAGGGCCGCTATTATCATCTCCATCCCCGTTCACCCTTCTTCCAGTCTGTCGCATCAGCCGTAGACTTCACTGAGAACGAGGCCATCTACCTCCACGGACTGTTGACCGCCGTGGAGAAGGACAACGCCATGGCCTCCATGCTCAAGCGCAAGCTGGAACGTTACTACAACCTCTCGCAGTACACGGATGTGCGCATCCAGCGCCATGTCTACAACAATGCGACCCAGCTCGAACGTGCCATGCGCCGCAAGCAGGTGGTCATCCTCCACGGCTATTCATCGCCCCACAGTCAGAGTGTCACCGACCGCGTGGTGGAGCCGTTCGCCTTTCTCGGCGACAAGAACGATGTGCGCGCCTTTGAGGTGAAGTCGGGTGTCAACAAGACGTTCAAGGTGGCACGCATCCAGAGTGTGGAGATTGTTGATGCTCCGTGGTTCAATGAGAGCAAGCACAAGGAGGTGTTCACCGACATGTTTATGTTCGCCGGCGAGGAGAAGCACAGGGTACGCCTGCGCCTTGACCTTCTGGCACGCAACCTGATGCTTGAGGAATATCCACATTCCTCTTCACTGATTGCGCCCGACGGGCCGGGGCGCTGGATTTTCGAGGCCGATTTGGTCAGCTACATAGGTATCAGCCGCTTCGTGGCGGGGCTTTTCGACCATGTGGAGGTGCTTGCCGACCCGGGACTGGTGGACTTTCTCAACGACAAAATGGCGAAGTGGCGTCCGCTTGTGCTGCCGCCAGGCGAAGATGCGCCGACAGACGTCGTGACGGAGTGAAGGCAGTCGGGCGTCGCCGTTTGCCGGGGAGCGCTGAGAGCAAGGTGGTTGATGCGTAGGGAATGTTGCGATTTTTTGCCAGAAAGTTTGTCTGCCATTTCGGTTGAAATAGAGAACGAAAAGTGTGGTCCGGCATTTTAGCGCAGCCATTTGCCTCGTGATGGCTGGAGAAAGATGTCTTGTCGGGCCTCGAAAGATGTCATGTCGAGACTCGGAAAGAGCCTTATTGTGGTTCAATATGGTGTCTTTCGAGATGCGATAAGGCACCTATGCTTGTGGATAGAGTGTGGTTTTGACGGATAATGCGCGCTTCTCTTTTGTAAGGTCTTAAATATCAGCGTGTTGTATATTGGCTGAAAAATCGCGTATTTCAGACCGAAAGGCTTTGTGTTGAAAAGAAACGCATGTTTTGGCCTATAGTTTGTCGTTATATTTTATGGCCTTGACGGGTGTGTGGTTGTGTGAGGATAGCTACCTGAAGAGGGACTGCAACACGGGTAATGATTTCAGTTCGGGAAAGCCTGGAACATGAAGGCGATAATAGTGGAGTATGATCTCCGTACAGCGGTTGCGCTCGGTCCGGGTCAGACGGAACAGGTGCATGTTCTGATAGTCCATCCGCATCAGCAAGGTGATGCGGGATGCTTCTGCCGGTTCGAGAAAGTCGGGATGGTTGGGGCGTGTGCCCGTGAAGATGCTGTTTTGCAGGTCGAACCACCCGTGGCTGGTGTCAGCGGTGAGGTTGGGAAAGAAACCGATGAAACGGGACAGGCGCATCATGAACACCAGGTGGAAATTTGCAAACTGGTCAGTCACGTTGTCGAGCCATAGCAGGCTGTCCTCGATATAGTCGTAGAGAGGCTCGTTCTGCTGCTCGTCGCGGGTGGCGTAGTTGAGAAACTCAGCTAGGAAGAGCGAAATCGACAGCTTGGCTGCATCGAACGGCACCGACACAAAGGGCTTGGCGAGCCTGAGGTCGCGGAAATGTTGCATGGAGGCTTGCGGACGATAGTCGAACACGATGTCGAGAAGGGTTAGCGGCTGGAAAAGTTGCTTCTTGATCTTTCCCTTGTTGCTCTTGGGAATATGACAGAAAAAAGACACCCGCCCGGTGGCTCGGGCAAACAGCTCGATAATCATCTGTGATTCGCCGTATTTCAGTGCTCGAAGCACGATTGCTGCAGTTTTTATTTCCATATAAGGGCAAAAATACGAAAAGTCAGGCGTTTAGAGAAAATTTTTCCATTAAAATTTGGAGGGTTAAATAAAAAGCAGTAACTTTGCACCCGCAAAAAATACACAGACGGTCCCTTCGTCTATCGGTTAGGACGAGAGATTTTCATTCTCTAAAGAGCAGTTCGATTCTGCTAGGGACTACTCCTAAAGGTAAAAACAAGAAAAGATAAACGATAAAGATGGCAAATCACAAATCATCAATCAAGAGAATTCGTCAGACCAAGGTCCGCACGCTTCACAACAAATATTATGCAAAGACCATGCGCAATGCAGTGCGCAAGCTCCGCGCTACAACGGATAAGGATGAGGCTGTCAAGTTGTACCCTGCTGTACAGAAGATGCTTGACAAGTTGGCCAAGACCAATATTATCCACAAGAACAAGGCTGCTAACTTGAAGTCAAGCCTCGCTTTGCATATCAAGAAGCTCGGTTAATCGGAAAAAACATAGCTTTAATAGTCATATAAGGCCGTATCCTTCAATGGGATGCGGCCTTAATTTTGATTGTAAGGAGCGTTCCGGAAGAGCGCGTCCGTTCTTGTCTGCCGGGCGCATTTATTCGCTGTAAAAGTTTTATAGTTTGCGCATTTTTTAGTATCTTTGCAACAATAAACTATATGAATTAATATGGCAGATATTCATAATCCCGAAGATAATTATTCAGCCTCCAACATCCAGGTGCTCGAGGGCCTCGAGGCCGTTCGTAAAAGACCAGCCATGTATATCGGCGATGTGTCGGAAAAAGGACTTCACCATCTCATCAACGAGACCGTGGACAACTGTATCGACGAGGCTATGGCAGGCTACTGCACTGACATCGAAGTGACTATCAATACCGATGGCAGTTGCACCGTGGAGGACAACGGACGCGGTATACCCGTAGATGAGCACAAGAAATTGCACAAGAGTGCACTTGAGGTCGTGATGACGGTGCTCCACGCCGGCGGTAAGTTCGACAAGAACTCCTATAAAGTGTCGGGCGGTCTGCACGGAGTAGGCGTGAGTTGTGTCAATGCCCTCTCCACGCATATGCTCTCGCAGGTCTACCGCGATGGCCACATCTACCAGCAGGAATATGAAAAGGGAAAGCCCCTCTATCCCGTGAAGGTCATCGGAGAGACCGACAAGCGGGGAACACGCCAGCAGTTCTGGCCCGACCCCACGATCTTCACCACGACGACATTCCAGTGGGATGTCGTGGCAAGGCGCATGCGCGAGCTGGCTTATCTTAATGCAGGCATCCGCATCACGCTCACCGACCAGCGTCCCGATGATGACGGAAAGATACGTACGCAGGTCTTCCACGCCAAGGACGGACTGAAAGAATTCGTGCGCTATATCGACCGCCATCGCACCCATCTCTTTGACGACGTCATCTATCTGAAGACCGAGAAGCAGGGTGTGCCTATCGAGGTAGCCATCATGTACAACACTGACTACTCGGAAAACCTTCACTCATACGTCAACAACATCAACACAATCGAGGGCGGTACGCACGTCACGGGTTTCCGTATGGCGCTTACTCGCACGCTGAAAAACTACGCCGACAACGATGCGCAGATTTCCAAGCAAATCGAAAAGGCCAAGATCGAAGTGGCGGGTGAGGACTTCCGTGAGGGACTGACAGCAGTCATCTCCATCAAGGTGGCCGAACCGCAGTTTGAGGGACAGACCAAGACCAAACTCGGCAACAGCGAGGTCGTGGGTGCTGTGCAGCAAGCAGTAGGAGAGGCGCTCACCGATTATTTGGAAGAACATCCCGACGAGGCCAAGAAAATCTGTGAGAAGGTTATCCTGGCGGCTACGGCACGTATCGCTGCACGCAAGGCACGCGAGAGTGTGCAGCGCAAGAACGTGATGAGCGGAGGCGGTCTGCCGGGCAAATTGGCCGACTGTTCCAACAAGGACCCCAAGCAATGCGAGATATTTCTCGTCGAGGGTGACTCGGCCGGCGGCTCGGCCAAGCAGGGACGCGACCGATACACGCAGGCCATCCTGCCGTTGCGAGGCAAGATATTGAATGTCGAGAAGGTGCAATGGCACCGCGTGTTCGAGGCTGAGTCGGTCATGAACATCATACAGTCCATCGGCGTCCGCTTCGGCGTTGAGGGCGAAGATGACCGTGAGGCCAACATAGACAAGTTGCGCTACGACAAGATTATCATCATGACCGACGCCGATGTCGATGGCTCTCACATCGACACCCTTATCATGACACTCTTCTATCGCTTCATGCCGAAGATCATTGAGGACGGCCACCTCTATATCGCTACTCCGCCGCTCTACAAGTGTGAGTTCCACCAGGGCAACAAGAAGGTGAGCGAGTATTGCTACAACGACCAGCAACGACAGGTGTTCCTCGACAAGTATGGTGAGGGCGTGGAAGACGGCAAGCGCATCCATACGCAACGATACAAAGGTTTGGGTGAAATGAACCCGGAACAGTTGTGGGAGACCACCATGGATCCCAAGACGCGCCTGCTGAAGCGTGTGACTATCGAGAATGCTGCCGACGCCGACGAGATTTTCTCTATGCTCATGGGAGACGACGTGGAGCCGCGCCGCGAATTTATTGAGGAGAATGCGGCTTACGCCAACATCGATGCTTAACACGCTGCCTTCGGGGCAGGCAAGCCGCCGGAATCGCTTGATGAAGGCTTATTGCAGTAGAATGACAAGAAGAGTCTATAATAGAACAAAACAATAAAGGCATGCCACGCATTGATGTGCGTGGCATGCCTTTTTCGCGCTTCTGACGCTGCCTGTAGGTCAGGGGCGATGATAGTCGGGAATAGGTGTATGGCTTTATTTGAGATATGAGAAGAGTTTGTCTGGCATTGTTGTTGTTGGGGTGGGGGTGCGCGCTCTGCGCCCAGGAGTATGCCATGCACTGGATTGGCATGCCTGGTACTGACAGCCTTTCCCATGTATGGTTTCGCCAGACCTACCTGGAACAGGGACGCCCGCAGCAGGCTTACGTCACGGTGGCTACATCGGGCTACTACAAACTCTATGTCAACGAGCGTAATGTCGGAACGGCGGCGTTTTATCCCTCGCGAGAAACCTATTCGGACAATATGGTGTCGATGACTTTTGACGTGACACCTTATCTGCGCTCCGACACGGATGTGGTGGCGCTATGCTATGCTCCGTCTTATCCGCATGTGGACAGTTGCCAGATTAGCGTTCTCTTCTGCGGAATCGATTCGGCTGGCAGGCCATTCTCGCGGGCTAGCGACGGCGACTGGCTATGCCGTCGAGCCAACTCCCGGTGGACGTCAGATGGCGGGGAGGTGGTTGACGGACGCTGTCACGATTCGTCGTGGAAAGCAGCTTGGTTTGACCCCGCTCTTTGGTTGTCGGCTGAGTGTAGGATTGACCCGAGCCGTCGGCATGTCACATATTTGTCGCCAGATGCTCCAGTCATGCATCTTGACCATTCTGAAGGCTACAGGTTTTTTGACCGTGACAGTATAGGAGTTACTTACGATTTCGGGCAGGGATTTCACGGCATGTTGAGGCTTACGTTGCGTGAGGCGCGGCGTGGTGAGCGCATCTTTTACGATGGAATCGAATATATTTGTAGCGGTGAAATGGATGAACAGATGTTCCCCGTCTTCAGAACCGGCGACTACAGGCGTGTCCGTGTGACGGGCGATGGCCGGTTCCGTAGAGATCAGGTGGTGGATGTGGAAGCCTTGCAGATGGCACCTCGAGCCGATCAGAACACATCGTTATGGCCTTGATGTCAGGTTGCCTTTATACCTAAGGATTGCCATTGCGGCTTTTTGTGTGTAACATGCCGAGGCACTTGGTGCTGAGCCGACGGCAAGAAGTTCGAAAAAAGGCGGGTGATATACCCGCCTTTTGAAGTTTATTGAAATTGAAAATACCGATGAAATGGCCTATAATAAGCCCTGTTCCTTGAGTTCTTCGGCAATCTCGCATAGTTCCTGATACCATGATTGGCCAAACCGCCGGGTCAGGGGTTCCTTCAGAAAGATGTAAAGGGGAAGATGCAGCTCGCGACCCTTCTTGACCGCGTCATGGCAGATGTCCCAGCGATGGTAGTTGATACCGACCAAACCGCCATTGAACTGTTTCTCGCGAATGGGATAGAGCGCGCAGGAGATGGGTTTGGCCCAATGGGTCTTGCCAGCGTTGCAGGCACATTCCAAGGCGCATAGGCAACAGTCCTTGATGATGTGTCCGTCCTCGCGGTCGGTGAGATCCTCGTGGCAAGTGAATACGCAGTCTTTGCCTCCGACAATGCTTGTTACCAGTTCGCCTTCGGCATCGGTATAGGCTACGCCCTGACGGTCGATGACGCTTTGTGCAGAAGCCGTGAGATTATCCCATACAGAGTCGAGCGATTCTTCTAAATTGCCGATTTCATCGAGAGTCACAGGGGCTCCGGCATCGCCCTCCACACAGCATGCGCCCTTGCATTTGTCAAGGTCGCAGCAGAATTCTTCGGTGAAGATTTCGGGCGATACGAGCACGTTGCCCACTTGGATAATATGGAGGTCGGCACCTCGTTGATTGTCGTTCATGTATGTTTTTTCTTGTTGAGTGTATAAGGTTTGTCTCCCTCTTTCGCGGTTTACCAGATGACAGGAGTCTTTCCCAAACTTTCCAAGTAGGCATTGCAGCGTGAGAATTGGTGCTGGCCGAACCAACCGCCACGGTTGGCTGACAAGGGGGATGGGTGCACTGACTCCAGTACGAGGTTGCGTTGGTTGTCGATGAGCGTGCGTTTGGAACGCGCGAAGCCACCCCATAGCATGTAGACCAAGCCTTCGCGTTCGGCCGACAGGGCCCGTATGGCTGCATCGGTGAACAGGCTCCAGCCAAGGCGTTGGTGGCTGTTGGCCATATGTGCGCGTACGGTCAATGTGGCGTTGAGCAGCAATACGCCTTGCTGGGCCCAGCGGGTTAGGTCACCATCCTTAGGCATGGGTGTCCCGAGGTCGTCTTTGATTTCCTTGAAGATGTTGATGAGCGATGGAGGCATCATCACGCCTTCGGGTACAGAAAAGCTCAGTCCCATAGCCTGTCCGGGCTCGTGATATGGGTCCTGGCCTATGATGACTACTTTCACCTGCTCGAAAGGGCAGAGATTGAAGGCGTTGAAGATTAGCGGTCCCGGCGGATAACACGGACCGCTCAGATACTCCTGGCGCACTTGTTGGGTGAGGGAGGTGAAGTAGGGCTTGTCGAACTCAGTTCCCAGATGATGTTTCCAAGACTCTTCAATCTTGATGTTCATGGCTTGAAAGATGATAAAAGGAAACAGGGAATCAGGGAAAAGGCGTATGGGTAGTGCCTGTCTTTTTCCCTGACTCCCTGTGTATTGAGACAAAATGCGGTCATCTTCTGTTCTTGGGAAGATGCCGGTGGTGCTTACTTGTTGTCGCTGATGAGACACTCGCCGTTCATGTCGGCTGGCTGCTCAAGCCCCATGATGTGGAGGATGGAAGGTGCCACGTCGGCCAATCGGCCGTCCTTGACAGTTGCCGAGTTGTTGTTGGTGACGTAGATGAACGGTACAGGGTTGAGTGAGTGCTGCGTGTTGGGTGTTCCGTCCTCGTTGATGGTGTAGTCGGCATTGCCGTGGTCGGCGATGATGATGGCTTCATAGTCGTTGGCCTTCGCAGCCTCAATGACGTCCTTCACGCAGTTGTCGACGGCCCACACGGCCTTGGCGATGGCGTTGTAGACGCCCGTGTGGCCCACCATGTCGCCGTTGGCGAAGTTCACCACGATGAAATCGTACTCTTGTGTGTTGATGGCTCCCACAAGCTTCTCTTTTACCTCGTAGGCGCTCATCTCGGGCTGCAGGTCATAGGTAGCCACTTTTGGAGAATGAACCAGAATGCGGTCCTCGCCGGGGAACGGCTGCTCGCGGCCGCCGTTGAGGAAGAATGTCACGTGGGCATATTTCTCAGTCTCGGCTGTGTGGAGCTGGCGTTTGCCGTTGTTGGAAAGATATTCAGCCAATGTGTCGCGCACGTCCTCCTTCGGATAGAGGATGTGGACACCCTTGAAGTTGGCATCATAGGGAGTCATGCAGTAGTACTGCAGGTCCTTGATGGTGTGCATGCCTTCCTCCGGCATGTCTTTCTGTGTGAGCACTTGTGTCAGCTCGCGGGCGCGGTCGTTCCGGAAGTTGATGAAGATGATGACATCGCCTTCCTGAATGGTTCCCTCAACCTTGGCGTTGTGGATAGGCTTGATGAACTCGTCGGTCACGCCCTCGGCATAGCTTTCGTCCATAGCCTTCAGCAAGTCGTCAGCTTGCTTGCCCTTTCCTTCGACAATCAGATCATAAGCCTCTTTTACCCGATTCCATCGGTTGTCGCGATCCATGGCATAGAAGCGGCCTACGATGCTGGCGATGTGTGCGTCGTTTTTCTCGCAGCACTGCTGCACCTCGTCGATGAAGCCCTTTCCGCTCTTCGGATCACAGTCGCGACCGTCCATGAAGCAGTGGACATAGGTGTTCTTCAAGCCGTACTCCTTGGAGATTTCCAGAAGCTTGAAGAGGTGTGTGAGGCTTGAGTGGACACCGCCTGTCGAGGTCAGGCCCATGATGTGAAGGCGCTTGCCAGTCTTCTGTGCGTAGCCATAAGCGCTGACAATCTCCTTGTTTTTCAGGATGTCGCCGCTCTCACAAGCCTTGTTGATCTTCACAAGGTCCTGGTAGACCACACGTCCGGCGCCGATGTTGAGGTGTCCTACTTCCGAGTTGCCCATCTGTCCGTCGGGAAGACCTACGTCCTCACCGCAAGCGCGGAGCTGTGAGTGAGCGCATGTAGCGTTGAGATAGTCGAGATAAGGAGTAGGCGTATTGTAGATAGCGTCGCCTTTGTCGTGCTTGCCGATGCCCCATCCGTCGAGGATCATCAGGATTGCTTTCTTTGCCATAGCTGTAATGTTGTTATTTGTTTTGTATCTGTTTTGCAAAGTTACGACCTTTTCGGATTTTGGCAAAATGTGAAAAGGTTAAATAGGTTTATTTCACCACTTTCTTCCCGTTGACGATGTAGATGCCGTGGGGCAGGGCTTGGGTGCTGGTGCCGAGATACTGCCCGGAGAGGCTATAGACGCCAGTATGGCGTTTGGTGGCATGGGTCTGGACGACCTTGACGGCCGTGTCTACAGGCCGTGTCACTGTGACGTCGTCGAGGAAGAAACGTCTGCTGGGTTCGAAGGAGATGCTGAGCGTGCCGGTGCCGGTGAAGCGCAGGGTGTAGGTAGTCCATGCGCCTTTGGTCATGGTGAGGCTTTCTTCCTTGCTCTGGCTGTCTACGAACTTGCCCTTGCCGTTGATTGACATAAGGAGGGCGGTGCCGTCCTTGGGGGCGTCCCATCCGGCGGCGCGGAAGGAAAGTGTCATTGTGTCGGCCACGGCTGTGAACGAGGGGGAGGTCACGGTGCCGGGTATGCTGCTGTTGCCGAAGCGGGCGCACTTGTCGGCGCCGTAGGCCTTGCTCGATGACCAGCCGTCGAGGTCAGGTGCGAACACGCCATTGGCCACCAAATCTTTGAATCCGCCGGAATTTCCGCCTGTTCCGTTGCATTGGTCAAACGTCTCGTGGAGCAGATACTCGCCCTTTGCGGTTGTGTCGGGGCTTGTGGAAGCCAGGTTCTTGAAGTCGAAGCTGATATTGCCGTTGCTGCTCTCTGTGATGTTGTAGATGCCGCGGTTCATGTATTGCGTGCCGTCGGTATTGGCGTTGTAGAGAGTGGCGGCAGGTTTTGAGAGGTTGGTCAGCGAGTCGAGTGCGCCGTTGGGGTAGAGGTCGTGTAGCTCCGATGTGGTGATGTATTTGCCCGAGTAGGAGTAGTAGGCCGACCCGGCTTCGTTGTCGGCGTGGAAGATGGTGAGGCGCTGGTGGTCGTTTATCACGCCGGCCTGCTCATACACATCACCTTTTTCTGTGCATGCGTTGACGATGTTGTAGTTCCAGATATTGGGGTCATAGTCCACATGGCTCACCATCAGGCCGTGGCTGGGCAGATTGACGTCCCATCCCGTGCACTGTCGGTTCTCCAGGAGATAGTACTCGTTGTGGTTGGCAGGGTTGTAGATGACATAGGTGTTGCCGTTCTTGCTGAGCGACAACATGTCAGTGACCGTGGTGTCAGTCTCCGAGAGCTCAATCGGCTCCAGCCATCCGCTGAACCATCGTTCCCATGCTGTGTAGTTGGGAGGTGTCATGCCGTTACCGAGGTAGTTGCCCGCGCTCAACAGGCTGAAGTCGCCCATGCCGAAATTGCCGCCATAGTTGACATCGTAGAGGTCTGGTAGGCCGAGGCAGTGTGAGAACTCATGGCAGATGGTGCCTAGTCCGTCGAGTCCTTTCGAACCGTTGAGCTCACACGAGCAGGCGTAGGTGTCGATCTTCACACCGCCCAATGTGATGGCCGATCCGCCGTTGTATGACGAGAGACTATACTCATGTGGCCAGATGGTGTTGTTGCCGCCTCCGTCGGCTTGTCCCTGTCCGGCGTAGAGCACGAACACCTGCTCCACCTCGCCGTCGCCGTTCCAGTCGTAGTCGGAGAAGTTTACCTGTCCGTTGATTTGTTGGCAAACCTCTTTGACAAGCTCGTCTACGGGTTCGTCGTTGCCGTCGCTGGCTGAGCCGCCATAGTATTTGTAGCTTTTTGAAGCTCGCACAGGTCCGACCACGTCGAACGTGAGTTCAAACTGCCCATTGCTCTGCGCGCTGAAGTAGTCGCTCACCGACCCGATGAAGCCATTCTCCGAGTAGCCTTTCTCATTGGCAATCTTCTCGTAGAGTGCCTTGTCGTGTCCGTTGGCAAACTGCTTGTCCGGGAAATCGACGAGAATGATCAGTCCCTTCTTTTGTCCCTTGAAGGTCTGCGCCTGGTTCCTGCGGCTCATGCGCATGCGGTTGGCTGCTGTTCGTCGCAGGGCTGCCCTCTTCATTGAGAGCAGAGCTTGTGCATCGGCCACTTTCCAGTTGCCGCCGTTTTCCACGTAGCGTGTGCCGTCTTCGGCTTGCCAATAGTGATTGAACTCGTCACCGCGAAGTTCCACGCGCACAGTCGTGCCGTCTGTAAGCGTCACTGTTTTCCATTGGCCGCGCTTGGCGGGCACTGCCATCATAGTTGCCGCAACCAGTGAGAGTGTTGCGGTCAGTAGTGTCTTCTTCATGTGATATGTAGTGAACATTGTTTGGACAGGGATCGGGGGGTGTCCCCCCGTTAGTTCGGCAAAATTAAGAAGAAAATCGCGATGCGCAAAGTTGAAGCGGTAAAAGTTGTTGAAAACAACGCCAAATCAATGATGTATGCCCCCTTTCTTGCTGACGGTGGAGACAAAACAAGGACATGCCGTTCCGTTAGGCATGTCCTTGTAGGAATATTGCGATCGGATGAATTATTTTCTGACAGATTTAGGCTCGAAAGAAAATATGTAAAAACATGATTACATCAATGGGCGCACCTCTTGCTGCGTTGACCACAACAAAGGCATGCTCGCAGGCAACAGATTGGTGGTGGCACCATCAAGGTAGACACCCGTTTCCACGATGTTGATAACCATGGAATTATCGTTGACACTATATGAGCCCCAACTCCGATTGGCTCCACTGGCAAACGTGATGCGCAACTGATGGTCGGTTGCACCCAGTCGGACAGTGGTGTTCAGCACCTCGGGCGACACAGAGAAGACAATGGGCGACACGTGGGTCACAGCTATGTCGGCAGTGAGTGTTTGCGTGGCCATAGCTTTGGCCACCTTGACGAGCTCGGCATTGTCCACACCAACCAGCATCTTAACCAATGGCACATTGGATATTGTGAGCTTGTTGCTGGTATTGACCGACCATGAGGCGTCAAGGGTGTCCATGACCACCGAGTCGGTGCGGCTCTCATTTTGGCAAACGAGCTTGCCCGTGAACGAATGGTGCAAATAAGCGTAAGCGTCATCTTTCGTCTCGTTATCGTCCTTGTTACAAGAGGCGAAGAGCATGGAAGCCGATATGACGGCCAGTATCATTAAAAGGAAATATGATTTTTTCATCGTTTCATCACTTTTTTACCGTTGACAATGTAGAGCCCCTTTCCAAGACGATTTATGTCTGAACCGAGATAACGACCGTCCAGGCCATAGACCCCCTCGTTGATTTGGGACTTTGAAACCTTGACACCACCAATCGATGTTGCCCAACTGTCGTCCGTTACAGAGGATAGCGTGTAATCACCGTTACTCACAACAAGCCAATAACTGTTGGCTAGCCCCTCGGCGCGACGTACGAGCTGCCAGTCATTGTCCTTCACCGACTTGGAACCGACAAAAACACGATAAGTTCCGTCTTCCAATCCAGAAGTCTGCAAACGCACCATGCCATTAAGCGTGCCCACGGTGTAATAGTTTGTAATATTGTTGGCAGCAACTGATTTGAGCACCTTCATACTGTCGCCCATGTCCATCAGCACAGCAATCTCGCCTGTGAACGACTCGCCTGTCAAGTTGTACATTGAGCCGGCATTGACATTGAGCAACGCCTTGTTGATGCGAGTCGCGGTAAATTCCTGATTACTGATGATATGTGAAGCATAGTCCATGACCTGGGTAGGCGCAACGCCAACGAGCATGTTCTGGCTGTTGCTGAAGGAGTAACCAGAAGGGTCGAGCAGTGCCACGTCGTAATAGCCATTTCCACCTTTGGCTCCCCAACCCCAGTTGATGTGGAGATAGCCGCTGGCGTCGTAGCCGTCACACACAAAAGCATGTCCTCCCTGTGAAGCATCCACACCCGTGTAGTAAACAGGACGTCCGGCGTTAAGCTCCTTGTAGATGATCTTCATCCACTCCGTAGTTGAGTAGTAGTTGCGAGTCAACATGTTGATACCGGGATTGTAATTGAAATAATGGATCATGCCATAGCGAGCTTCGTGCGTGTAGGCCCCGCTTCCAGTGGCATCGTATTTCATGCCTACCGCCACACCGCAATGCAACATCAGCGTTGACACTGCATTGGCCTGCGTATCAGTATAGTCCGTTGTCTCATAGTCAAGCAACATGTTGTCCCAATCGTATGTTGCGGCGCCAAAGTCCACAAAGATGGAATTGCCTGAACCGTCTGATGTTACTGAAACGGAACCCTGTCCTGTTCCGTGTACAGGATATTTCCAATAATACATAATTTGCGCAAGAGCAGTGGCTACGCATCCTGTGGGACATAGTGTCCCGCCCTTGTCAGGGGGGCACTGGTCGTTGTAGGGAGCCGTCTGGTTCCATAGGGTCTGCACGATGGGGGCTACCGTTGGCTTGAAGTCACCCGTCGGTACGACAGGCTCATATTGCTTGTCTCGGCTCATGCTTTGTGCGGCAATGGTGAGAAACCATCGTAACCCATCATTTGTTTCCGGATGGAACGTCTCGGAAGAATAGCCGATGACTGCGGGCCAAGCGTCATCGTTGCTCAACACCGCAAAGCCTAAGGCGTCGTTTCCCATTACGGTCAACGAAGCGTCCTGCTGGAGAACGTTAAGACTGTTTGAGGAAGCTGCCAGCTTCCTGTCACCCGTTCCGCCGTATTGCAGCACGGAAAGTGCCGACTTCACCATTTCGGACCGTGTGCGCTCGCGTGCTTGTAGCGTTTGGATAACCGTCAGTAGAAAAGCGAAAATAATGACTTTCTTCATGTTTTACGATAATAAAAAACTTTGTTCGCTGATTGCCTGTCGCCCTGGGGAACACCACAAGCAACTGGCAAAACAACGTGTAGAAAGCAATTGAAAACCAAAAGTGCCGGACAGGATGGTGTATCCTATCCGGCATATTCGTTAGTTATTCTAAGAATATTGTGTTACGCGTTGGGATCCTCGGCGAAAGTGAAATACTCTGTATAAGTGCCGCCAAACGCATTCGAGATGTCTGGCAAGGCAAACTGCATATCCTCCAAAGAGACAGTCAATGTTTCGGGATCATAATGTCCGTAGATAATACCGTCGGAACTCGTGGCGTTAAATTGCAGTCGGCCATACGAAGAATTGTACACACAAACGATCTGCGGCTGGGCCGTCACGATGTTAGTCTTGAAGTTGATATGGAACGTCACATTATAACCATCCTCATAGGCATCGGGAATCATGAAGTCACCATTGGTCAAGTCATAGATTGAGCAACTGACAGGGTTGCGGAAGAGATTGGAGGTAATCACACCCTCGTAAGACTTGTAGACACTGACCGTGAAGTTGACTTCCTTTACGCCGTACAAGAAGGCGTCGGAATCGGCGATGGCAATGCTGAGATTCACCGACTGTCCGACTGGCAGTGTGCCGTTGATGGTGACAGTCTTGTTGGCCTCTCCCGCTGCAAAACTGACAGGAGCTACTTCGAAATACTTGCTGTTGCTTGTCAAGTTGACGGTGCCGGCTTGCGTGGAGTCAATACGGTGCACGGTGAAGGTGATGGCCTGTGTCTCGCCGGGCAGATACGTATAGGAAGACTTTGCAGCCTCAATGGTGGCGTTGCCGCCTTGGTTGGCCTTGTCGGCAGGCTTGTAGTCGTACTCGTCGGTGCAAGAGGCCAAAGCCAGCACAGCAACGAGCGCCACATACACATATTTGAAAATTGTCTTCATATTGTTCTTATTTTACTTTTGCTACAATGTTACTGGATGGGAGTATACTGGTCGGAAGGGTCTGGGTTATTCCAATCCCTCACACCAGCATTGTTGTTCTCCTCAGTCTGCACAATCACAATGTTCATCCAGGCTGGACGGCCATTGGTGTTGTAACGGCACTGCTCGAAGAAGTTGGTGCCTGCATAGGCACGTGTGACAGAGTAGTTGAGGCGCTTGATGTCGAAGAAGGTCTGACCCTCGCCCCACAACTCCACGCGCTTCTGGAAGACAATTTCCTCGACGACGGCATCCATGTCGGAGACTTGGCACACATAGTTGGCATCACGATATTTCTTCATGAAGCTTTCGAGAAGCGTCTTACCCTGTGCGGCATTCTGATGTGCGGCGGCCTCGGCCTCTATGAAATACATCTCCTCAACGCGCATGAGCGGATAGGATGAGCATGCGCCAACGCTTGAATCCTCGTAGTTGCCGTTTGCAGGACGGAACTTGACGGAAGCGTAAGTGGGCAGGTTCTTCCTATAGGTAGAGGTCAGAAATGATACCTTGTTGGCCAGGGGGCTGTCATCGGGAGCCTTCCACTCAAGCTTGCGCCAATCGGAGTCGCTGATGCGGTCGTAGACTTCCTTGCTGATCATGATGTTGGGACCAGCTCCGGCATAACCGAACTCTGTCTCGTTGCTGCACCAAGAGGTCCAGTTGATGATGCCGCTCTCGACGGTCTCGTTCTCAGACGTGAGTGTGGAAGCCCACATCCAGGGGTCGGGCGTGTTGAACCCTGTGGTAGTGCTGAGCGCCTGCGACTGGGTCATTGGCGTCAGCCCGGAAGCGTCGATAGCCTTGCGGGCATAGACCTGGGCCTGAGGATAGTTCTCAAGCCACATATAGAGGCGAGCCTTCAAGCCATAGACACAAGCCAAGTTGGGCAGAGTCTTGCCGCGGGTGTCACTAAGACTGGGCGTGAGGCTTTCGGCCTTGTTGAGGTCATCGAGAATGAAAGCGGCCATCTGCTTGCGTGTGGCACGGGGATTCACGCGTGCGCTGTCCTCTGACATGCCAGCCTTCACGATGGGCACAGTGAGATTGGTGACCACGTTGCCAGCCTCGTTCTTCCCGTCGGGGAACTTCTCGTTGGGTAGGAACTCGTACATGCGTGCCATGTCGAGATAGATGGACGCACGCTCTGCATAGCCCACACCGAGGTATCCGCGCTGTTCGGTCGTGGCATTGGTTGAGTCGATGCCGCTGATGAGGTTGTTGGTGGTGAGCACCATTTTATAAAAATAGTTCCAGATGAACTGGGTTGCCAGGTAACCCTTGCCGATGTAGTAGGCTTGCTCCCAAGCATTGTAATGGTCGTAGTTGCTCTCCACGTGAGCGTAGTCGCCCGTCATGACATCGCGGATTTTCATCAGCGAGCCGTTGCCCCATGAATAGTGGGCAGAGGAAGACCAAACGGTGTTGAGCGAAGCCGGGACTGCACTCAGCAGCGCCTCGGTGGCCGATGACGACTGGGCCATCTGGTCGGTGGTGGCATAAGATGTCGGTTGTGTTTCCTCCTCGCATGAGGTGAACGCAGTCAGCCCGACAAAGGCGACACCGATGCCACAGATTAACTTATTTATATTTTTCATACAAATGAATTTTCTTTTATTGTTAACAACTTAGAATGAAACCGTGATACCGCCTGAGATACTGCGGATGGGCGAGTAGTACTGGCTGGAGACAGATCCACTTGTGCTCTGGCGCGGATCCATGCCCTGACGCTTAGACCACAACCACACATTTTCTGCCGAGCAGTAGACACGCAGGTTGGACAGTCCTACTTTGCGCACGATGCTCTTAGGCAGTGTGTAGCCAAGCGTGATGTTCTGCAGGTTGAGATAAGAGGCACTTGTCAGGAAGCGGTCGCTTGTGGCAGCCGTGTAGCGGTCGTTGTACTGCAGTCGTGGAATGTTGGAGCTGGTGTTGCTAGGCGTCCAGGCGTTGAGCATGTCTGTGTGGATGGCATATCCACGGCTCAAATTCATGGCGCTTGCATAGTCGCTGTCATAGACAAGACCACCGAGCTGATAGGTGAAGTCGATGTTGAAGTCGAAGCCTTTCCATGACAGGCTGGTGCCGAAGCCACCGAAGGCGTCGGGATTGGCTGACCCGAAGAGGTATTGGTCGGCGTCTGCAGTGGTTTTGGTTGTCTCCAGCACAGTCTTGGTATGGGCACCCTCGGCAGTAGCGTCGCAGACCTTGCCCGACTTGTCGTAGTAGATTGCGTTGCCGTTGGCATCCTTCTCATAACCGTTCTTGTAGTAAAGAGCCTCACCGGTCTCCTTGTCCACACCGGCATACTTGTACATGTACCACGTGTAGATGGGCTTGCCCTCACCGTAGAAGTGGTTGCCTGATGAATATCCGTTGACTCCGTCGACACTCATCACCTTATTGGCATCGGCAATCTTGAGGATCTTGTTGCTGTTGGTGGTGATGTTGGCATAAGCCGACCATGTGAGGTCCTTGGTGCGGATGATGTCGCCGCTAAGTTCGAACTCGACACCCGTGTTGCGCATGTCGCCAATGTTGTCGTAATAGCCTGTGAAGCCAAAGCTGGCGGGAAGTGAGAACCACGACAACATGTCGCTGGTCTTGCGGTAGTAGTAGTCGATGCTACCGGTGAGGCGGCTCTTGAAGAGGCTGAACTCAACGCCGAGGTTGAACTCGCCGCTCTTCTCCCATGAAATCTTGTCGTTGCCCAGCATGCGCGGCGTCAAGGCCAAGGCACCGTTTGAGTTGACGATGTTGTATGTAGTGATGTAGCGGTAGTAGCCGATGTTGTCGTTACCCTGCTCACCGTAAGAAGCCTTGATCTTGAGTTCATCCACCCAGTCCACGTCAAACCAGTTCTCTTTGTTGATAAGCCATGCGGCACCAAACGACCAGAAGTTACCCCAGCGATGGTCGGGATCGAAATAAGAGGAAGCGTCGCGGCGATAAGAGGCTGATGCGAAATACTTGTTGTCGTAGTTGTACTGCGCCTGCCCGAAGAAGCCCTCGGTGTTGTAGTCGCTCGTGGACGAAGAAGCCTTTTGGTAGGTGCTCACGGCAGCCGACAGCTCAACAATGTCGTTGGAGAACATGTTGTTGTTCGAACCCGAGAGGCTGTAGATGCGGCGGCGATAGT
Organism: Oscillospiraceae bacterium; assembly: GCA_963610435.1. GTDB lineage: Bacteria > Bacteroidota > Bacteroidia > Bacteroidales > Bacteroidaceae > Prevotella. The sequence goes on along the minus strand of CAVDNW010000013.1, from coordinate 37,555 downwards.
ATTCATGACCCAACAGGGCCGTGATGTCGTGCTTGCCGTAGAGCTGGTGCCACTTGAGCAATTGCTGGTAGTTGTATGACCATGTGCGGCCGTGCCCCACAGTCGCAATACCATTGGAAGTGGCATACTGTCCGAACCAGGGGTTGGTGCTGTTTTGGCTGCGATATTCGTCGACATAGACGCTGTTGGTCGAGCTGAAGCGGAAGCCATAGGGCAGGTCGATGTCAACCGTACCGATGGCGTTCACAGTGTTGCCGTTGCTGTTGTTGGTATCCACATACGTGTTGCACAAGGGGTTTGCTTGCGAGAGGAACGGGCGTGTGAGGCCGATGTATTTTCCGTCACCGAAGTCGTAGAGGGGACGGTGCGAAGCCTCGTGCTGGATGATGTTGCCGTTCTTGTCGCGGATATAAAGGGGATAGATGGGGGCCATGGTGGTCATGGAGAACATGTTGCCCGAGCTATCCGAGCTTCCGTCGCCCGACACGTTGTCGTTGTTGTAGTGGGCATAGTTCACGTTCATGCCCACCTTAAGCCATGACTTGACTTGGTAGTCGGCCTTCAGACGTGTGGTGAAACGCGTGTACTCCGAACCGACAGTGATACCCTTCATGTCGAGGTAGTTGGCCGAGGCGTAGAAGTTAGACTTCTGTGTGCTGCCCGTTGCGGTGACGGTGTACTCCTGGCGCAAGGCGTTGCGGTAGGTGGCGTCAGTCCAGTCGTCAGGCGTGAGGAAGTAGGTCGTGCCGTCGTTGGTGACATAGCTGCCCAACGTGGCGTTGGGGTTGAGCTTGCCATTGAGACCTATGAGATTCTGCCCGTTGGGAACGGTGTAGACATTGTAGCCCAGTCCGTAAGAGGAATTGTCGGTGATGTGCGAGTTGGCCCAGGCGTTGGCCTGTGCCTGCGAGTAGCCCCACGTGTTGACGGCATAGTTCTCCAATCCCTTGTACCAAGTCTCATAGTAGCCTGCGGGACTGCTGATGTAGTTGTAGTTGGGAAGCTGACGTGAGTTGGAACCCCACTTGGCGTCCACTGTGATGGAAGCGCTGCCCTTGTTGGCACCGCTCTTGGTGGTGATGATGATGACGCCGTTGGCACCGCGCGCACCGTAGAGAGCGGCGGCAGCAGCCTCCTTCAACACCGTCAAGCTCTCGATGTCGGTGGGGGCGATGGTGTTGATGTCACCGTCGAAGGGTGAGCCGTCGACCACATAGAGGGGAGAATTTCCGGCGTTGATGGAACCGATGCCGCGGATGCGGATGGTGGGGTTGGTGCCTGGCTGGCCGGAGGCCTGCGTGAGCTGCACGCCGCTGACCTTACCCTTGAGGGCTTCAACAGCGTTGGTGGTCTGCACCTTGCCGATATCCTCGGCCTTGATCACCGAAGCCGATCCGGTGAAGGCCGACTTCTTGGCGGTGCCGTATGCCACGACCATCACCTCATCAAGTGTCTGGTCGTTGGGAACGAGCGAAATGTTCAAGTTGCGTCCGGCCTTCACACGCTTGGACTCCATGCCGAGGAAGGTAATCTCAAGCGTGGAGTTGGCAGGTACCGACAGACTGAAATGACCGTCGCTGTTGGTTGCCGTACCCGTTTTGGTACCCACAACCTTCACGCCAGCTCCGGCGACAGGCTCGCCGTTCTCGTCAGTGACGGTTCCGGAGGCCTGTGACTGTGCCAACGCTATTCCTATGGAAAGGAAGAGGCCGGCCAAAATCATTGAAAGTCTTTTAACCATAAATTCTCTCTTTTTAATAAATGATAATATAATGTTTGATCTGTTTTTACTATATTACCGTAGCCAGACAACCCGCCATGCGGGCGTGAGTCTTAGCCTTTCATGTTCCACCTTGCGCCGCAAGGTGGAAAAGTCACATGTTTTACATATATAATATGGTGTATTTAAAGATTGAGATTGGTTGGAGACACGGTTCGAACAGGCAGGGTGCCCCTGCCGTGTCAGCAAGAAAGGAGAAGGACGGCTGGACGGAAGTGCTGTCCGAAGCGAAAAGGATGAAGATGGAGGGACGCTTCAAGACGGCGGCCAACTACCTGACGGCGGCTCGCTCGTGGAGCCGGTATGTGGGTGGCCACACGTGGCGTTTCTCCGAGATGACGCCCGATGGAATGGGGCATTATCAGCAATGGTTGGGCGAACGGGGCTTGTGCCATAACACGGTGTCGGCCTACATGCGCTGCCTGCGGGCTATGTACCGTCGCGTGGTGGGCAACCAAGGGTGCGACCCCTTTGCCAAGGTGTTCACAGGGCGCGACCACACGCGTAAGCGCAGCGTTACCGCCGATGTGATGAAGCGCCTCCGACAGTTGTCGCTGCCGCAAGGGTCGGCGCTGGAACTGGCACGCGACTTGTTTCTGTTTGCTTTCCAGGCCATGGGCATGCCTTTTGTCGACATGGCCTACCTGAAGAAGGCACAAGTGAAGGATGGCGTCATCAGATATGCGCGCCACAAGACGGGACAGCAAATCATCGTCCCCCTGACAGCCGAAATGACCTCCCTCATGCGGCGGCACGAAACGGATGCGTCCGACTATGTCTTCCCCATTCTCACTCAGGCTACGCCCGATGGTCTGCACCGCCAGTACCGCCATGCGCTACGACACTACAACTATCTCTTGCGCCGACTGGCCGACAGGGTTGGCGTGCCGGGGCGCTTGTCCTCTTATGTTGTGCGCCACTCGTGGGCGAGCATTGCCTATCAGCACCATCTCGACATCGGACTCATCGGCAAGGCGCTGGGGCACACCAAGTCGTCCACAACGATGGTCTACATCAAGAGCCTCTTCGACAAGGACTTGGCCGCGGCCAATGAGACACTTATGCGCGAGATAGGCTTCTGTTCTGACCCGGATAAAACCACGAACTCAGGATAGTGCAATGGCGCATACTTCTTGTGAGGTTGTGCGACTTCGGCGCTATCATGCTGCAAAATCTGGCAGTTGTGTCAAATCTTTATGCCAAAAACTTTGTCTGCAATTCCAAATGAAATAGAGCGGGAAAACGGGACTTCGTGCCCTTCGCACCGCAGTCTTCGTGCCACCTGCCCGCGATGGAGGCCTTGTCATGGTGAGATTGATGCCTAATCTCCGCATGATTGATGCGTAATCATGGTGAGATTGATGCCTAATCATGATGCGATCAGGCACCTATCGGTTAAGAAAAGAGTGGGCTTTTTGATGCAAATTAAACAGCATCCTTAATAAGTTGTTGATTTTTAGCATAATATAAAAACTGCCGGTTTTTCGCGCATTTCGGCCAAAATGTTTTCTCGTCGAATATAACGCAAAATTTCGTATGTAGTTTGTCTTGGAATTTTTACATACCTGCCGCCAGACATTACATGTTAAGGAACGTTTAGGTTGAATTTATGCGCCAGTTCCTTTCCAAACGGCCACAAATTTCTTGGTATTCGTAACCAAAATAACACATATAAGGTATAATCGTTATAAAATGTTGGCCGAAATGCAGTTTTGGTGAAAAAATATTTGGATAAAAGCTAAATAATGCTTAATTTTGCAACCAATTGAAAAGATTGTTAAAATTGTGCTAAGTATTAGTGTTCTCCGACAACACTCTCCAAGGCATGTGAATATAAGAGTAAGCACACGTACTAATATATATAAGGTGTAATGCATGTTTTCCACCTTGCGGCGCAAGGTGGAGAGCGATAAAGGTAACAAATCTCGTTCGCATTCGGGCGTTCGGACTGCTGGTTTATAGAGAAAACGGATCAAAAATAATATTTTCATTTACTAAAAAGAGAGATTTTATGGAAAAAAGACTCATGACGTTTATCGCCTGCCTTTTCCTGAGCATTGGGATGGCTTTGGCGCAAAGTCAGATTTCCGGTACAGTCACCTCTGCCGAAGACGGTGCACCCGTAGTGGGCGCATCGGTCAAGGTTGTGGGCACCCACACGGGTACGGCTACCGATTCTGACGGTAAATTCACGCTGAACGCTCCTGCCAACGCCAAGTTGCAGATTTCCTACATTGGCATGACCCCGCAGACCGTCAAGGCCGGCAAGAATTTGAAGGTCGTGCTTTCTGCCGACCCCCAGTCACTCGATGAGGTGGTGGTTGTGGCCTTCGGTACCGCCAAGAAGTCGGCCTTCACGGGTTCGGCTACTGTTGTGGGCTCCGAGGAACTCGCCAAGTCGCAGGTAACCAGTGTGACCAATGCCCTGGCCGGTGCCGTTCCCGGTGTGCAGCTCACTTCATCCAACGGTGCTCCCGGTTCCACATCTACCATCCGTATCCGTGGTTTCAGTTCGCTCAATGCCGGCAATGATGCTCTCATCATCCTCGATGGTGCTCCCTATAGCGGCGATTTGTCGAACATCAACCCCAACGACGTGGAGTCGATGACTGTGCTGAAGGATGCCGCTTCCAATGCGCTTTACGGTGCGCGCGGTGCCAACGGTGTCATCATGATTACCACCAAGAAGTCTAAGGCCGGCCGCGACGCCAAGGTCACCCTCGATGCCAAGTATGGCTGGAACAGCCGTGCACTGCAGCACTACGACGTGATCAACGATCCCGCAGAGTACTACGAGATGCAGTACAAGGCTCTCTACAACAACTATGTCAGCAACGGCCAGTCGGCCAACAGCGCATGGGCTTCTGCCAACAGCGCCCTGACTGGCGACACCTCCATCGGTGGTCTCGGCTACAACATCTGGACTGTTCCCGACGGTCAGATGCTCATCGGCCAGAACGGCCGCATGAACCCCAACGCCACTCTGGGCCGTCTGGTCAACTATAAGGGTCAGGACTACTGGATCACTCCCGACGACTGGGAGGACGAGGCTACACGTACCGGCATCCGCCAGGAGTACAACGTGTCGGTCAACGGAGCCAACGAAAAGTCTAACTTCTATGCTTCATTCGGCTACCTGAAGAACGAGGGTATCACCTACAAGAGTGACCTCTCGCGTATCACCGGCCGTCTGCGCGCCGACTACCAGGCCAAGAAGTGGCTGAAGGTAGGTGCCAACCTCTCGTTTGCCCACTTCGACGGCAATTCGCTCAGCAACAACGGTAGCTCTTCGTCTTTCGGTAACATCTGGGCCGTCACTTCGCAGATTGCTCCTATCTATCCGCTTTACATCCGCGACGGTAAGGGCAACGTCATGATTGACGACAACAACATCACCGTGCTCGACTATGGTAACGGCACCAACGCCGGCCTGTCACGCCCCTTCCTCTCAGATGCCAACCCCATCCAGGACGTGAAGCTCAACACACGCAACTACAACGGTAACGCTGCTTCGGCCAACGGCTTCGTTGATATCGACATCCTTACCGGTCTGAAGCTCACCATCAACGGCACCTACACGCTCGATGAGACTCGTACAAACTATGTTTACAACGGCTACTATGGTCAGTTCGACACCACTGGCGGTACGGTCAGCATGTACCACACGCGTTCATACGACTACAACCTCCAGCAGTTGCTCAACTACACCACGACGATTGCCGACAAGCACAACCTGACGGTTCTGCTCGGTCACGAGTACTACGACTCGCGCTACTACAACCTGGGTGCCTCGAAGTCGAAGATGTTCTCGCCCGACAACAAGGAGCTGAACGGTGCCGTAATCGACGGACAGGATGCCTCTTCTTATCAGACACGCTACAACAACGAAGGTTTCTTCGGTCGTCTGCAGTACGACTACGAGGGCCGCTACTTCGGTTCAGCCTCTATCCGTACCGATGCTTCTTCACGCTTCGCCAAGGATCACCGTTGGGGTACCTTCTGGTCACTCGGTGGCGCATGGCTCATCAGCAAGGAAAAATGGTTCAAGGCTCCCTGGACGGACGAGCTGAAGTTCAAGGCTTCTATCGGTCAGCAGGGTAACGACAACATCGGTTCTTACCGCTACACCGACTTGTACAACATCCAAAACTCAAGCGGAAACATTGGTACCTCATTCAACTCTAAGGGTACTGAGGACATCACTTGGGAGAAGAACACCAACTTCAACACTGGTTTCGAGTTCTCCTTCTGGCACGGCAAGCTGACCGGTTCGCTGGAGTACTACTACCGCAAGACCACAGACATGCTCTTCTCGTTCTCGGTGGCTCCTTCACTGGGTTACTCAAGCTACTACGACAATGTGGGTAGCCTCTACAACACAGGTTTCGAGCTCAATCTGAACTACAACGCCATCCGCACGAAGGATGTGCAGTGGGACGTCCACTTCAACATCGCTTCGCTGCGCAACCGCCTCACCATGCTGCACCCGGACAAGAAGACTTCTACAGTCTACGACGCCAGCGGCAAGCCCTACTATGGCTATGCATCAGGCAGCTTCTTCATCACCGAGGGTGCTTCGATGTACACATGGCGTCTGAAAGAGTATGCCGGTGTGTCTGAGGACGGCCAGTCGATGTGGTACAAGAATGTCTACGAGCAGGATGCAAACAAGAACGACATCCTCTATGATGAGAGTGGCAAAGTGGTCGACTCTTCTTACAAGGGTATCACCCACAAGAAGGTTACTGGCCGCGAGACCACCACGACCTACAGCGATGCTGACTACTATGTGACCAATGAGACCACTATTCCTAAGTTCTACGGTGGTTTCGGCACTACGCTGCACGCCTATGGCTTCGACCTCTCGGTCAACCTCTCATATCAGATTGGTGGCAAGGGTTACGACGGCACATACGCTACGTTCATGCAGTCGCCCACTTCAAACACTGGCGGTTACAACATCCACAAGGACCTCTACAAGGCTTGGAGCTCGGCCAACACGACCAGCAACATCCCCCGCTTCCAGTTTGGCGACCTCTACAGCAGCGCTTCGTCTACGCGCTTCCTGACAGATGCAAGCTACCTGAACATCGAGAACATCAACTTCGGTTACACATTGCCCGCCAGCGTGCTTCGCTCTATCCGTCTCGAGGCATTGCGCATCTATCTGGCCTGCGAGAACGTGGCTTACATCTCAAAGCGTAAGGGCTTCGACCCACGCCAGACATACACGGGCTCGACCAACGCAACCAATTACTCGCCGATGAGAACCATCTCTATCGGTGCAACCGTTACATTCTAATTATTCAGGAGGATAATAACAATGAAAAAATCATTCAAGATATATTCTGCGATTGCTTTGGCCGGCACCTTGGCTTTCTCCAGCTGTATAGAAGAAACACAACCCCAGGGCAGCACCGCTACGTCCGCACAGATCGCCCAGTCGTCGGCCGCTCTGGAGGCTGCTGCCAACGGCATCCCCGCGCAGATGAGCCAGGGATACCTGGTGTATGGCTCTCAAGTACACGAGACCGACATGGGCTATGCACAGTTCATGATTGCACAGACCGAACTGCTCGGCGACATGTATTGCGGCGGTAGCAACTCGGGCTACGACTGGTATATCATGTACAACACGTTGGAGCGCAGTATCGGCCCCAACTCGTACATGGCCTACCTGCCCTGGTTCACCCTGTACACGTTCATCAAGTCGGACAACGACATCATCTCTATCGCCAAGTCCGGTGCCACGGCCGACCAGCGCAAATATGCGGGCATTGCCTATGCCTGCCGCGCCTTCAACTACTACATGCTCATGTCTTTCTATGAGCCCGTGGAGAACGACTATACAGATGTGTCGGCTGTGAAGGATCTTACTGTGCCGTTCGTCTTCGAGACCACTACAAACGACATGGCCAAGAACACCCCCCGTGTGTCGCACCGCGAGATGACCGACTCCATTCTCTCTGACCTCAACAAGGCCGAGAAGTTCTTTGCTACCGACAACAACACCACCAACCGCCAGCTGCCTTCGCTTGCTGTGGTCTATGGTATTAAGGCCAAGGTCTACATGTGGGACGAGGACTATGAGAATGCTGCCAAGTATGCCCGCATGGCCATCAACGAGTCGGGTGCTACGCCTATGACCGAAGACGAGTGGACCAATCCCACTACCGGCTTCACCACAGCCTGCAACGGCTGGATGTGGTACGCTTCCTACTCTGCCGAGAACATGGGTAACCTCTGCAACTTCGTTGGATGGATGTCGAACGAGGCCGACTGGGGCTATGCCTCACTCACACAGCCCGTCATCGACCGCAGCCTCTATGACCGCATCGGTGCAACCGACTTCCGCAAGCATGTGTTCCTCGACCCCGACAAGTCCAACTACTACAACTACCAGACTTGCCGTGACAAGGAGCACATCGACGAGACCCTGCCTGCCTACGCCGGTCTGAAGTTCCGCTGCAAGGGCGGCGACTGGGAGAACTTCAAGGTTGGCGGACTTACCGACCTGCCAATCATGCGCATCGAGGAAATGTATTTCATCGAGGCCATCGCTACTGCTTCTATCAACAATGGTGCACGTCTTGAAGAAGGTAAGACTCTGCTCAACAACTTCATGAGACAGTATCGCGACCCCAACTACTCTGCCAAGTCCACCAATATGGCCGACTTCCAGAAGGAGGCTCTCTATCAGATGCGCATCGAGTTCTGGGGTGAGGGCAACGCCTTCCCCATCGCCAAGCGTCTGAAAGTGGGATGCATGCAGAACTACGAAGGCACCAACGCCAAGTTCGATGTTCTGAAGGTCAACTGCAAGGGCATCAAGCCCAGCTGGAACTTCGTCATTCCTACAAGTGAGGTACAGGCCAACTCGGCTCTCGAGGGCAAGAACAACCCCGACCCCACACAGACGGTCGTTTGTCCTTCACCTCTCGGACAGTATGGTGCCAAGAAAACAAAATAAGTGAAAGGAGCGAGCCTGCAGGACGGCCGCGAGCCGTCTTGCAGGAACACACCTGCCTTCAATAACTTTACAACATCATAACGATTATGAAACTCAACAAATTATCATTATATCTTCTCGCCATGCTGTCGCTTGTGCTCTCAGCATGCTCGAGCGATGATTACGACTGGGCTACCGTAACCGGCGACCAAGTGTATTTCAGCAACGAGACACAGGAGACGTTCGAACTCTCAACGGAGGCAACGACGTTCGAGGTGCCCATCTACCGTGTTAAGACTGATGGGGCTATCACCGTGCCCGTGAAGGCTACCCTTCAGGACGGCACCATCTTCACCGTGCCCTCAAATGTAACGTTCGCCGCTGGCGCAAAGGAGGCTAAAATTGCCATTTCTTACGATCCTTCGAAGATTGAATATGGAAATTATGAGGACATCACCCTGTCGATTGCCGACTCTACCTATACCACCGTGTATGGACAAGGCTCAGTGAGCTTTAAGGCCGGTGCCACCGAGTGGACTGACTGGGCTCCCTACAACCAGGCTGGTACTTGTACCTACTCCTACTCGTTGTTCTGGAGCGGTGACGATACTGGTCTTGTCTTCCAGGTGCGTCACAATGTCATCAAGACCAACCTCTACCAGTTCAAGGTCAAGCAGTGCATGTCTGGTATTGACCTGATTCTCGACTATGATGAATCAACAGGCGTTGTCAGCTGCCCTGCCCAGTTCACGGGTTATACCCACTCTTCGCATGGCGATGTGTATGTGGCTGACTACAACTACTACATGGAGACCGTGCGTGGCAAGAAGCCCAGCGATTTCAATCATGTGTATGGCAGCTTCGACAAGGAGGGCGGTTACATCGATATTCCTGTAACCTACTATGTGTCTGCTGGTAGTTTCGGTTCTGGTTACGAGACCATTACACTCGACGGCTACGACCGTAAGGACGTGTCTTGCGGCATTACCTACAAGGGCAAGCTGGTCGATGCCAAGGAGAATCCTTATATCATTGCCAACGTAACGCTTGGTGCTGATGTCACATCAGCCAATGTGGCTCTTGTTCCCGGTACGCTGACACAGGAAGTCTTCGACAAGGTGATGGACGGTTCTTACGAGGGCGTTGTCACGGTTGAAGAGAGCGGCGAGGTTTCGTTCGACGCTTCCAAACTGACCGATGGCTCCTACACGCTGCTCGTCATCTCCTACTACAACGACGAGGCACAGAACTATGCCACTGCCACGCTGAAGTACACCACAGGTGGACAGGAGACATGGAGTGAGCTGGGCGAGGGCCTTTACACCTATGGCGCAGAATCATACACCCAGGGAGGCGCAAAACTTTATGACGCCCAGGAGACGGCTACGCTCTACCAGAGCTCCAATGACCCCAGCAAGTTCAAAATCACTCCTTGGGCTTCTTCCTCTACCGGTCTGATCTTCACTGTCGATGACAACGGTGTCATCACGGTCGATGGCGTAGAGACTGGTGATGCGCACTCAAAATATGGAGCTATCTCTGCCTCCGACCTTGTCACCCATGGTGACGCGTCTGCCGGTCAGGGCTACGACAGCTATGTAGAAGGCAACACCTACAACTTCATCCTGGCTTACCACGTGGAGGCAGGAACACTGGCTTACCAGCTCGACACCTTCACGCTCGACGCTGAGACGGCCGCCAAGATGCGAAAGGCTGCCAAGAAGACCAAGCTTGTCAAGAACGACAAGGTCAGCTTGATCCGCACCCTGAAGAAGGTCCAAATGCCGATTTTCTCCTTGAAGAAGTAATCTGAGGCTTTGGTGACTTGCTCACCATAGCTCAACGTCATAACGACTCCAGTTGGGTTGACTCGACTGGAGTCGTTTTTTATAAGGCATCAAGATAAAGCGGATAACAGACAATACGCTTAAACAACACTCTTACACTTACACCATTAGACTTATGAAAAAGACATTGTTCCTTTCGCTGTTCATGGCCCTTGCACTGTCGGCATCGGCCATACCGCCCAAGAAAGGAGTGAAGAAGCCCATCCTGCTCGACAACGGCACCACCGTGGTTGCCGAACTGTGTGGCGATGAGTTTCGCAGTTATTGGAAGGCTGAAGACGGCAAATGCTACTCTAAGGATGCGGCCACAGGCTCCTACCATGAGGTGGATGTCGCAACGTTCAAGCCCACAAAGCAGGCCCTGAAGTTGAAGGATGCTGCTCTGAACGCCAAGAGCAACTTCCTGCGCAAAAACCGTGTGGGACAAAAGGCCAGCTCGGCACAGGAGGGCTATTTCGGTGAGCGCCGTTGTGTCATCATCCTGGCCCAGTTCAAGGACCTCAAGTTTATCAAGAGCCACACGACGAGCTACTACCAGAACCTGGCCAACCAGGAGGGTTTCAGCTCCATCTACGGACATGTGGGCAGTGTGCGCGACTATTTCAAGGACCAGAGCAATGGCCAGTTTGTCATCGACTTTGACGTGTATGGTCCGGTGACCCTGCCCAACAACTACGCCTACTATGGTGCCCACACGGGTTCGGGTGACGATGAGCAAAACGACGCTCACGCAGGCACAATGGTTGCTCAGGCATGCAAACTGGCAGCCGAGCAGTATAACATTGATTTCAGTCCTTACGACTGGGACAACGACGGATCTGTGGAACATGTCTTCGTCATCTATGCCGGACAGGGTGAGGCCGACGGCGGTGGCGACGACACCATCTGGCCGCACAAGCACTACCTCCGTTATTCCGACTATGGGTCGACAGTCAACATCAATGGCAAGACCATCGACACTTATGCCTGCGGAAACGAGCAAGCCACAACGGTTATCTACAATGCGGCCACCGGCAACTACCGCACGTCTGTGGTGCCCAACGGTATTGGCACCATCTGCCATGAGTTCTCACACTGCCTCGGCTATCCCGACTTCTACGACACCAAATACAAGAACTATGGCATGGGAAGCTGGGACCTGCTCTCAGCGGGATGCTACAACGGCAAGAGCGACAAGGGATACCAGCCGGCTAACTATACCGGCTATGAGCGCCTGTGCGCCGGTTGGGTGGACCCCATCGTGCTCTCCCAGCCCACCACGGTCAAGGGCATGAAGCCCATCAGCCAGTATGGCGATGTGTTTGTGATCAATAACGACGACAATCCCGATGAGTATTATATCATCGAGAACCGTCAGCAAGACGGCATTTGGGACAGCGCATTGCCCGGAAGTGGACTGATGATCACACATGTGGACTACAGTGAAGCCATTTGGGAAATCAACGCTGTGAACACGGCAACCAACTATAGCAGCATCTATGGCGACAGTTATGCCAAGTATGACAACGACCACCAGCGATGCACCATCTTCCATGCCGATAATAAGGCCACATCAAACGATGAGGCAACAGACCTCTACCCGAGCAATGGTAACAATGCGCTGACAAGCACTTCCACACCTGCCGCTACGGTTTATACAACCAAGGGCTTCATGAACAAGGACATTACCAACATTGTCCAGAACGAAGACGGCACCATCGACTTCGATTTCATGGGTGGCAGTGACACCAACGTCATTACCGGCATTGGCCAGGCAGCCATCGAAAAAGCTGCTGCCACACGCATTTACACCATCGACGGCCGCTATGCCGGCAGCAACATCCATGCGCTGGGTCACGGCATCTACGTGCGCGGTGGCAAGAAGATTGTGAAGTAAGCATCGTTGTTCTCTGCCTTGTCGAATCCGTATATTCCTGGGTTCTGAAGGCTTGGCAGACGACAAGAAAAAGGCGCCAGACAGTTGTGATACTGTCTGGCGCCTTTCAGTAGTGGAGTCTTGCGACGCTTACTTCTTCGGTCGGCGGCGGGCCCATCCCTCTTCGGAGAAATCGGGTTCCTCGCCCTTGAACTTGAACGACTTTCCGGTCATCAGGCTCTGCCAGTCGTTTCGCGTATGGCGTTGTGCATCGTCGCCGAAGGGGCTTTGCGGCTTGCGGCTGCGGCGTGTGTCGCGGCGGTCATGCCTGCGGTCGTCGCGCTGGTCGTGGTCGTGGCTGCGGCGGGGCTCACGGCTGCGGCGTGTCTCGCCGTCGTTGTTGGCACGTCCGTGTCCGCCTTCATCGGCATCGTTGCATCGCACCTCGCGCCCCTTGTAGGTGGTGCCGTTCAGGGCGCGCATCACCTTTTCGGCGTCATCTGCCGGCACCTCGATGTAGGAGAATTTCTGCAGGAGGTCGATGTGTCCGATGGCCTGCTTGGGCCCGTGGATGTGGTGGTTCACATACTGCATGATTTCGCCGGGATAGAAACCGTCCTGCTTGCCCAGGTTGATGAACAGTCGGCGGTAGCCTTCCTCGGCTTTGCGCGGTCCGCGCTGGCGTGAGGTGCCGGCCCGTCCCTCGCGTTGTGTCTTGCGGTCACCCTTCTCGCTGCGCTTCGATGTAGGCTTGATGATTTCCGGTGCGTTCTTGTAGTAGTTGAGGAACCGGCCGAAGGTGATGCTTACCACCTTTTGCATGATGTCCTCCTTGTCGATATAGTCGAACTGCCGCATGATGTCGGGCATGTAGGGGGCGATGAGCTCCTCGTCGACGTCCGTCTTCATGATGTCGTCCATCACCTTGTAGAGTTGCTTCTTGCAGATCTCCTCGGGTGCAGGCAGCGTGCCGTCGACAAATTCCTTGCCGATAATCTTCTCGATGTTGCGCACCTTGTATTGTTCGCGTGTGTGGATGATGCAGATGCTCGTACCCTTCTTGCCGGCGCGTCCGGTGCGGCCCGAGCGGTGGGTGTAGTTCTCCACATCGTCGGGCAGTCCGTAGTTGATGACGTGTGTCAGGTCGTCCACGTCGAGACCGCGGGCCGCCACGTCGGTGGCCACGAGGAGCTGCACGGTGTGCTGACGGAACTTCTGCATGGTTAGGTCGCGCTGCTGCTGCGACAGGTCGCCGTGCAGCGACTCGGCGTTGTAGCCGTCGCGTATGAGCTTGTCGGCCACCTCCTGTGTCTCGAGCTTCGTGCGGCAGAAGATGATGGCGAAGATGTGCGGGTAGAAGTCGACGATGCGCTTCAGGGCCAGATACTTGTCCTTGGCGTTCACCAGGTAGCAGATGTGGTTCACGTTCTCGGCACCTTCGTTGCGCGAGCCCACCACAATCTCCTTGTGGTCGTGCAGATAGTTCTGCGCTATCTTCTCCACCTCCTTGCTCATGGTGGCCGAGAAGAGCAGGGTGTTGCGGTCGGCCGGCACGTTGTCGAAGATGGCATTGATGCTCTCCGAGAAGCCCATGTTGAGCATCTCGTCAGCCTCGTCGAGCACCACGTTGTTCACGTTGTCCAGATGTACGACACCGCGCTCCATGAGGTCGATGAGACGTCCCGGCGTGGCTACGATGATTTGCACGCCGTGCTTCAGCTCGCGTATCTGTCCCTGAATGGACGCTCCGCCGTAGACGGGTATGATGTGCATACCCGGTATGTACTTGGCAAAGGCGTTGAGGTCGTCGGCAATCTGCAGACAGAGCTCACGCGTGGGGCTCAAGATGAGTGCTTGGGTTTCCTTGTTTTCTGCATCGGTCTTCTGCAGCACGGGAATGCCGTAGGCCGCTGTTTTTCCTGTGCCCGTCTGGGCCAATGCTATCACGTCATTACCGTTCCCCAAAAGGTAGGGAATCACTTCCTCCTGCACGGGCATGGGATGTTCGAAACCCAGCTCGTCGATGGCGCGGCGAATCTCTTCGCTGACGCCAAGTTCTTCAAATGTCTTCAAAAAATAAATGTTTAATTGTTACCGTAGGGACTACTTCAAAACACCCTACCGTTTCGCTTGAGTCCCCTTTCGATGTGCAAAGTTACAACATTTTTCCGACATGCAGGCTTCGCAACCCCACAATTTTCAGATGGTTGCCGGCTGAAGATGCTCATGACGTGATCTTTGGGGACAGAAGGCCATTGTGCACAATTCCGTCGGCATAGCGCATGGTGTTAGCCAAAAAAACAGTAACTTTGCACCCAGAATGGTACTCAATTATATCTGGATTGCATTTTTCCTCATCGCCTTTGTCTTCGGTTTCGTACAACTGCTGATGGGCGACACCACCATCTTTCAGAAGATGGTCGACTCCACGTTTTCCACATCCAAGACAGCTTTCGAGACCTCGCTGGGGCTCACGGGAGTGCTGGCCCTGTGGCTTGGCATCATGAAGATAGGCGAGAAGGCCGGTGCTGTCAACGCTCTGGCACGTGTGCTCAGTCCTGTGTTCACCAAGTTGTTTCCCGACATTCCCAAGAACCATCCTGTGATGGGCTCGGTATTCATGAACATTGCGTCGAACATGCTTGGTCTCGACAATGCCGCCACGCCCACCGGTCTGAAGGCCATGGCGCAGATGCAGGAGCTCAATCCCAAGAAGGATACGGCCACCAACCCGATGATTATGTTTCTCGTGCTCAACACATCGGGGCTGACCATCATCCCTACCACCATTCTGGCCTTCCGTGCCTCGTATGGAGCCGCCCAGCCTACCGACGTGTTCATCCCCATTCTTCTGGCCACCACCGTGGCCACGCTGGCCGGCATCATTGTCACAGCTGCCTGGCAACGTATCAATCTGTTGCAGCCTGTGTTGCTTGTCACGCTATTGGCGCTGTGCGCCTTTGTGGGCGTGGTCATCTGGGGCTTTGGCCAGATGAGCGCAGAGATGATGGGCACTGTGACCTCTGTGGCCGGACCGCTGATTCTCCTGGGCGTCATCGTGGCCTTCATAGTGGCTGGTCTGGTGCGTCGGGTCAATGTCTATGATGCCTTCATTGAGGGTGCCAAGGAAGGCTTCCACACCGCTGTGCGTATCATTCCCTACCTCGTGGCCATCCTTGTTGCCGTGGGTGTGTTTCGCGCCTCGGGAGCCATGGATATCCTCATCGACGGTGTAGCCTGGGTGGTGAGGCAGTGTGGCCTTGACGCAGGCTTTGTCGGCGCCCTGCCCACCGCTTTCATGAAACCCCTCTCGGGCAGTGGGGCGCGCGGTCTGATGCTCGAGGCTATGCAGAACTATGGGCCCGATTCGCTGGTGGGACGGTTGGCCTGCATTTTCCAGGGTAGCACCGACACCACGTTCTATGTGCTCGCCGTCTATTTCGGGTCCGTCAATGTCAAATACACGCGCCATGCCGTCGGGGCTGGACTGCTGGCCGATCTGGCCGGTGTGATAGCAGCCATCGCTGTCGCATATATATTCTTTGCCTGAGGCGAAGCGAACACTCTTAGTCAGATATCATTATGGCAAGTTTAAAGTCACTCTTGAAAGATACCGCCATCTATGGCATCAGTTCCATCGCCGGGCGGTTTGTCAATTATCTGCTTGTGCCCATCGAGACCTATGCGTGGGCGGCAGGCGGCGGACAGTTTGGTGTCATCACCAATGTCTACAGCTACATAGGAATCCTCATCATAGCCCTTACCTTTGGCATGGAGACCACCTTCTTCCGCTTCGCCAACAAGGAGGGCGAGAACGCCCGCATGGTCTATAGCACCGCCCTGCGCATGGTGGGCGCCGTGGCTTTGGTGTTCGCCTTGCTCGTGTTGGCGTTTCTCAAGCCGCTGACCGCCGCCATGGGCTATGCCGACCATGCGTGGTACATCGGAACGATGGCCGTGTGCGTGGCTGTGGACGCCTGGACGTCCATTATGTTCGACTACCTGCGCTACCAGCACAAGCCCTGGAAGTTTATGGCCTTGAAGCTCGCCAACATCTTCATCAATGTGGCTCTCGTGGGCACGTTCCTCTTTGTGTTGCCCCATTTCGGCCTTTATGTCCCCGGCCTCTACGATGCCGACGGCACACCCGATGTGGGCATTGTGTTTTATGTCAACCTCTTCGTGTCGGCTGTCACCGTGCTGCTGCTCTCGCATGAGATGTGGGGGGTGGCCTATGGGTTTGACAAGGCACTGTGCCGCCGCATGCTCTCCTATACCTGGCCCATGCTCATCCTGGGCATTGCCGGCCAGCTCAATCAGAGTGCCTCGACCATTCTCTTCCCCTATTTCTTCGATGGCAGTGTCAGCGAGGCCCATGCCCAGCTCGGCATCTACGGTGCCACCATCAAGATAGCGATGATTATGGTCATCATCACACAGGCTTTCCGTTTTGCCTACGAGCCCTTTGTCTTCGGCAACAAGGACACCGACAAAAAAGACACTTATGCCAAAGTGATGAAATTCTACATCATCTTCACCCTCTTTGCCTACCTGGCTGTCATCGGCTACATGGATATCCTGCGCCACATCGTGGCGCGGTCCTATTGGGAGGGCTTGCGCGTGGTGCCCATCGTGATGGCCGCAGAGATCATGTTCGGCATCTATTTCAATCTCAGCTTCTGGTATAAGCTCACCGACCGCACCATCTGGGGCGCCTGGTTCTCGCTGCTGGGGTGCGTGGTGCTCATCGCCATCGATGTGCTGTTCATCCCTCGCTTCAGCTACATGGCTTGTGCCTGGGCTGGCTTCGCGGCTTACGGCATCTGCATGGTTACAAGTTATTTCTTCGGGCAGAAGTATTATCCCATCCATTATCCGCTGCGCGACATCGCCTTCTATGTCGTGCTGGCACTGGTGCTCTTTGCAGCCATGACGTGGGGAAACGCCCACCTCGGCACATGGGCATCGCTGGGTGTCAACACCCTGTTGCTCCTGGTCTACCTCGCCACAGTGGTCATGAAAGACCTGCGAGGACTTATTCGCCGGCGCAAGGCGGCTTGATTTTATTGCATTCCAATAGGGACGGCGGCAAGACGGACGGTTTACCTCCTTTTGTCGCCGTTCGCATCTTTCAATTATCCTTACCATGGCCAAAATACAGACCGATATGGTTCACGGCCCCTTGCTGGGCAAGATAGTGATGTTTGCCATCCCTTATGCCGCCACAGGCATACTGGAGCAGATGTTCAATTCCATCAATGTCTTTGTGGTGGGACGTTTTGCCAGCAGCCATGCCATGGCTGCCGTAGGTGCCACGACGTTTCTCGTCAACCTCTGCATCAACCTCTTTCTGGGAGTTTCCATCGGTGCCAATGCCGTCATAGCCAACTATATCGGCCGTCAGGACCGTCAGGGCGTCAGGCGTGCGGTGAGCACGGCCGTGGCCTTGGCGATTATCGGTGGAGTGTTGCTCATGGCCATTGGTCAGCTGGTGGCAACGCCCCTGCTACGGCTGTTGGGCACGCCCGATGATGTTATTGCCGACTCGGCGCTCTACTTGCGCATCTATTTTCTTGCAACGCCGTTCTTCATGGTCTACAATTTCGGCTCCGCCATCTTCCGGAGCAAGGGCGATACCCGAACGCCTCTTTATATCCTGGCCGTCGCTGGAGTCATCAACATCGTGGTGAGCATGGTCACCGTCATCGTCTTCCACATGAGTGTGGCCGGCGTGGCATGTGCCACGCTCGTGTCCAATGTGTTCTCGTCGGTTGTTGTCATTGTGCTGCTGCGACGCGAGGAGGGCGAGTTTCGGGTATGCCTGAGCAAGGTGCGCATCTACCGCAAGGAACTGCGCGACATCCTGTCCATCGGCCTGCCTGCCGGCTTGCAGGCCATGGTGTTCTCGTTCAGCAATGTCTTTGTGCAGTCGTCCATCAACAAGTTTGGCTATGCCGCCATCGCCGGTGCCTCGCTGAGCATCACCTTTGATACCTATTGTTATTATGTGCTCAGTGCGTTTTGTGCCACGGCCATCACTTTCACGGGCCAGAACTACGGCGCTGGGCAGGTGGACCGCTGCCGGCGCATCTTCCGCATCTGCTTCCTGCTGGGCGGCGCATCAATCTTTACGGCCAACATGTTGTTTGTGATCTTTGCCCATCCCATCGCTTCGGTCTTCACCACTGACCAGCAGGTCATCCATTACTGCCTGACGCGCATGCATGTTGCGCTGGCCTTCCAGTGGCTTGCCACCAGCTACGAGATACCGGCGGCGTGCATGCGGGGTCTTGGTCAGTCGCTTGTGCCCGCCTTGCTCACTATCTTCGGCACCTGTTTCATTCGCTTGGCTTGGATTTTCTTGGTGTTGCCCCATTGGTACGGCTTCGAGCATCTCATGCTCTGCTATCCCATCTCGTGGATCATCACCGGTGCGCTGGTGGGCTCGGTCTATGTGTCTGTCAGCCGCAAGGCCTATCGTGTGGTGATGGGGTGAGGCCCGACTGTGGCCTTGCTTCCACTCGAACGCGGTGCAAGACGAAAGATGTAGGCCTTCCTGTGACGACAAAAAGAAAGCCGCGCGCCTCATTTTCTCATCGAAAAGTATTATCTTTGCAGCAATTATCGGTACGTCCTCCGACTCCTGCGGGATAGGCATGCGTGCCCCGAACATTCGAAAAATTATCGCAGAAATGAAGATATTCAAGTCTATTGCTGTTGCCGTCCTCGTTTTGGCGGCGTTGTCCTTCGCCTCATGTTCGGGCGAAAAGTTCAAGGTGTCGGGGGTTATTACTGACGCGCCCGACTCTCTTCTCCTTTTTGAGAACATCAGTTTGAATGGCCCTGTTGTGGTCGATTCGGTCAGACTGGGTGCCGACGGTTCCTTCAGCTTCGAGGGCGAGGCTCCCAAGGCTCCCGAGTTTTATCGCTTGCGCATTGCGCGCCAAATCATCAATGTGGCGGTCGACTCCACGGAGCAGATCAGCGTGAAGGCATCCTATCCCACCATGACGGGCAACTACGAGGTGGAAGGCTCGTCAGAGTGTGCCAAGATTAAGGAGCTCGCCTTGATGCAACTCAACCTGCAGGCCCAGGTCAATGCCGTTATGCAGAACCCCAATGTCACTTATGACAAGGAAGCCGACAGCGTGCGGGCCATTCTGGAGGTCTACAAGTTCAAGGTGAAAAACGATTACATCTACAAGGAACCGTGGCGCGCCTATGCTTATTTCGCCCTCTTCCAGACCATCACCTTTGGCCGGCAGGTGGGGCTCATTTTCGATCCGCAGAGCAAGAAGGAGGATGTGCAGGCCTATGCTGCCGTCGCCACAAGCTGGGATACCTATCATCCCGGCTCGGAGCGCGGAACCAATCTCCACAATATTGCCATCGAGGGCATGAAGAACGTGCGCATTCTGCAGGCAGAGCAAAGCCAAACTATTGATGCCAGCAAGATTAATGATGCAGGCGTCATTGAAGTGGCGCTGCCTGACCGCAACGGAAAGATACAGAAGCTTACCAGTCTCAAGGGCAATGTGGTGCTGCTCGATTTCCATGTCTTCGCATCCAAGGGGAGCACGGAGCGCATCATGCATCTGCGCGACCTTTACAACAAGTATCACGCCCAGGGCCTTGAAATCTATCAGGTCAGTCTTGACCCCGACGAGCATTTCTGGAAAGAGAGTGTCGCTGCACTGCCTTGGATTTGTGTGCGCGACGAAAACAGTACAAGCGCCGAGTGTCTGACCCAGTACAACGTGCAGTCGCTGCCCACCTTCTTCACCATCGACCGCAACAACGTCCTGCAGAAGCGCGACGCACAAATCAAGGATCTCGATGCCGAGATCAAGAGCATGCTTGCCAAATAACGGTAGCTATGCAGATACGGAACAATAGATACAAAAGTCCATGCATCCCTTAGACAAATTCAGGTACTGCCCCGAATGTGGCAGCAAGCATTTTGAAATCCAAGACGACAAAAGCAAGAAGTGTGACAATTGCGGGTTCGAATACTACCTCAATCCCAGTGCTTCCAACGTGGCACTGATTCTTAACGACAAGGACGAACTGCTTGTCGCGACGCGCAAGAAGGAGCCTGCCAAGGGCACACTCGACCTTCCTGGCGGCTTTGCCGATATCGGAGAGACGGCTGAGGAGGGCGTTGCCCGTGAGGTGAAAGAGGAAACTGGGCTAACGGTAACCGCCACACGCTATCTGTTCAGCCTTCCCAACGTCTATCTCTATTCGGGCTTTGAGGTACAAACCCTTGACAGTTTCTTCCTCTGTCAGGTCGACGACTTCTCGCCGCTCAAGGCACAAGACGATGCGGCGGCACTGCAGTGGATACCCGTCGAGGCCATCCATACCGAACTATTTGGCCTCCGTTCTGTGCGCCACGGCCTTTACCGCTTCATGGAGTCGTACAAGAAGCACTGATGTTACACAAGTCATAGACAGATACGAAATACTGTTTTTTTGTAAAAAGCGCTTGCCGTCCCGTCAAGGGGAACTGGCAAGCGCTTTTTCTCTTGTTGTGGTGTCCGAAAGGCTGTCTGAGGTAGTGGGCGGCTTAGATATGCCAGGTGAGTCCCAGGCGCGTCTCGAAGGTGCGTGCGTTGACATTGTCATGATAGGCATACCGAGTCTTGCGGATGAAATAACTGGCGCTCCAGCTGATGCTCAGCGGTCCCCGTAGGTCAAACTCCCACATGGGTGTCAGCTCGATAAGCTCCGCGTTGCTCTTGTCGCCTTGTGCGTTCAGGTAGAGCGGGTCGGTGTGCTCCAGGTCTTTTCCTTCGTATCCCTTCCAGGTGAAGATGCGGTAATAATTGGCGTGGATGATGAAGCGGCCGATGCCACGGAAGTCCATTTGGGTCTTCGTTTTCACCGACAGTCCCGATCCCATGTTGTAGTCGCGGTCGATGACATTGTAGTAGTCGCTCTTCGTTCCGCCCAACAGGATGGCACTGAGGTAAACCCTTTGCTCAAGTCTGCTGAGTGCACCCACCCTCGGGAAGCGCATCAGCAAGCCCGGTCCGAAAGCTGCCGCTTCTGAGATTCGGTAAGGTGTGAGATCCGTTCCGTCTTTCACAGGCTTGGAGTCGTAGTAGTTGAAATGCTGGTAGATACCCATTTCCACCTCCATGTCGTTGTTGGTCTCGATGCTTTTTCCCCAAATGCGTCCCACAATATGCAGTCGGTTGACCAGCGGCTGGTTGCTCGACAGGCCGACGGTAGCTTCCAGGGTAAAGAAGTCGTAGGGTTTGTTGGTATTGGAACCGAAAGGGGCGCCATACTCGAGAAAGATGTTGATGTAGGGGTTCCACTCGCCGCGGAAGAGTGCCCCGTCGTCGCTGAGATAGCGAGTGCCTGCCGATATAGAGAAATCGAGAGGTGTCTTGGATGGATCATAGTATTTGTTGCGGCTGCTGCGGACCCTCCAGGCGCTTCCCTTGATGATTCGGTTGAACCCGCCCATGGGATTGATGAGCGTAGCGGCAGCTTCGCGAAGGAAGCGGCGGAAGCCGCGTGTGCTGTCGTTGAGGATAAGTTCTGAGACACGATGGGTCACCTCACCGATGCAGATGCCGCCCATGGTGGTGGCCATGAGGTCGTTGATGGCAGGCGGCTCGCGCTCGCCCGCAATTTCCCACATGAGCGAGCCTCCGAAAGCGTAGGGCGCACTCTGCCAGAACGATAGGCCGCTGGAGCGGGCCGCGTTGAAGTAGAGATTGCCGTGATAGGGATGGGCAAAGAGGTTGGTGGAGAATTGGTCATTGTCCCATACGAAGCCATGCCTGATGTTGTGGCCGATGGTCTTGAATGTGACTTTGGCGAACTCTTCGTTCATGACAAAACGGTCGAAGCAATGCACGAGCACATTGATGCCTGCGGCCTCTGCTGCCGCTTTCCAAAAGTTGGCCCGGCCATCGTTCCAAAGGGCGGTCGATTGGCTGCTGAGAGTGTCACTGACGGCCTTCTCTCCGGGCGTGTACGGGTCCTTGCGGTGGTTCCAGCGCCAAGTGAGGCCGCCCTCGGCGATCAATTCATCCTTGAAGTGCCGACCGTGATAGTAGCGCCGAGTATTGCCGTATCCCAGGGAAACGAATGCCCCCAGATGGCGGTTGATGCGATAGTCGGCATTGAGACGTGCCTGGAGAGAGTATAGGTGCTCGGGACGTTCGTGGTCACTGCCTTCAAACGACTCGATGTGGGCAAAGCCGATGTCACCGCCCAGCGACCATCTGCTGCTGAGTGGGAAGTATTGTCCCAGGCGGTAATAGACAGATCCTGAGAAACGGCCGCTGAAGCCCAGGTAAGGCGTTCCGATGCCGAAGATGCTGTAGGTGGATCGGTTGCGGAAACGGAGGGCCATGTTGGCAGCTGCCGAACTGCCTCCGAAGACCATTGCATCGATGACTGTCGATGGGTTGATGTTGATGAGGCCGATTTTCTTGGCCCGTGTGTCACGGGTGTAGTTGATCAGTCCCACCTGCACGCCGTGTGGATGTTCGAGCGCCACATTGATGAAACCCACTTGCGAGCCGGTCAGTGTGTCGGCATAGTTGTAGCCACCGATTTGCAGTCCACGCATGCTGCCTGATGCAACATTGACCAGCAGGCTCGCCTGTGTGCCCTTGCGGACTCCCATGGCCGTGTTGGTGCCCAGCGATAGTTGTACCCCTTGAAAGGGATGTGCTGTGGCATTGTAGAACCCCGATACTTGCACTCCGCATAGGTAAGAGGCGAAGTTGTTGACGGCAGACAGTTGTACGCCGCGGGCCACTGCGTATCCCGACGTGACTGCTTGAAGCGACACACCGTGCAGGGTGTCAGCCGCACCGACTATTCCCAGTTCTGCAAAGCGTGTGCGGGTGGAGTCAGCGTTGCGGCGACTAGTCGACAGGGATATGTCGACCCCGTGGTTGCGCTTGGATGTCTGCGCCCATGATGGAGTGCAGGTAGCCGTCGACAGCAGGAGTGCCGCGAGAAGGGATAAGTGTCTGTTCATGTTGATGTAGGTGTTGGCGTCGGGTATGTAGAAGCAGTCTGTCAGAGGCCGATGAAAGCCTTGTTGTTGCAAAATTACTGAATTATTTTGGTAGGTTCATCTAAAAAACTTAATTTTGATACAGATAAATCAATGATTATGAAAATAGGAATATTTTGCTCAGCTAATGAGAATATTGATCCCGATTTCTTCAAGCAGACCGAAGCGTTGGGACAATGGATAGGGCGTGAAGGCCACAGCCTGGTCTTTGGAGGATGTGACATGGGGTTGATGGAGTGTGTGGCGCGTGCGGTACATGAGGCAGGCGGCACCACGATAGGCATGGTGCCGCGCCGGGTGGAGCAGGGCGGCCGGGTATCTCCGTGGCTCGATGTCAATGTGGCTTGCGAAAACCTCTCCGACCGTAAGGACTTGATGCTGGCGCAGAGTGACGTGCTGGTGGCTTTGCCGGGCGGCATAGGCACCCTCGATGAAATCTTCACTGTTGTGGCGAGCCACACCATAGGATACCATCGGAAGATGGTTATTGTATACGACATGAAGGACTTTTGGAAGCCGCTGGTGGCTTTGCTCGAAGACTTGCAGGACCATGGCTTTATCCGCGGCCACTGGACCGACTATATTCGTTTGGCCCATTCGCTCGACGAAGTGAAAGCCGAAATTGCAGCCTTGGCTTGAGGGCTGCCGTCCCTGCGGGACTTGTAGTTTGCATTTTTGCCGGATACCCATAATGCAAGAAGAGCGTAGAGACCGATTCTCTACGCTCTTCTTTTTGATTTTGTCCCTACAGAGGGACTGTTAGCGCGGTCTTGGTTTAGACCGTGTTTTTTACTTCTTCAAAACTTTCTTTCCTCCGATGATGACGATGCCTTTGGCAGTCTTGGCATCAACGCGGATACCACTGATGGTGTATGCCTTGCCGTCGGCAGTCTCTTCTGTGACACCGTTGATACCGGCTTCTTCAGAAACGGTCCAGGTGATGGTGGTGCCGGTCACAGGATCGCCGTTGCTGTCGAGGAAGTAGCCGTCGGGGATGGTCATTGTGTAGACACCGGGAGTGGTGGCTGCCTCATCGAGGTTGATCTCATACTGATAGACAGGATCGTCCCAGTTATCAGGCCAGATGGCAGAGGGGTCGTCATTGTAGATGACCGTGCCGTCGGGAGCGGTGATAGACACCTTGCCGTCAGCGGACATATAGTCTGTTGTACCGTCGCCGATGCTGATGACAATGTGCTGGAGCGAAGACACAGTGCTGCCGTCTGCAGGATCGGTGGTGAAGATGTTGGTGTCAGGAGTGTCGCCATCGATGGTCCACGTGATGGTGGTGCCGGTCACAGGTTCGCCGTTGCTGTCGAGGAAGTAGCCGTCGGGGATTGTCATTGTGTAGACACCAGGAGTGGTTGCTGCCTCATCGAGGTTGACCTCATACTGATAGACGGGGTCATCCCAGTTCTCTGGCCAGATGGCAGAGGGGTCGTCATTATAGATGACCGTGCCGTCGGGAGCGGTGATAGACACTTTGCCGTCAGCGGGCATATAGTCTGTTGTACCGTCACCTACGCTGATGACGATGTGCTGGAGCGAAGCCACTGTGCTGCCAGCCTCGGGATCGGTAGTGAAGATGCTTCCCTCGGGAGTCTCGGCGCCCAAGGTGTAGTAGAGGGTGAACGGCTCGTTGGTGCGGCCTGTCATGAGGTCGTTGTCATACCATGTCTGGTCGCCAAACACGCCTGAGGGAATGTCGATGGTGTAGTCGCCAGCGTTCTCCTCGGCAGTGAGCTCCTTGTCGAGTGTGATCACAGCCATGTTGCCGTTGGTCGGGTCAGCGGCGAGCGTAGCGGTGTACGACTTGCGCTCGGCACGGTTGTAGACCGTCACGGGAGTGGTGTTAACGTAGATGGTCTCATCGGCCGTGAGGCGGATGGTAGAGAGGGTCTGCAGCGTGCTTTCGCTCTCGGGATCGGCTGTGACGCTGATCTCGGCTGTGGGAGCCTCAATGACATTGTATGAGAAGTATACCTTGCTGTCCTTCACCTCTGCATTGTAACCGGTACCCAGTGAGTAGACGGAGTCGCCCAGGCAGATGGTGTAGGTGCCGGGTTCGGTGATGGCAGGATCGAAGGTGATGACGAAACCGTCGTTGTTGTCACCGCCGGTGAGTGTGGCTTGCTGCACCTTGACGGTGTCAGTGCCGTTGATCTGCAGTGCCCAGGCCTCATAAGCCTCGCCCTTGCCTGAATTGTATCCAATCCAGTCGGTGTCCTCAGACTTGCTGGGGTCTGATGTGCAGCGGATGGTAGAGATCTCGTTGAGCGTAGAACCCTCGATAGGGTCGGTGATGAAGTCGTAGGCACCCTTGTTCTTATAATAGGTGAAAGTCCATGTGTTCTCAGGCATGTACTTGCCGTACTTGCCGCCGGTGGTGTCGTACTGCTCGTTGACGATGACAGCCTCGTTGATGGTGATGGAGTACTTGTGAGTGGTCTTCAGCGACTCAGTGCTGGTCACCTGTACCTTCTTCAGATCACGCGGATGGGAGACGGCCTTGAGAGGCAGCACCTTTCCAGTGGTAAGGTCGGTGATGATGGCCTGCTGGCGGCCTTCGGGCGTATGGATGTAGGTGTTCTCGCCGAAGGTGAGAACGAAAGCGCTCGTTGTTGTCACCGCGCCGTCGGCAATGGTGCTGGCGGTGGGCAGGAGGTCGGCGGTCAGTTCGTCGCCGGGATTGAACTTCACGTCCTCAGCGATATTGCCGTGGTCGATACCGTCGGCGCTGGTGAGGCCGAGGAAGGACAGGCGTACGTTCTTGCCGTTGATGATAGCATCGGTGAGGGGTATGGTATACTCGATGCCGCTGCGGCCGCTGGTCTCGGAGGTAATTCCCTCTGTTACGTCGTACTGGTACTTGTGGTCGTTGGCGTCCTGGTAGGTGAAGCGCACGCCAGTGAAGGAGTAGGCAGCAGCGTCAGAGAAGTAGACCTTGAGGTCGGAGGTGAGTGTCTCGCCGTTTGCGGGAGTGAACTCGGGCTTGATGTTGCCGTAGTTTACCTCTTCGAAGGATACATTAGAGAAACTGTACGAACCGGCATGGGCGCCGTCGGTGGAAGCCATCGTGCCGTCGGCCATGGTGACGTTGGTCACAACGATGCGGCAGGTGCTGTATTGCGACCTCAGACCCATGGCTGCGAAGGAACGCAGCTTGCCGGAGAAGTCGATGATCAGCGTGTCACCGTTGGCGCTGATCTTGTCAGAAGAGATGTTCTCCTGGTAAGCATCACTCTGTTCGGCATAACCGATATTGAAGGTTACCTTGGCCTGCTGGTCGGCACCGGTGGCTACGGGATAGTCGAACGCGAGTTTGAGCAGGGCTGCTGTGTCGCCCTCTGCATAGTAGGAGTAGAGCGGGTCGGGAACACTCGAAGATACCAGTTTGTGTCCTTTGCCGGGAGCAATGAAACTGAGGGTGAGCGAACCGTCGGTGCCGTACTTGATGTTCTCGTCGGTCTTGGCGTGTATGCCGGTGATGGAGAGGGTCAGTGTCTCACCGCCAGTGAAGTAGCCCTTGTTCATCCAGGACACGAGAGAGTCCTTGAGGTTGAAGATGAGCGAACCGGTATTTGCGCTTGAACGGGTTTCGATGCGGCCGGCTTCCTTATTGGCCTCCGAAGGATAGTTGCCTACCTTGAGGTAAGCCCACTGGTCGGCGGTGGCGGTGAGGTTGAAGTCGAGGGCCAGCTGTCCGTAGCGAGTGTCGGTGATATCAAACACCTTGCCGCTCTCGTAGTTTTGGCCCGTAATCTTGAGCTCACTCACATTGCCTTCGAGGTGGCCGACAAACGTGCCGCCGCTCCAACTCTCGGGAGCGAGGATATAGTAAGTGGTGCCGCCTTTGACGGAAGTCTGCACGCTGCTGGTGTAGAACGTTCCATTGTAATGGTCGCGATACCAGCTGAAACTGCCGAGGTCGTAGGATATCCACGAGCCGTCCTCGGCGTTGTAGCCCTTGACCGGGCCGTTGTCATCGCACTCGGGGTAGATGCCCGGCTTGATGGCCGAATAGTAGATGTAGAGCACGCCATCCTCGGAGGGCGTGTACTGGTAGTACGTCTCTGACGAGGTGGAGAAATTATAGGTCTTCTCCGTCTCGAACGTCTTCCAGTCTACCGCCGCGCTGGCCGACACGCTCGTCACCACAAGGGCGAGAAGGGCGCACAGACGTAGCCATTGGCGGGTACTGATGCTGAGTAATTTTTCTTTCATACTCTTAACCTTAATAAAATAAAACTGAATGATAATGGTTTGTGTAACGGAAAGGAATCTCGGCACGCCTGCCGTTCCCTTGTCGTATGACGTATAAAATAAAAGTTGTGGTGCGTCAGGAAAACAAGTCACTGGCGCACCACAACATCTTTATTTGAGTATCACCTTCTGTGTGGTCACAGTCGAGCCGCTCACAGCCTTGACGATGACCGGGCCGCGGTAGCCGGCCACATTGACGCTGGCCTCACGATTGCCCGATGCCTGCCCCAGGAGTTGGCCGGCATGGGTGTAAAGACTCACGGTGACAGCCGAAGCCGCCTTGACGGTGACTGTACCGTTGGCTGCGCTGACCTTGACATCGTTGCCGTCAGTCTGCGTGTCGCTGATGCCTGTGGTCTGGATGTCGCCCATCTTCACTAGGACGGCATTGATGAGCGCATTGGTATTGCCGTCGAAGGCCATGAAGACGATTTTGCCGTTCTTCTTCTCGTATACCTGGTCGGGATAGCTTAGGCTCAGGTCGACGCTATAGTCCTCACCGGCTGTGAACGACTGGGGGAAGCCAGCGTTGCTGCCAGAGAAACTGCTGCCCCAGTAAGAGCGCACCACATCGTCTTCCGACACGTTGTCTACCTCGGCATAGGCGTAGGCACCGCCCTTGCCCCACTCACCGAAGATAGGGTCATCGTATGCGCGGAGCGCGTTCTGCTGTGTGTAGACGATGCTGTCTTCCATAGCGACGGCAAAGATGTTGACGTACTGGTTTTTCAGATTGAGCGCAGCGCGCAGCGTGAGCGTGAGGTCGAGCTTGTTGGTGCTCTCGTTGTGTACGATGGAGGGCACGGAAATCTCGTAGTCGGCAGGCTTGTTGAGCTCTGCAGCCACCTTGTCGCTCCACAGATACCCGCCATCTGAATAGAAGGTATAGTCGCCTTCGTCGTTCTGCGTGAGGGGGGTGGAGATATGACCGTCGCGCTGAATGATGGCCGAAGGAGCGGTGGTGAGCCCGAGATACTGGGTGTAGCTATAGAGACCGGTGCCATAGGGGTCGCCCGTGTAGGTGTGGATAGACACGGGGATGAAGCGGTCGCCGTATAGTTTCTTGAGATGCTCGATAGCGACAAGGCCCTCGGGACAGTACTGGCAGGTGAAGCCGGTCATCTCCTCAAGAACAACGCGCTTGACAGGCTCGAAGGTGAGGCTCTTGATGCTGCTCTTCACCACGTCGCTGTAGTCGTCGAGCTGCACCTTGATGGTATAGGCGTTGGACACGCCGATGGTCAGCGGAAGCGGCTTGGAGAAGGCAAATGCCACCTTGTCGTTCTTCTTGAGGCTGAGGCCCGACTTGCTGTAGGTGTCAACGACGTTGCCGTCGGCATCGCAGAGCGTGAGCGTGACGTTGTGGTAGACATCATTGTCGGAATTGACCGTAAGCGTACCTGAGATTGTCTGCTCAGTCTTCCGTACCACAGAGGCGGCACTGTTGAGTGACATGAGATATTTCAGATTGCGGCGCACCATGACGCTGTCGAGGAAGATGGCGCTCTGGTCAGTGTTGTGGTTCCAGAATGCGATGTAGACCTTCTTCCCGGCATACTTGGCAAGGTTGATGGTGTAGTCTGTGAATTCGCCGTCGAGACCTTGCTCGGTATCGCCGATATTGAGTGCATAGGTGTAGACATCGCCGCCGGCCTTCATCTTGGCTATGCGGTCGTCGCCGAAGTAACTGATGTTCTCGTCCTGCGGCCACACCACAACGCAGAGCGTGTCGTGCTTGTCTTCAAGGTAGCTCTGTGCCTTGAACGTCAGATTGGTATAGGCATCAGGAATGGTGAGCTGCGGGATGATGAGCCAGTCGTCAGACTGTCCGGCAGGAGTGTACATGGAGTGCGACACTGCGTAATAGTTGGTGCTGGTGTCGTTCTCGCGTATGGTGAAGTTCCAGGGCTGGTTGTCGGCATCGAAGGTCCACCTCTTCATCTCGGCACAAGGTGTGAGATGGTCGCCCTCGTAGCGCATGAAGTTCTTGAGCGAGACAGCAGGATCGTCGAAGTCGTCGAAGAAGAGGTTGGCATCATCGGTAGAGATCTGTCGCTCGTAGGTGCCGGTGTAGTGTAGGGTGAGCTGCTCGTTGCGCGTATTGTCAGTGGCATCGGTGGCATCAGAACCCGAGAGGTCGGTCAGGGAGCCGGCAGCCAGCACTACCTTGTACTCTGCACCGCTATATAGATATTGTGTAGAGGCAGGCACGAGGGCTATCATGCTGTTGTCGTTGCTGGCTACCACGCTGAGCGTGCTGATGGTCTTCTCGGTGTCGCCATCGACCTGGATGAGCGATGCTGAGGCGTTCTTGGTGACACGCACCTTGACATCGGGTGTGAGGTAGATGGGATTGCCGGAGTTGTCGATACGGGCAATCTCTGCATGGTCGACGGGGAACACCTTTTCAATCTTGACAGGCACGTCGGCACGTCCGGTATACGATAGTGCAATCTCGCTATTGACCTTTGATGTGTTCTTGGCCAGGGCCACGGTGCCGGCAGGGATGACGACGGTGTATGTCTCGCCCTCGTTGAGCTCGGTGGCGCGGAAGGTCACGACAAGCTGCTTGCTGCTGGTGGTCGACACATCGAAGGCCATGGAGTTGCGCACGGTCTTGCCGTCTTTGTCTTTGAGTATGGCACTCTTGCGGTCGCCCAGCACGGTGATGTCATTGGCGAAGGTAAGGGTGACGGTCTCCATCCAGTGGAACTGTGCACCATTGGTGGGAGCGACCGTGTAGTCCTTGAGCAGGTCGATGCTTTCGCAGGCGTTGCTGATGGGCTCGGGCAGTGTTGTAATCCAGCTCTCGCCCTGTGGCGAAACCATGGAACAGATTACCGTACCGTCGGCCGACCCGCACCAGGGTGTACCCGTGTTGTCGTAGCCGGTGTAGTCGGTATAGGAGATTCCGTAGCGTTGTTCAAGTATTTGGGAGAAGGGATACCACACGTTGCCGGTCAGCACCTGCCACTCGCGCACGGGGCTGGTGAGCGGCGACGAGGCGAACAGGTCGCCGGCGTTGTCTAGCATGTCGACGCCCAGACCATTCTCTTCGACGGAGTTGAAGTAAGTGTAGGTCTTGCTGGCGATGTTGTAGAGCAAGGGGTAGAGGCCGTCGTCCTCTGTACGGATGGTACCGGCGGCCCACTTGCCGTTGGGGCTGAGCACGATGCCGCCCTCCATCTGAAGGAAATCAGTGGGATAGCCCGTGCCTGAGGTGCGTGTGCCGAACTTGATGTACGATCCTTCAGTCCGGTCGTAGAGGTAGCTGATGGGTGTGTAGCTCTGGTTGCCATAGATGGCGATGTAGCGTCCGTCGGCGGAGATCTGTGTGAAGGATTCCTGCTGGGCATAGGGTACGCCCTTCTCGTTGGTGTCCATCTCCATGACGGGCTTGCCGGGCAGGGCAACAATGGTGTCGGCGGTGAGGTCCCACATGACACCCTGCGACACGGATGTCCAGGGGTTGGAGGTGTCGCTCTCGGATGTTCCCACAGCATAGTGGCCATCGGGGGTGACACAGCTCACCACGGCGGAAACAGCACCGGCGGGCAACGGGAGGGCCGTCCAGGTCATGGTGCTCTTGGTCCAGTAACCGGGTTTTCCGGTGTAGTAGCCGTCACCGGTGAAGCTGCCTCCGAATCCGCCGACGACGATGTTGCCGTCGTCGGTTACGTCAGACACTTGGTACTTGCCCATGGTGGCTGAGGCAAGTTCATTCTTGGTGCGGATAACGGTCTCGGCCTTTGTCGCGACGTTGACGAGGTAAGCGTAACCGTTAGTCTTCTGCTCGTTGGTAGCACCGCATACCAGTGCCCATTTGCCGTTGTCGGAAATGGCAGACGCAATCTCGTACTCCTTGTACTTCTGATAGGTGAAGGTCGGCTTGCCCACCTGTGCTGCGGACTCGGAAACGAGCACGGTCAGAAGAAGAGTCAGTGCGGTCAATGTTCTTCTCATAATTCTATGTACTTGCTTTTATAAGATGTTGGCTTTGTCTGTTTGCATGACCATCATTATTTCACGGCCACCTTACGGCTTGCAGTCTTGCCGTTGGCAGTGTGCTGGCGGGCAATATAGATGCCGTGGGTCGGGGCAGTCACCTTGCGCCCGGTCATGTCGTAGTATTCTGTGGCAGTGGCGGCGGAAGAGGTCACGTCGTTGATGCCAGTCACGCCATAGAGAAAGTTGACCGTGACGCTTGGACCCTCGGTTACATCGTAGATGTCTTCACCAGAGGTCTCCTGATTGCCGGTCTTTGTGCCGACAAGTAAGGTAAAGGTAACAGTGGCACTGCCATTGTCGACGGGGAACCATTCGGCGGCGATGTCCTGCACTTTTCCGGACTTGAGTACGCTCAAGCTGATGTGATGGCCTGTAGCACTGAGGTTGGGGACATAATAAGCACCGGGAGTACCAGCGTCAGTACATGCGCTGAACACGCAGGCTTGGACTTTGCCTGACCCGAGGGCCGTCACTTCATATTTCAGTTGGAGGCGCTTGCCGCTGTCGGAGGTGTTCTCCACACCGAGACCGGCTTTGATGAAGGCATCTCCAAAACCGTCGTAATCAAGTTCGTTCACATTGATGGTTGTCCCGTCGGCCACATCGGCCACTTTCACCACATCTTCACCTTCCTGTTTAACGGTGATGAAATGTACGCCCAGGTCACTCTGTGCGAAAAGGGCTGTCGCGCCGACAAAGAGCGTAACGATTGCCAAGTAGAATCTTTTCATATCTATTCTGTTTTTTATTGTTATATGGTATTATCTGACAGTTTTCTTTCCGTCAATGATGTATATTCCGTGCGGCAGCCGGTCGGCCGATGTGCCGAGGTACTTGCCGTCGAGAGTGTATACGCCGCTGCGACTGCGACCGTCGGCCGTGATGCCGCTAATGCCTGTTGACGTGTTGGCGTTGTGGAAACGGAACGAGATGGAACCGTCGGCATTCTGGGTGATGGCGGTCACTTCCTTGTTGAGCAGATACGACCCGTCGCTGTTGGCATTGATGAGCGTGGCAGCGGGGGTGGTGGTGTTTCCGAAGGCCGTGTTGCCGTTATGGGGATAGAGGTCGCCACACACGTCGTCGATGGTGCGCTCCGTGGAGTTGTCGGCCGGGACGATGAAGCAGCGTTCTTTGGTGGTATTGACATTGTTGGCCGTCCATGCTTCTTCGCTATAGTCGACATGGGTGATCATCAGTCCGGCGGCATAGAGGCAGGAGTCGCCGCCGGTCTTTTGGCGGTTTTCGAGCAGGAAATATTCGTTGCGGTCGCCGTCATTGTAGATGATGTAGGTTTCGCCGCCTTCGGAGAGGGGTTTCATGTTGTTGACGACAGTGTCGTTTTTCAGTTCCACGGGCTGACGCCAGCCGCAGTACATGCGCTCAAAGGCGGTATAGCAGGCGGGTGTAAAGCCATTGCCGAGATAGTTGCCCATGTTCATAAGGTCCCATACGTAGGTGCCGTACTTGAGCGAGGTCTCGCCGAAAGAGGTGCCCTTGTCGTACATGTCGGGCAGGCCGAGGGTGTGGGAGAACTCGTGGCACATCGTGCCGATGCCGTCAAGTTGGTTGTCTGCGCCCAGCTCGTTGCTGACTGCAAACGACTCGATGGTTACGCCGTCCATCTCGAACGGCGTTTGGTCCGACCCGATGGCGTTGAGCGATCCTTCCTGCGGCCAGATGAGACTGGTGTTGGCATTGTTGACGTTCTGCCCCTGGCCGGCGTATAGGATGTAGACGAGGTCTACCTTTCCGTCGCCGTCGGCATCAAACTGGCTGAAGTCGACGTCGCCGTCGGCCTTGCGGCAGGCATCATAGACAAACTTGCCGAGATGCACGTCCTGCACGCCGTCTTTGTCGGCACCGTAGTAGCTGTATTCGTTGCCCAGGCGGTAGGGGCCGACAACCTGAAAGGAAAATTCGAGCTGCCCGTCGCTTTGGGCATAGAAATAGTCACGCACACTCTGAGTGAACCCGGTGGCGGGGTCGGAAAAGCCAGTCTCATTGGCCACACGCTCGTAGAAGGCACGTGCGTCGGTCGTGGAGAACGTTACGGCCGGTGTGCCGTTGGATTGACGCTTGGGAAACTCGGCAAGGATAATCAGTCCTTTCTTCTTGCCTGTACAGGTGCCGGACTTTGCCGGAGTGGCCGTGGCCGACAGGCAGCAGAGCGCAAGCGCCAGAGTTGCAAAGTACTTTCTCATCGTTTTATGTTATGGCGTTTATTCTATGTTGTTATGTTAGAGGTTGCGCAGTTGTTGTTGTCTTACCCGTTCTTTGGGACTAAGGGAGTCTTGATGACCTGCATCACTCCAAGGTCGTCGCACACGAAAACAACATACGACAGGTGGGCAGGCTTCCATGCCGACGCATCGATGGTAAGGCTGTAGTTTCGGGTGACAGGATATCCCTTGACGAGGTCGAGGGCCTCGCCGGCCATCGGGGTGGTGAGGTTGGTGCGGAACACATGGTTGTGTACGTACTGGGAGTTGGTCTGTCCCGTAGGCATGACCTGCGGACTGACGATGCTGTCCTCGATGATCCACACGTTGATGGAAGCGTTCTGCACATCGGCCAGGCTCTCCGCAGACACCTTCAGCGCAGCCTTGCCGGTAGCGGCATCATAGGTGGTGTTGGCCGAGAGCAGGGCGCGGGCCTCGTTGGAGATAGTGGAGTTGACAAGGGTGGTCAGCACAGAGTTGTCGGAGGTGGTCGTGAGACGGTCCACAAGGACGGTGGGCTGCTGGCTGATGCCTGTGTCGGTATAATAGTTGTCGCCCACCTGGGTGGTCAGGGGCAGGAGGGCACCGTTGGCACGTTTGCCAAACGGGCCGCTGTAGATGCCCACGGCAATTACGGCACTGTCGCCGTAGGTCTGCTGCAGCTGGTGGATGACCTCTGCGGTTTCCGGGCAGTTGCGGCAGGTCTGTCCTGTAAAGTCCTCGATGAGTATGTTCTTCTTGACATCCGACGGCTTGACGTAGACGAGCCGGTCGCTCTCGGCGATATTTTCGCACGCTGTGGTGCCAAGAAGGGTGGCGAGACAAAGTGCGGATAAGATATGCAGTGTTTTCATTGCAGTTTAGAAATTATAGTTGTACGACAGGGTCAGGCCCTTGCTGGCCGGTATCCAGCGGCACACACCGCCCGAGCAGTTGTAGCCGGCCCGCGTGCGTCCGTAGCCGAGTTGCAGGCGGTGGGCACCGGTGGTGAACGTCAGGTAGCCCTGGTAGTAGTGCAGATGGGTGTCTCCCGAATTGTACATGTCAGACACGGTGAACATCCAGTGGGGCATTGCCGACAGCTCGAGCAACCCGTAGAGCCAGTCGCCCTGGTCGTCGGGGGTGGCCAGGTACTGCAGCTCGCCGCGCAGGGTGTACTTCTTGTTGAAGCGGTACTTGCCCTCGGCCACATAGATGTCGGAATGTACCATGCCGCCCTCGCCCTTGACGATGGTCATGTTGTAGCGCTGGTTCATATACATGAGGTTGAGCGAGAACTCCCGCGTCACTTTCTTGGAAATCTGCACGTTGATGTCTTGGTAGTAGGTCTCGTCGCCCCACTTCCAGAAGGCCGAACCCTGTCCTCCGGTGCCGGGCTGGTCGGCTTGCGAGCCATTGCGCGCCAGAGCGTGGACATGCGAGAAGTTCACCTTGACCTCAGTGCCGTACTTGCCTCCGATGGGCGTGTTGCGCTTGAACTTATATCCCAGCTCGGCTTGATAGGCCCACTCGCCGTCGGGGTGGGTGCTGTAGGGATAGAGGGCCGCCAGGGCGTAGGTGTGGTCCATGGTGAAGGCTGGCAGATGATTGATCATCGATGACGTGCCGTTCATGCCGCGACGGCTGCGGAACGACATGTAGTCGCTGCGTTTGGCCTGCAGCAACAGGCTCATGCCGCTCTTGCTGTAGGTGGCCGAAAGCATGGCCACTTGTCCGCGGCGGAAGATGTAGTTGTTGTCGTAGGAAGGGTCGTCGGTCTTCCAGGCATACTCGCCGAGCAGTCCGAAATTGCCCACCTGCAGGTTGGCACGCACATCGAAGGCGTTGACATACTTGGGCACGTTGATGCGATAGTTGCCGGTCATCAGGTTGTCTTGCTTCTTCTCGTATTTGTTGACCCACGAGGCGCCGAGCGTCAGATAGGTGCGGTGATCCTGCATCGAGGGCATCCACTGGTCGATGTTGAGTTCGAGGTCGGCTCCGCTTACCAGTCCCTTGTTCCAGCTCCAGTAGCGGCGCTGGCGTCCGGAAAGGGCCTTGACGGTGACGCCCTTGACAGGTTTCACCACCAGACGAGCGCCGAGGAGTGAGTTGTCGATGCCAAGGCTGCGCTCCTCGTAGGTGCGGAGGATGAAGCCTGAGCCGAACTGCTCGTAGAGGCTTCCGACGGTTACGTTCCATTTGTCATAGTGCACTTTGGCGTAGAAGTAGGGTACACCCCATCCCTTGAAATCGGACTCAAATCCGGGCAGCGGATGCTGGTTGTACTCGAACCGCAGGCCGGCATCGACGTGGCGGCTCATGACGTTGACGTCAGCGTAGGTGTTGGTCAGGCCCCAGTCGCTGGTCTCTTCGGTCTGTATCTTCTTGTCGCTCTGCGGGATGAGGATGTCGCTCTGCACGCTGCCCGTAACGACAACGCCCTTGCCTCCATTGTCTTCCTGGGCAACGGTGGCAAGAGCAGTCATAACACCGGCAATGGCGGTGCATATTCGTCTGTTCATAAATAAGTATCAGAAAGTTGTTTGTCTTTTCGTATCGGATAAGGTGCCGGTCATTTTCCGGCAGTCAGCTCGCGCACCTTGGCGATGAGTTCCTCCTCGGCACCGTCTGTATAGCCATTGTGCTTGTAGACGATTTGTCCCTTTCCGTCAACGATGAGCGTGTAGGGGATCATCTGTACGCCGAGGGCGCGCTTGAATTCTCCATTGGGATCGAGCAGCACCTCATAGGGCCATCCATGACTGTCGACGAGCGGTTTCACCTTATTGATGTTCTGGGCCTGATCGATAGATACTGCGATGACTTTCACGCCAGTCTCCTCCTGCCATTCGTCGTATACCTCGGCAATGGCCGACAACTCGCGGTTGCATGGCTTGCACCAAGTGGCGAAGAAGTCGATGATAAACGGTTTGCCGCCGTTGCTCAGTGTGTCGGTACGCACACTGCTACCGTCAATACTGCGTAGCACTACCTGGGGTACCTGCGCTTCGGCCAGGCCACACATTGTGAACGCCAGCAACAAACTCATGATAACTCTTCTCATAATAAAAAAACTGTTCTTATGTTTTTATACGTTATTGCCTGAAGCAGACCGACCTTGCCAGGCCAGTCTTAACTCGTCAAAAATGTTTCAGAAACGATGCGCACCGTGTACAGATGGAAAATGAATGCCTGAATACTATCCAATGTCTAATTGCAAGGGCACGCACGAAAAGACATGCAAAATTAGTAATTACATTTAACTTGTGCGTAACTATTCAGCAATAGCAACAGACATGCGTCATTTCCATCCTACAATGATAGGATGGTATTGATGGCGTTGAGCTGCGATTGCTTGTTCTTCCACGCAGAGTCTGCTATGGAATGTATTGCGAAGAAAGCGTCTGCTCCGTTGTCTGACCTGAATGTTCCTGAGATTTTCTGCTTTATCTTGAGTTTCCGTATGCCCCTCTCGCTAGCATTGTTGTCAGATGGTATACTCGGATTTTCCAAGAAGTTGAATATGTAATCTCTGCATTTGAATAGTCCTTTGCGCAACCTTTCGAAATTGTCTTTCAGATGAAGCAAGTTGGCTTGCA
>CAVDNW010000012.1:0-71130 GCA_963610435.1 Oscillospiraceae bacterium | reverse complement strand
CAGTCTTAATATCCATATTTGTAACTATTTGATTTTCACCTATAAAGATACAAATAATTTATTAGACTGCCAACTTTTTTATAGATTTCTTAACCCGAACTGAGGTTATTGATATACGGGGCTTACTTTTGACCATTGCATGATTCGCTATTCGTTGCCCGTGTAAGGTAGGGTGTTCAAAATCGACATCAAAAACATAGCCGGATTTTACACAGATACAAACTTGTAATTATCGGATATCCAGAAAGATGCAAGCAACAAAAGCCCTGAAAGGGGCGCATACTATAGCGTAGGGGCTCGCCCCTACGTTTTAGGATTATATTTATCCTTTGCCCCTGTAGGGGGCGCATAATTCATTGTAACAGATTGAAATATGCGCCCCTTACAGGGGCTGCGTTGTTGATAACCCTATCAAAACGTAGGGGTGAAACCCCTACGCTATAATCTGTCGTCCCTACGGGACTTGCCTGTTGCAAAAGTTTTTACCGGACACCAATATTTTTTTTCTGATTTTGCACACCCTACCCTATAAGATAGGGCTGCGCTCGACTTTGTCCCCTGCCCTTCACCACTGCGAGCCACCTGCGCCGCTGATGGTGAAGGTCACGACGACATTGACCTTCTTGACCGCCGCCCCGTCGGTATAGCGCATCTGCATGGTGACGGTGTGCGACGTGTCGGAGCAGTTGTTCTGGTAGAGTCCGCAGTTCCACTGGAAGAGGTCGCTGAATATCTCGATATAGACGTGGCCGTCGGCGAAGACACCGGGATTGCCGTCGGCGTCGAACCAGCCGCCATAGATGCCGTTGGTGCCGTTGGTGCCGGGCTCGCCGCCGGTGGTGAGGGGCACGATAGAGAGCTTGCTCTTGTCGAACTGCGCCTCGCTGATGCCCAGCAGGGCGAGCACCTGCGCCTTGTCGACCACCACCTTGCTGCTTTGCGAGAAGCCGCCGCTCCACTCCATGGCAGTGCTCACCCGGATGGTCCCGGCGAGTGTCTCGCCGCCCGAGGGGTTAGCGGGTTCGGGATAGGCATTGACGACGGTGGTGAGGTAGGCTGCACGCCGGGTGAGCCACTGGTGCATGGCCTCCTTCTCGGTGTCAAAGGTCTTTCCGGTGATGGGCCAGCGAGTCTGTTCGCGCATCACGGTGCTGCGGCTGAGGTGGTCGGCATACTGCTCGCACTCCTTCCAGGGCTTCGCCACGATGCTGTCGGCTATGCGGTTCCACTCGGCCTTGTAGTCGGCGACAAAAGCCTGACAACCGAACAGGTCGGTGAAGAAGGCGGGTATGTTGCTGTCGTAGCCGTTGCGCTTCAGCGGATTGGAACCGAGCACGAGTTCGCGGTAGTCGGAGAAATAGTTGTGGCCGGTGGTCATGGTGCCCCAGTCGAAATCGTAGCCGGCATCGAAGTCCCACAGGGGGCCCATGGTCCACTTGCCGCTGCCGTCCTTGAAGAGGAACACGCTGCGCGGCGCCACCAGCTCCACGTTCTCCACCAGTTCCTGCAGCTGCAGGTAATGGATCATCGAGGGCACGTCGAGGAGGCTGTAGATGCGGGCCGAGTCCTTGCTGGCGATGGCCTCCTCGAGGAGGGCGAGCTGCGTCTTCACCGAGTCGAGCCGGCTGTCGGTGAGCGCCTCATCCTTGGGATA
This sequence comes from Oscillospiraceae bacterium, assembly GCA_963610435.1. Taxonomy (GTDB): domain Bacteria; phylum Bacteroidota; class Bacteroidia; order Bacteroidales; family Bacteroidaceae; genus Prevotella. The sequence continues at coordinate 69,476 of CAVDNW010000012.1, read as the reverse complement.
CTTCACGCAGACAGGCATCTTGTAGACCGACGACCAGAAGTTGTCGGTGGCCGAGGGACTGAGCTCGGGGCCGTCGTCGCGGTCGAGCGAGAGGAGCATGCCGCCGTCATCGCTCACCGCCACACGGTTCTTGCCCTGCTGCACCTGTTCGGTGAGCTGGTAGAGGCCACGGTAGTCGCCGTTGACAAACAGCTCCACGTAGCGCGTGTGGTTGGTGTAGGGCATGGCGAGCCACTCCGCCGCCTCGAAGACGAAGGTGTTCATCAGGTCGGTCACGTCGCGATAGTTGGCGAGCAGCGCCCAGCTCTTGCCCTTACCCAGCCCCAGCAGCTTGTGCTTCTCGTCGAGCTTGATGCGGTAGGGCTTCTTGGCGTACCAGCTCCAGGAGGAGTTGCCGCGGCCGCGGATGGAGGCCGGCGCCGAGTAGCTCGGGAAGGCACCGCATCCGTTGAGACTGATGTAGCACGGCTGATACTCCTCGCGCGAGGTGATGTCGGCACCGCTGTTGGTGGTGATATACATCTGGAACACGCGGTAGTGGTCCTCAGTCGTCGCGGCAGGCTCGTCTTCGAACGTCACGGAGTCGACCTTGGCGGCGTCGAAGGGGATGACGGTGCCGTCGGGCGTGAGGGCATGGAGCGACCCGAGGTCGGACGAGAACTCGAAATGGTCGATGTCGCCGGTGATGTAGGGGAAGTCCCAATAGGTATTATAGTCCTTCAGACGCACGTGGATGCGGTCCTGCGCCACCGCCGTCAGGGCGGCGAGCATGGCTATGATGCAAAGTGTGTTTCTCATGGCGATCTATTTCTTGACAAACTTGAAACTGCTCTTGCCGGCACGCACCACGTAGGTACCGTGGGGCAGCCGCGAGAGGTCGACCACCTGACGGCCGTCGGCCTCGGTGACGGGCACCCGGAGGAGCTTGCCACTCAGGTCGCTGACCCTGACAGCCTCGGTGGTGGAGACGACAAGGACACCCTCCGTCTGGCGGAGCTCTGCGGGCAGGGTGATGCCTGTCGGGTCGCTGTCGGTAAGGCGGAACTCGGCGATGTCGCCAAACTGGTAGTGGCGGCCGCTGACCCAGATTTGGCTGTTGATGAACTGCATCACGGGCCGGCTGGTGTCGGTGATGGGGAAATAGGCCTCCAGGCCGGCCGTGGTCTTGATGAGCAAGCCACGCGCTCCGGCCGTCATCGCGGCCAGAAGGAGGCAGGCGGACAATAGGACTTTCTTCATGTTGACGAGTGTTTGGATGTGTGAGACGGGAGATGACGCCACGGCTACTTGAACTCGCCGGGCTTCTTGCCGAACTGCTTGGTGAAGCACTTCGAGAAATAGCTGGGCGAGGAGAAGCCCACCATGTAGCTCACCTCATTGACGCGGTACTTGCCCTCGCGCAGGAGCTGGGCGGCACGCTTGAGCCTGACAATCTGTATGAGCTCGTTGGGCGTGACGTCGGTGATGGCCTTGACCTTGGCGAAGAGGCCCGAACGGCTCATGTTGAGCTGCTCGGCGAGATAGTTGACACTGAGCTCCTTGCTGTCGATGTGGTCCTCGATGATTTTCGTCATCTGTTGCAGCAGCTCGCTGTCGACAGGCGACGCCTCGATGTCACTGACCGTGGCCTCGGGCGTGGTGGAGAACATCTGGAAGAGGCGGCGGCGCATGTCGAGCATGTTGCGGATGCAGGCCTGCAGATACTCCATGGAGAAGGGCTTCTCTATGTAGGCGTCGGCACCGCAGTTCATGCTAGCGGTCTTGGTGGCGTCATCGGTCTTGGCGGTGAGCATCACGAAGGGTATGTGGCTGAAACGGCGGTCGGCACGCACCTGGCGGCAGAACTCGGCTCCGTCCATGACCGGCATCATCCAGTCGGAGATGATCATGGCTATGGGATTGGCGCGCAGCTTGCCGAGCGCCTCCTCGCCGTTCTGTGCGGTGATGACGGTGTAGTCGGCATGGAAATTGTCGGTGAGGAAGCGCAGCATGTCGGTGTTGTCGTCGACAATGAGGAGATAGGGATGGTCGTCGGGAGAAAGGGGCTGGGCCGACTCGGCCACCACGGGCGCAACAGGGACGGCAGGCTCGTTGTGCACGGCTGCGTCGGCCGCACGGCTTCCGTCGGGCTCACCCTGTCCTTCATCGGCCATCCGCTGGCGCGTGGGCAGCACCACGGTGAACGTGGCGCCGCGGCCCACCTGCGATGCGACACTGACCGTGCCGCCGTGCATCTTGACGATGTTGTCGACGATGGCGAGGCCGATGCCTGTGCCGGGCTTGTTGTCCTGCGCCTGGTAGAACGCGCCGAAGATCTTCTTCTGGTCGGCGGGACTGATGCCCACGCCATCGTCGGACACGATGATGGAGAACGTATTGCCGTCTGACGACGGGCGGCACGTGAGCGACACCAGCGTGTGGGTGTACTTCGTGGCGTTGGTCATGAGGTTGCTGATGACCTTGGTCACCGCCTCGGCGTCGACCATGGCCGTGAATGTCTCGGGCGGATAGTCGACCGTGAAGCGCGTCCCGTTCTGCTCGAGCGTCGGGGCGAAGCGCTCGGCCACGGCATGCACGATGTCGTAGACGTTGCGCTCGGCAAAGCGCATCACCATGCCAGCCTGCTGCACCTTGTTGAAATCGAGGAGCTGGTTGACAAGCTCCAGCAGCCGGTGGGCGTTGCGGTCGATCATCTTCAGGCTGTCGCCGTCGGCAGAGAGCACCGTGTCGTTGGGATGGTTGGCCACGTGGCGCATGAGCGTCTCCAGCGGGCCGATGATGAGCGACACGGGTGTGCGTATCTCGTGGGCGATCATGGTGAAGAAGCTCAGGCGCGCCTCCTTGGCCTCCAGGTCCTTGCGCTCGTTGAGACGGCGTATCTCGTGGCGGTGGCGCCGCTCGGCAGCCTTCAGGCGCAGGTGGATGTAGAACCAGATGACGGCCGCAATGAGCAGCAGGTAGACAATGCGTGCCGGCCAGCTCCACCACAGGGGGGGATGGACCACCACCGTGAGAGTTGCCTCGCCGCTGGTCCACACGCCGTCGCTGTTGGTGGCGCGCACCCGGAAGGTGTAGGTGCCCGACGGCAGGTCGGTGTAAGAGGCGGAGGGCGTACGGGTGTAGTTCCAGTTCTTGTCGAAGCCGTCGAGCATGTAGGCGTAGCGGTTCTTCTCCGGCGAGCAATAGCTGAGCGAGGCAAAGTGGATGGTGAACATGTCGTCGCCGGCATAGATGTTGAGCTTCTGCGCACACGACAGGGCTTTGGGCAGACGGTCGGTGCCTGCGCCGACGGGCTGTCCGAAGATGTCGAGACGCGTGATGACCACAGGGGCCTCATGGGTGTTGACCTTCACCTGATAAGGATAGAAACAGGTGAAGCCATGGGTGGAACCGAAATAGATGCAGCCGTCGGAACCCTTGAGCGCCGACGACGCGCGGAACTGCTCGCCGGCGATGCCGTCGTAGCGGTTGAACAGCTGCAGACCGTCGGTCTGCGAATACCTGCAGATGCCCTGGTCGGAGGAGAGCCAGAACGCACCGGCGTCCTCCACGATGGCATTGACGTTGTGGAGAGGCTGCTCCGTGGCGAGATGCTCGAAGGTATCGGTGTCGGCACGCCACACATAAACGCCTTGCGGCGTGGCCACAAGCACACTGCCGTCGTGCGCCACGCAGAGGTCGCGCGTCTGCCGCACATTGGGGTCCTGGCCCCGCGACGACGGCTGGTAGCGGTGCCAACGGCCGCGACTGTCGAAGCGCCACAGCCCGTCTTCCTGGGTGGCAAACCACATGTTGCCACGATGGTCTTCAACGATATCGAGCGTGAGCGACGCATATTTCTTCATGCGGCGGAAGGTGCCTTTGGCCGGATCGGCCAGGTAAACGCCGTCGATGGTGCCCACCCACAGGCGGCCACGGTTGTCGCGACAAAAAGAGTAGGTGCTGGCGGGCGCATGGGCCACGGGGGTCACGGCACCGGTGACCGTGTTCATGCAGAGAATGCCCTGCGCGTAGGTGCCTATCCACAGGTCGTCGCCCATGGGCAGAAAGGCGTGTGCGTTGACCGTGGCCAGCCGCTGGCGCGCGGGGAAATCGACCATCTGCCCGACCGACGGGTCATAGCAGTCGACACCCCCGTCGTCGGTGGCCACCCAGATGCGGTGATGGCTGTCCTCGCAGAAGCGCGACACGATGTTGCCGCGAAGAAGGGGCGACGTCTCCGGCGTGAACGAGCGGAAACGGCTGCCCATCGGCGACACGTAATAGACACCACCGTAGAACGTGGAGTACCACAGGCCTCCCTCATGGTCTCTGACGATGCTATAGACAAACTTGGGCGACAGGGCAGGTGCGGCACCGGCCAACGGCTGGGAGCCCGATGTGGGGAACGGACGCACGGTCTGGGATTGCGGATTGTAGACAAAGAGACCGGCATCGCTACCCACAAGCACGGTGCCGTCGTCCTGCTGAAGCAGGGCATGGATGTGGTAGAGGCTGTTGTCGGCAGGATTGAGCGTGACACCCGACGACACGAGACCGCGGCGCCAGGTGCCGTAAAGCATGGTGCCGTCGGCAAGGCGGAGCATGGACATGACACGCCCCTCGACAACATCGGAAGGCAGGGGATAACCGCTGAAACGACCTGTCGACTTGTCAAGGAGCAGCACGGGCTGCCGTGCATATTCGGTCAGGGCGTAGACCTGGTTGCGCGCATCGACATAGACACCCAACAGATGGCCGTCGGCCACGCCGAAGTGGGTGAGATCATGCGTGCCGGGCGAATAGCAGAAGAGGCCCTGACCCTTGGTGGCTATCCACACATTGCTGTCGCGGTCGGCCACAATGGCACTGACACCCGACGTGAGGTGCACACCGTCGTGGGCCTTCGGACCGACGGGAAGAAACTGCTCGTCGGCAAAGCGGAAGAACACCGCTCCCCGCGACGTGCCTACCACCAGTCCGTCGGACAGGGGCAGCACCGATGACACAAACTGGTCGGAAACTCCCGGGCGGAGAAACGGCTGCACCATCGTGCCGTCATAACGGCAGAGACCGGCATCGGTGCCCATCCACACGAAACCACGCTGGTCCTGAGCCAAGGCGCGCACCGTGTAGGAGCAAAGGCCGTCGGCCAGGGTGATGTTGCGCCAGGACAGGGATGACGGATATTGGGCCCTGAGACTCAGGGGCAACAGGAGGAGGACCAGCAGGAGACAGTGGACTATCTTTTTCATGAGACGGACGGGATTGGCGGATGCAAAGGTATGGAAAGGGTGCAGGGGTGCTATGAAGTAGGGCTTGGCGCGGTCACTCGGGACGGACGCCGGAGCCGAACGTCACGGTGTAGGGATACTGGCGGTTGGGCTCCTCGCTGTCCCACGACAGGCGCTTGTGCTGGGCGGGGGCACCCATCACGACAAGGTAGACGGCCTTGAGGGGCTCGCCCGGCAACTTCATCGACACACTGCCCTTGGCAGCGGGACGACCATAGACGGCCTTGCCCGCAGCGGTGACGGCCACAAGGCCATAGCGCAGCCCACCCTGACGGCTGGCCTGGTCGCTGGCTGCAACGGTGGCGCTGACCTTGCGGCCGGGCTGGCAACCGGCGAGGCGAATGGCATTGAAACCGTAGTCCTCGGGCTGGAAATCGCTCTTGGGGCTCCAGCCCTTGCCGACGGCCTCCATGGGGGTGGAGAACTGGCAGGCGTAGCGGCGCGTCTCACGGTAAGCATGGCTGTAGTCGAGGTTGACAAGACGCTGGTAGCAGTCGATCATCTCGTTGCAGAACTGCTTCTGGCTGATGCCATAGTGGCGCTGGTAGGTCAGCACGGGGTCTTCGCCCAGACGGCCGTCACGGTAGAGGTCGGCGATGGAGGTGAGACCGTGCTTCTCGGCCCAGTACTCGATGACATAGGGCGAGTGGTAGACGTTGGAGCCGTCGAGATAAGCCTTGTGGGTGAGCGTCTTGAAGGCTTCGAAGTGGTAGTTCTCGTCGGTCAGCCAGTCGGGGTTGACCTGCCACAGCATCCATTGCGACGTCATCTCGAAGAAACCGCTGCCACCCCAGCAGGGCGACACGCTGTCGGCCTGGATCTGAAGCTGGAAGCAGTGGCCCAGCTCGTGGGCCAGACAGTTGAGCTTGCGGTCCTGAATGCGGTTGGGGGCCACCCAGAGGGCACCGATGAAATTGTCGTAGGTGCCGCCGTAGGCTGTGCCCTCAAGCGAATAGTTGACCATGACCATCATCTTGTGGGTGTCGGCCTTGCTGCCGGGAAGGGTGAAGCGCAGCGTGTCGCGGAAGAAATTGTAGAACTGCTGGACGCGTGTCTTGAGATTTTCTATGTCGAAGCTCATGGGATGACCTTCGAGCTGGGGCGGCGTGGCGGGATTGTCGCCGAAGCCTTTCTCCCAGAAGAACACGAGGTCGCGTGTCTGTGCGGAGTGCATCCACGAGTAGCGGCTGCTGTCGCAGGTGAAATCGATGGTGCGCAGGTCCTCGGGTATGAAGATGCGCTTTTGCGCCGTAGCGGGAAGGACGGCCGTACAAGCAAGAGAAAGGATAAGTGATTTCAGGGTCATAGTGTAAAAGGAAATGATGGGGATTGTTGGTAATGAGGGTTGGAAGGGAGAAGAAGGGGAAGGGGCGGAAGAGACCAGTCCTTGTGTCCCCCCATTGCCCGTCGGGCGGCATTGGGACCTATTGGGTCCCTCTCGTCCTCTCCCCCGGTGTCTTATTTCAACGTGGTGCCGGTGATCTTGACTTGGTAGGGCAGCTGGTCGTCGGTGGCCTCCTTGTCATCCCACGGACAGCGCCGGTACTCGGTGGGCGAGCCTTGCACGACGGCCCACAGGCGTATGGTGCCCTCGGGCACAGTGAAGGTGGCCGAGCCGCTCAGTGCTGAGGCGGCCGAGCCGTCGGTGTTGCTGATCATCGTTGCCGGACTGTAGACACGCCTGTTGCTGCAAAGCGCCACAAAGCCGATGGCCCAGCCCTCGTGGCCGCTGACATCGGTGACATTGTAACGGCTCACCGTGGCTACGGTCTTGCCGTCGGCATTCACCTGGTTGCCTGGATCGGCGGAGGGCAACACGCTGCCTGCGTCGACACCGCGTAGCGACAGGGTGACCTCGGTGCCGCCCTTGACGACATTGAGCGGGATGATGTTGAAGCCCGTGGGCTGCACACACTGCTCATACCCGATCTGCTTCCACCCGTCGAGCGTGTCGTAGAGCGTCACGGTAAAGGCATCATAGGCCGGCTGGATCCAGTTCCACGTGCGGTTGCCTGCATAGGCACGCGTGTGGTCGAAATCCATGGTGACCGACTTCTGCGCATACTCGAAGAGCTGGGCACGCAGGGTGTCGTAGTTGTTGTCGAGGAAGATGCGCATGTAGGCCTGGTTGGCATCCTCGGGATAATAGCTCTCGTTCCAGATGCGGCCCAGGGCCGTGCTGCCATAATGCTCGGTCCAGAGATACTGCTCCCAGTAGGAGGCATAGCGCTGGAACTCGTTCTCGAAGTGACGGTGGTGATGGTTCACCCAGTTGACAAAGTTGTAGTCGCTGACGGTCTCGGCAGGATAGTCCTCGTGGGCCACCCACTGCGCACACTGCTCCCAGAAGCCGCAACCACCGTTGGAGCCGGGATAGCCGTAGCGGAAGCCGCTGCGCATGTCGTTGGCCTTGCCGTTGATGATATTGTCGCAGTAGGTCTGATACTGGAACGAGTGGCCGATCTCGTGGGCAATGGTTGAACCGGCGGGCTGGCAGGTGGCCGGTGTGATCCAAAGGGTGCCGATGGTGTTGTCGTTGCCTGCGCCCGTGGCCACCCAGCTGTCGATGGTGCTGCCGTCGTGGGTACCCGGATAGAGCAGGTAGATGGACATCTTGTAATGGTTGAGGCGGCTCTTGTGCGTGGCCTCCTGTCCGACCACGACCATGCCGAGGCGGGTGATGTTGGTGGTGTAGAACTTCTCGGCCTTCTTCAGCAGGTCGTCGATGTCGACACGGTAGGAGCTGGGAACGGTCGAGGCGTTGGGATTGTCGCCAAACATGCGGTCCCAGAACACGACGAAGTGCTCGCTCTCCTTGCTCCGCTTGAACGTCCAGCGGTTGGACTCGACGGTATAGTCGTTATTGTAGCTGAGGTCGGAATTGGTGGGCTTCCACAGAATGCAGCCCGGATCGCCAAAGCAGACGGTGCCGTTGGAGGTGCCGTCGTTGTTGACAAGGCCGTTGACACGGTAGTCGCTATAACCGGAGGTAAACTGGGGGGAGTAGCGACGGATGATGGGCATGGTGCTGCGGGCGAAAAACTCGATGGAGTCGAGTGTGGCCGTGGAAAAAAGGAAACGGTTCTCCTTGAAACGGTCGGCCCACTGCACATAGAGCGAGTCTTGGGCGGGCAGCGTCTGGATGGCTGCAAGGAGAAGGGATAGGGCAAGTAAAATTCTCTTCATGTCACAATGTGCTTCTAACGGTTCATTTCACAACATACTTCTTGCCCTTGGCAATGTAGATGCCCTTGGGCAGGCCATCGAGCGAGGTGGCATCGCGGCGCACCAGGCGGCCGTCGACCGAATAGACGGCGAAGGGCTTGGCGGCGCCGGCTGTCTCATCCGTGTGGATGTCGCGCACGCCAGACACCACGTCCATGTGGAAGGTGATTCCCTTGAGGCCGTTCAAAGCATAGCCGCGCTGGCCCACATAGAGGCGATTTTCGGCAAAGCGGACCACGGGGCCTCGCCGTCCGTCGGTTGGCAAGTAAAGCTGAACGTCGTCGACATGGCGCGAACTGGTGAAGACCAGCGAGGCGAACATCTGCTTGGAGTCGGCCCGCGAGACCTGGGGCAACATGGCAAGCGACGCAAGAAGAAGGGGTAGGAGTCTTTTCTTCATATAGTACTGATGAATGGTTGATATTTCTGCAATGGAGGGCGGTGAAACGACACATACGCCTCCATGCAACTGCCTGAGATATGGCTGCACATGGTACAAACAAAAAGAGGCGAGCCAAGGGACTACGAAGAGTGACTGTTGGCTCGCCCCTGATGACGGTTGTGCTTGGCGGGCAAGGAGCCCGCTCAAGAGTATGTGTGTTTACCTATTGACCAGCTATCAAGGCAACGGCAGGTACCAGTTGGATGTCTGGAGAAGGTCCTTGCCGATGAGACTGCGCATTTCGCCAACCTTGTCGGCACCACGGCGGGCGTAGACCTTGTCGGCAAGGTAAGCGGGGTTGCCGCGGCGCAGGGCCACACGCATGAGGTCGTAGTAACGCTGGCCTTCGAAGGCAAACTCAAGGGCATTCTCGTCCATGATGAGGTCCTCGACCTTCTCAATCTGATACTGCAAGCGAGCGTCGCCGGTGAGCGTGGTGTCGTCGGGCATGACATAATAGTCGTTGTACTCAGACCAGCCGCAGCCGTGGGAGTGGATACCGATGGTGTTCTCGGTAGACAGCTCAGGATAGCTTCCCGAACGGCTCACATAGAGGTTGGTGGGGAACGAGAACTGGGCTATCCAGGCCGAGTCGTTCTTGTAGTAAGGCATCACTTTCGTCTGGATGACGTCGTCGGTAAGACCGTCTTTCAGAATGGCGAAAGCAAAACGGGGGAAACCGGCACGGTTGAGCGCTTCGGCCAGGTGCATGTACACCATGCTACGGCGGTAGACCTGCACGTTCTGGTTGCTGTGCTTGCCATTGCTGACCACGTTGACGGTCTTGTTGTGTACCAGATGGTCGTTCTTCCTGGACGAATAGACAGAGTTGAGACGCAGGTCACCTGTCTGATAGTCGTCGAGCCCGGTGGGGGCATAGATGACATTCTTGGTTGACGTGTAATGGCAGTAGGTCTGGGCAGCCGAAAGGTTGATGAGACTCTGCGACGGCACTATCGAAGCGTTGTAGCTATTGTCGGAACGCGAATTGAAAAGGTTGCGCAGCTGACTGTAGTTGCCCTCAGAGGGGATGGAGTCGCCGGGAATAAGTGTCACCAGTTCATTGGTGTTGTCATAGCTGCTGCCCTCATTGAAGAACGAGTAGAATCCGTCAAGCTTCATGTCCCAGTGGGTACTGGTGCGCGACCAGCGGACAGCAGATGTGCTGGTGGCATACGCACTGTTGGTGCCATTGCGAGTAGAGAGGTACTTGTAGTAGCACACGGCGGCCTCGCGGTAGTTGCCGAGCCACAGGTTCATATCACCCTCAAGCACATAAATGGGGAAATAGAAGAACTGGCTTTGCACGTTGCGGATGGAACCGTAACCGGGTTTCTCGATGGTCTCGAGACCTTGCAGGTCCTTCAGGAAATACTCGCACACCTGCTGCATGTCGTAGCGGGGATAGTCCTTGTCGGCATCGGCCTTCGAGAGGATGGGCTGGGTGACGAAAGGCACCTTGCCGTAGACCTGGGCCATCTGCATGTAAGTCCAGGCGCGGAAAGCCTTGACGGCGGCATACTCCTTGCGGAAGATATACTCGTTGCGGTTGTTTTTCAGGGCTGTGTCGGCATGGGCAATGAAATAGTTGCAGTTGTTGATGACGGCATAGTAGTCGGCCGGCGAATTGTAGGCATTCGTGGTGTCGACGACATTGAAGAGAGCCACATCGCGCAGGTCGGCCGACGTGTAGGAGTTGATGTCAGAGAGGTCGGCGCGCAACTCACCCAAAAGGATGGTGCGGTCGGAAATGGCCTGTAGCTTGTTGACGATGCCAAGCACGCTGTAGAGGGTATCCTCGGCATTGTTGAGATGCTCGTCGTCGGCAAATATCACACGGTCGGAATCCTGATTGATGAAATCAGAGCAGGATGTGAAAAACGAGAAGGCTACAAGACATGCGGGCAAGAGCGCTGCCACACGGCGGCGGATGCCGAAGCCTTTGGCCTTATGCTTTATGCTGAACGTTGTTTTCATGGTTGTATGATGGTTTGTAGGCTCCGCCACCCTGCACGGGTGGCGGGCTTTCAGTTTTTAATGGATGGGGGTTTAGAGATTGACCTTCACTCCGGCTACGAAACTGCGGCACTGGGGCAGCTGTCCGAGGTCGATGCCTTGACCGAGCACACTGCCGGTCATGGTGAACTCGGGGTCGGAACCGAGATACTTGGTGATGGTGAACAGGTTGTTGGCCTGGATCCAGAACTGCAGTCCCTGCAGGAAAGTGGAGTGCATGGGCAATGTGTAGCTCAGGGTGACCGTCTTCAGGCGGAGATAGCTGCCGTCCTCGATCCAGCGGTCGGAGAAGCGGCTGTTGCCCATCGGGTCCTGGAAGGTGGCCTTGGGAACGGATGTTACCTGACCTTCGCTTTGCCAGCGTGCGGCCATGGCCGTGGTCTGGTTGAGGAAGCGGCTGCCGCCCTCAAGCTGCGAGCGCATGTAGTTGTAGACGTCGTTGCCCAACGAATAGTTGAAATTGACGTCGAGGCGGAAGCGCTTGTAGTTGAGCGAGGTGAAGATGTTACCATAGATGTCGGGGTTGGGGTCGCCAATGACCACACGGTCGGCCTCGGTAATCTGGTGGTCGCCGTTGCGGTCGACAAAGTGGATGTCTCCGGCTCCGAAGTAGTTGCGGTCGACACCATTGTCACCCAATATGTAGAGACCGGCCTCTGCGGCTTCTTCGCTTGTGCTGAACACACCCTGCGTCTTGTAGCCGTAGAAAAGGTTAGCAGCCTGTCCTACCTCGGAGTGGATGGTAGCTCCATAAAGTTCGGTATCGAACGAGTTGCGGCCATTGGACAACGAGGTAATCTTGTTCTTGTAGTGACCCATGCTGGCACCCAGTTCCCACTGGAAATTGCGGTTGGCAATGACCTTGCCGATAAGCGTAAGGTCAAAGCCCTGGTTGCGCAGCGAACCACCGTTGCTCCAGTTCTGGGTCAGACCGGAAAGATAACCGAGGCTCTGGTATGTGAGCAGGTGGTCGGTATTGGCCAAGAAATAGTTGAAACGGGCATTCAAACGGTCGCCGAGGAAATTGGCTTCGACACCCACGTTGAAACGCTTGGTGGTCTCCCACTGCAGGTTGGTGTTGCCGATGTTCTCGAAACTGAGCGAACTGACATTCTGCATGAACTTGCGTGCGGCGAAATAGGAACGGGCAGCGTAGTAGTCGATGTCGTCGTTACCGCTGACATCATAACCGGCAGAAAGCTTCAGGTAGTTCACACCGGGCACTTTGGCAAACCAAGGCTCGTTGCTGACGACCCAGCCGCCCTGCACTCCCCAGAAGAAGCCCCAGGGTGCACCGCAAATCTTGAGCGAGTTGTCGGCGTCGACACCGAAGCGCGAGGAGGTCTCGGCCGTGAGGTTGGCCTGAAGGTAATAGCGCTGCAGATAGTTGTACTCGGCCTGTGCATACCAAGCCCAGCTGTTCCAGCTGTCGTTGTTGCCGGTAGACGACAGGTTCAACAGTCCGTCGCGCAAGTTTGGAGTCTTGTCGTTACCCGTGTTGTAGCCCAACTGGTTGTTGAGCGTGTAGTTCTCCCAATTGATGCGGGCACCGCCGAAGACATGCACATCGTGGGCACCATAACGGTTGGACCAGTCAATGCGCGTGTCGCTGAACACAGAGTTCTGCTTGCTGGCAAGCGAGCGAACCTCATTCTCGCGGACAGCACCTACTGCAGCCACATAGTAGCTGGGCACACCGTTGAGCGGAATGTAGTACTTCTCGTTGGTGTTTACAAGGTTATAGCTGAAATGCTCAGAGACGAAGAGATGCGGGTTGAACTGGAACTTGGGCGTCACGCTGATGTTGACCATCGAGTTCTCGAAACGGTTTTTGTTCTCAGCCTCACCGTAGTCGAGAATGGCAATGGGGTTGGCAAGCTTCCAGTTGTAGTTGTCAACGCTGGCAAGAGCCTCGCTGAGGTAGTCCTCATCGGTGATGTCGAGGAACGAGTTGCTCAACACACCACCGGCATACGAATAGGGCGAGAGCATGGGGCTCTTCACATAGGCCAGGAATGCGGGCGAGGTGGGTGTGCCGTCAGTATAGTTGGCGGGGGCACCGTCGTTGCGCAGGTCACGCGTCTGGTTGGCAAAGCTGGCATCGAAGCGCACACCGAATTTCTTGGTGAGCTGAATGTCGGTGTTGAAGCGAATGTTCAGACGACTGGACCCGTTGTCCTTCAGCGTGCTCTGGTTATTGGCATAACCGAGCGAGAGATTGTAGTTGGCCACATCGTCACCGCCTTCCACGTTGATGCTGTAGTTCTGGGTGATGGCTGTGCGGTAGACATAGTCCTTCCAGTCGGTCTCGTTGTGGTACTTGGGATAATAATAATAGGTGGGGTCCTCGTTGAGGAACTTGAAATCAGTAATGGTGGTTCCGGATGTACCGAGCAGGTCGGCGGCATAGCTCTTGTACTGGCTGGCATTCATCATGTCGATGAACTTGGGCTCAAGGGTAACACCGGCCGAAACGCTGGCCGTGATGCGGGTGGCCATGGAGTGGTTGCGGCGCGTCTGGATAAGGATGACACCGTTTGCACCCTTGGCACCGTAGAGAGCCGTTCCGTTCTTCATGACGGTAACCTTCTCAATGTCAGCCGGCGAGATGTTGGCCAGGATGTCATTGTGAAAACCGTCATGGAGCATGGTGCGGTTATACTGCTGGTCGAAGATGACACCATCGACAACAATAAGTGGCTGCGCATTGATGTTGAGCGAGTTGAGACCGCTGAGGAACATCACATTGCCCACTCCGGCCGTACCGTTGCGCTGCACGGAACGCACATCGGCACCGAGACGCTTCTGTATCTCGTCCTCGATGGTCACACCGTTGGTGAAACGGAAATCTTCGGTGGTCTTCGTGCCAAGCACGTTGGTTCCGCTGGCATATTCGTTGTGGAAGGTGTTGGGGAAGATGTTCACCGTGCGCTGGGCGGCGTCCTTGCCGAGACCCAGATGGGCGGTGTTCATATCAGGGGCGGTAACGTTGAGCGACGTTGCAAACAGCGGCACTTCGATGTCGTAGGTACCGTCGCTGTGCGTAAGGGCACTGTAGCCCTCTACCTCAGGCACACTGACAATGGCACCCGACATGGGCTTGCCGGTAGCACCGTTGAGCACCTTGCCGCTGACCTTGCGCGTGGCGTATTTCTTGACGGGCTTTGCTGGGCGCTCGGACTTGACCTTCTCTGCAGCCTCGACATCGTCTTGGGCGACAGCGGGAAGACTTCCAGCCATCATGAGTGCCAGGCCGTATATCATATATTTTTTCATACGTGTAATCGTTTATAAGCGTGGGTTAGTTTATATGCCGTTGGCTAGTTCTCATGCGGCTTGAAGATAATGCAGTCGATGTGGAAGTCGGTGGCATACGTCGATGTCTGGCTCTGAGAAACCTGGCTCATGATGCGCAACTTGACATTGGGGGTAGACAAACCGTAGGAACACGTGGGGAACGCGAAATTGCTTGCCACCTTGACGGTATCGACCTTCGTGGGGTCATTGGTCAGCAGGTCAAGACGCTTGCTGAGCTGCTTGTTGTCCTTGTTGCTGTAATAGAGCATGCAGCGGAAACGGTTGGGCAACAGGTCGTCATCGGGTATGTACTGGTTATAGGCACGCTGGGGCGCGAAAACCACGTAGATGTCATAGCCGACATTGGACAGCAGGTTGGGAATGCTGTACTGCACGGCAGCCACGGGGAAGTGGTTGGGGTTGGTTGAGGTGTTCTCGGCAATGACGTCGACAAACGAGTTGCCGGAAATCTTGTCGTAGAAAGGATTGTCCGTCGACACCTCGTGAACCGTGAGCGGCTGCGAAGCATCGATAAGCGTATCCTGGCGGCTCACGTTCTCAGCCTCAACCTTTACGGTCTGGAAGAAGGTCTTCTCCTTCGGCACATTGAAGTTGGGAGCTACGCGGACATGACCGTTACTGCACTCCACATCTTCGGTACCGTCAAAGATACCGCCGGCATCAAAAGGACGGTAAAAGATGTTGTAAGGCTCAAGGTCATAAGCCTTGCGGTAGGTGTACGACTGCGCATGGGTCGAAACGGCCGAGTCGGCAAAGGCTGCGTCCGGATTGATCGTACGGCTGAACACCATGCCTTCAAGTATGGCAAGGCGGGTATTGGCCTCCTGCATGGAGTCGCGCTTGTTCACCGTGTTGGCATAATCGAAATAGTCGTGATATTCGCCTACCATACGGGTCCACTGGTCGTTGGTGGGTACAAGCATCCAATAGGTGGAGTCTTCCGAATTGATCTGACCCAGCGCTTGGAAGAGCGAATTGGTCAAAGTCATGACAGAGTCGAGATAGACGGTCTGTCCATTTTCATTGATGCCTCCGGCCACACTGGCATTCTCGTTGAACTCGTAGGTGGAATAGCTGTTGATGAAATTGTATGCACTGTCGATGCGGCTGTCGATTCCCAGATATTCGAAAACATTGGGGAAATAATTGAGCTGGCCGCCGATAGTGAACAACAGGCCGTTGCTGTGAAGCGCATTCGACGTAACAAACTTCTGACTGCCAATAGCGCTCAGCGTAACGGGCTCGATCTTGCCGTTGAGCATCGTCAGCGTGTCGTTGGTGAGCGACGATACAGGCTGGGTGAACATCGAGATGTGGTTCTTGATAAACTGGTGTATCACCGTATTGTCGTCATCGCGCACACCATTGGCTTTCTGCGTCTGGTAGGAGGCAACAAGGCTGTCGGCCTGGGCCGAGGTGAGTCCGTCGTTGGTCAGTGCAAACACCGTGTAGGTCTGGCTGCCGGAAAGATTGCGGTCGTAACCGCAACCCTTCAACACTTGGGCAAAATTACTCAGGTTGCTCTCCGAAGAGATGGCCTGCCAAAGGGTGGTCTTGCTCCCGCCGTCAGCAGTAGAGGGATTATAGTGGTCGTCCCAATCGGAGCAGGAGGCAAGGGGCAGGGCAAGGGCTGCAAGCCCCAGCCAAGCCTTTCCCAGGATATGATTGATGATTGTTTTCATTGTTTCTGATTTTGATTTTGGTTACTGTTGCCTGTCACTCGGTTTAGAGCATATCCTCAATCTCACCGTCATCGGTTACACCATAGACGCTCTTCGGAACCAGCTCAAGGTAGTCGATCATGAACTCGTTGTTGTTACCCATCTTGGTCGACACGCTGCGGAAACGCAGGAAGTGGTCCTTGTTGGGGTCGAGGTGGACGGTGCAAAGCACGATGCGGAACGTCTGTGTCTGTGTGGCAAAGACGGTGCGGTCAGAATAACCGGTGGGGTGACCCTCGCCGTTGATGCGGTAGCCTCCGGCAGCACCACGGTAGTAGCCCTTGTTCTTAAGAGCCTTCTGGTCGCGAGAGAGCTGCTCCTGCGTCATGCCCGAATAGTTGGACACCCAGTCGCTTCCGAGGATAGAGGGGTCGTTGAGGGCAATGGTCATGTCAAGAGGAATGCCCTGCGGTACATCGTCGAGATAAATCTGTGCGATACCGCGCGTGCCTTCCTGTGCATAGCCCATGCGGATCTGCCAGTCGCCCTCGTAGGGTACAGGAGGAAGCTTGAAGCTGATGTCGTAGTTGCCGAACATGTTGAACTCGTCACCTTCGTATGAGTCGTAGTAGTTACGCGGACGACGGTAAACAAAGTCACCGTTGACCGACACATTCTTCAGATAACCGTCGGGGAAATAGTAGTTGCGTCCGTACTTGGCCGTCTCGTCGTAAGCGGGGTCGTTGTGTGCGGGGTCGCCGTTCTGACGGATGTTCATGGTCATCAGCTCGGGGAACACGGTAGACAAGTCCATACGGATACGCACACCATCAACGATGTCGCGGGTCTGCTCAGAGAAAGCGAGCAGGTCGTCCACATAGAAATAGCGTCCGTTGAGTGCGGTGTTCTCTACACCTTCCTCCACAGTCTGGCTGATTTTGGCACCATAGATCTGATAGTCATCGTCGTAACGGCGGTTGACGTAACGCTGGCCCAACTCGCTGGCACCGGCGTAGCGGACAACGGTGAGACGCTCGAACTTAAGCATGGTGTGGGGCAAAAGCGTTTCGTACCAGTCGACCGGGTTCATCTGCGTGGTGCTGATGCCGATGTCGTTGCGCGGTGTGAGCAGGTTCCAACCGATGACGTCGCGGTCAAGAATGTGGTAGGCGATAAGCCTGTTGAGCGGGTTCTTGCGGTTGGTGAGCTGGTCAAAGCTGTGGTAGGGCTGGTTGGCGTCTTCGGGGTAGACGGCATCGTAAATCTCGCATGCCTTCTGGTAGAGCTGCTCGAGCGTCGTGATGCCGTACTTCTCGCGTAGGATGGAGTCGGTGGGTATGAAAGCTGTAAAGCCCGACTTCTTCTCATCTGGAGCGGTGGCCGTCTCCTGGTTGACGTGCGAGGTGTACTTGATACGCGGATAGAGCGTGTGGTCGTAGGTCTCGTCGATGTAGGCGAAGAGCGAGTCCTCAAGGTGTGTCTCATACAGCGCCTTGGCAAAGAGAGAGATGCGGGGGTTGTCGTGGATCACATTGGGGAGCATGCGCGAGCTGGAAGTAAGCACACCGTCGATAGGCTGCATGATACCGTTCTCGACGGAGTCGTCCTGCAGCGTGAAGATGATGTTGGCCGAACGGTTGAGACGCACCACACCGTTGCTGTCGTTGTCGACATCGTGTGTAATCTCGATGAAACGCTTGTTCATGTTGGCTGTAGTCAGCGTACCGTCGTTCATCTCCGACGTGGTGAACATGTTGTCCACGAGGTGTGTGCGGGCGATGGTGTCGCAATCAGCGTCCGTGAGGTCGCCCACCGAACTCATGCCCCGGCTCTTGAGATAAGCATTGATGGCATCGTTGGTCGGAGCAAAACAGGTGTAGTGTCCGTAGGCCGACAGGAGATCCATGAGTCCCGCGCGGTCCACGATCTTCGCATACTCACTGAACTGCTGATGGGTCTTGAGATACTGGCTCATCATCTCGCCCTTGAACGTATAATAGCTTTGTGCATCAGGCTCGTCGGAACAAGCCGCAAACAGGAAAGAGGCCAGCAGGAGCGGCAGAACAGCCAGTGCCTTGGCACCATTCCTTATATTGTTGAATATCTTGGCTTTCATAATGGATTTGGTTTATTTAGTGGTTTCGTAACTTGAGTTGTCACCGCTGCCAAAAGCCGGGTTCTGCTCAAGGTTCTTGTTTACCTGCAGTTCGTCCTTATTGTACGGCCAGAAGATGGCATCGATTCGCTTCAACTTGTTTTGTGAAGCCGAGCCTGAGCTTCCTGTAGATTTCTTGGAAGCCTGTGTGGTGAGGTAGCTCGTGTTTCCGTCGCGCAATGAACGGCGCACAAGGTCGTACCAGCGCTTGCCTTCGAAAAGCAGTTCACGATGACGCTCGTCCATGACAAGCTCAGTCATGAGGTTCTTGCTGGCGTAGGCTGCATAGTTGATATCAGTCTTGGTGGTGGAGCAGTCAGAACGCTTGTTGATGACATTCACGATGTTGTAGGCCTGCTTGAGCAGCGAATCGTTGACCGCCTTGCCTGCAGAGGTGGTATCGTCGTTGTTGACCATCTGCACGAGCGCTTCGGCCTTCAGCAGCATGATGTCCGTAAGACGGTATACAATCCAGTTGGAGTGGCAGTAGCTTGCCGGCCAATGTGTGCTGTAAGTAACAGTACCTTTCGAGGTAGAGCTTGTGGGCGGCGTAACCAGGACTGAGCCCTTCTGTGTGTACTTGCCAATGCCATACGAAGCAGAGTTGATGGCTTCGAGGCTGGTGTAGTAACGCGTGTCATACTTGGTAAGGAACACCGTGGGATTGTCTTTCGTGAAATCGTCGCCGAGATAGTCGGAGGGCTTTACAAGACCTGGGAAGTTGTCCACATTTCCGTAGTTGCTGCTCACTGCGCCGTTGGCCAGCTCATTGTCATCGTCCATGTAGATCAGTTCGAAAATACTCTCCCGGCTGTTGCCGTCGCCGAAGATGGAATTGAATGCGGCACCGTAGCTTGCGCCCAAGCGGTCAGAGATAAGCGGATATCCGTCCTGCATCTGGTCGTCTTCGCTGGCTGAGCCTCCCTTCTTGTCGAGCTCGTCCTGATAGTCCTTCGTCTTGGCATCGATAACCATGTCGGCATAGCGCACAGCGTTCTGGTAGTCCTGCTTCCAGAGATACATCTCACAGAGCATAGCGTGTATGGCATCCTGCGTGATACGTCCGCGCTGCGAGTATATGTTAGTCTGCGGATATTTGCGCACTGCGTTGTCCTGCACGTTCTCGAGGTCGGTGATAAGCGAGTCGAGCACGGTATTGAACGGTGTAGCCGGCAAATCCATCTTCTGCGTGTCGTCGAGGTAAGCCTCGGTTGTGAAGGGCACGTTGCGATAGGTGCGGATGAGGTAGAAATAGCAGAGGTCGCGCAGTGCCGACATCTCGGCAATGGTGGCACGCAGTTCGCTCTGCGTGTAGTTGGGATCCTTCTTGGCAACAGAGGGTGCAAAATGAATGACGGTGTTGCAGTCGTTGATCACCTTATAAAAACACGTCCAGTCGGTGAAGCCGTTTGAGGCGTAAATGTTTTCTTTAAGGATGTTAGACAAGTCCTGGTTATTGTCGATATTTGTACCTCCCTGAATGTTGTCCGAGCGGAACTCGCCCCAGCACATCATGCGCGAGACGCAAGCCTGCGACTGCAAGGAGCTGTAACATCCATTGACGACGTTGTCGACATCGTTCTTCTCGTTCCAGAACTTCTCGAGGACGATATCATCGAGCGGGTCAACCACGAGGAAGTCGGAGCAGGATGTCATGGCAAGGGCGAGTATGCCCACCCAAGCCTTAGACCATATATGATGAAATGTATTGTTCATAAAAAAGTTCGTTATGATCATTTACCGTTGTTGGATTATAGATCTGTGCGGTGGTCGCTCAGTTTAGAAGTCGACGGTTATACCGAGGGTGTAAGAGCGGGCGCGCGGTGTCTGGCCGCTGTCGGTTGCCGCACCGTAGCTTCCGTAGCCAATCTCGGGATCCACACCGGTGTACTTGGTTAAGATGAAGAGGTTGTTGGCGCTGACGTAGAAACGCAGTCCCGACAGACCGAGCATCTTCAGCACGTTTTTCTTGAAACCGTAAGACAGCTGTACGTAGTTCAGACGGAGGAAAGAGCCTGACTCCACGAAGCGGTCGCTGATGAGCGTGTTGTAGTTGGTGGTCGAACCGTACATGGCACGGGGGATGGACGTGACGTCACCCTCCTTGCGCCAGCGGTAGTTGACGGCTTCACTCTGGTTGTTGTTGTTGATCATGGCCTCAGCGTCGAGACGTGCGAGGTTGAGGATCTTGTTGCCCACACGGTAGGTGAACTGCGTGTTGAGCTTCCAACCGTTGTAATTGAAGTTGAAACCAAAACCACCTGTAAGCTTAGGCAGAGAAGAACCGAGGTAGACAATGTCGAGGGCGTTGATGTTGCCGTCGTTGTTGACATCATCGTAGATGGCGTCACCACCCTTGAACTTATAGGTTGTTCCTGTGGCGGTGTTTGAGTAGTTGTATGCCATCTGTATGGGGTCGCCAGAATCGTCGAGGATAACCTTGCCCTCGGCGTTGCGTGCCACAGGAGCGGTCTTGCCTGCAGCATCGAAAGCCTGACGCTCCTCTTCGCTCATATTCTTGTAGGTATCGTACTGATACTGGTACACACCCTTGTAGCGGAAGCCGTAGATGGCTCCGAAGGGGTTGCCGATCTGCACGCGCTGCAGCACTTCGCGGTTACCGTAGTTGAAATCGCTGTTGAGCGACTTCAGCACCGACTCGTCCATCGAGAGGATCTCATTGCGGTTGTTGCCGAACGAAGCATTGAAGTCCATGTAGAACTTGCCCTTTTCGATGAGGTGGTTGGTATCGATATTGAACTCCCAACCCGTGTTGCGCATCGAACCGACATTACCGGTAGCCAGCGTAGCATATCCCGAACTTGACGGGATGCGGATGTTGGACATCAGCATGTCACGCGTGGTGGCCTGATACCAGTCAAGCATCAGGTTGAGCTTGTCGTTGAAGAAATGGATATCCATACCCACGTCGTAGGTGGAAACGGTTTCCCAGCGGAGGTCAGTCAGACGAATGTTCGAGGGAGTCATCGAACTGTTACCCAGATAGTTGCTGGTTGAACCATACTTACTCATATAGAGATAGTCGGAACCGGGCTGGTTACCCACACGTCCCCAACTGGGACGGATGCTGAGCATGGAGAGCCACTTGCGTGCGTTTTCCATCCAGGGCTCGTCGATGATGTTCCAGCGCAGCGACACAGCAGGGAAATAACCCCATCTGCGGTCGGGTCCGAACTTGGTAGTACCGTCCATACGCAGAGAGAAGTCGGCCATGTAGCGTCCTTTGTAGGCATAGTGGGTCGAGAAGGTGTAGTAGAGTGAGCGCCACTGGCTGAAGCTTGAGCTGGGAGCAGAGACCAATCCGCCGGCATCAGGCGAGATGATACCGCCCGAAGGAAGCAGACGAGCATTGATGCTCTGTCCGGTAGAACTGCCTGAGGTGAGTTCCAAACGTCCCATCATCATCAGCGAGTGGTCCTTGTTGTTGAAATGAGGAATAAGCGTCAGCGTGTGCTTGGTATTGAAGGCCACACTCTTCGAAGATCCGGTGTATGCGGTATTCACGCCGCTGTTCCACGCCACGGTGGTAAGCTCCTGCGGATAGAACTTGTCTACATAGTCGTTGAAGATGTTCATGTATACGCGTCCCTGATAGTCGAGGCGCCAGCTGTCGTCGTCGATGCCGAGCAGCTTGTAGTCAATCTGGAGCTCGGGAGAGATGTCGAACGTACGCTGGTCGTTCTTGGCCAGATGAGCCGAGGCCACAGGGTTGACGAGCGTTTTCTGGTCGTCGTTGAATACAGAGGAAGCACTTTGCAACATTGCATAATAGGTGCTGGTGTTACGTCCCTGTGCATCCTGCTCGTAGATGCTCATGTTAGGCATCTTGCGGTAGGCAATGGAGAGCAGGTCGTCGTAGTTGCGCTTGTTCTTAGTGTAGGTCAGCGAGAAGTTGGTGGCAATCTTGATACGGTCGCTCACATAGTAGTCGAGAGCCACACGCGTAGAGAAGCGGTTGAGCTTCTGTTCGATCACCGAACCCGTCTCGTTGTCGAAACCGCCGGAGATGCGGAAGGTAGCCTTGTCGCCACCACCGGTGATAGACAGGAAGTGGTTCTGGCGCAGACCGAACTGCGTGACGGCATCGCGCCAGTCGGTGTTGTTGTTGTACTGCTCATACTCGGAGAACGTCGGGTCATAGTTGATTTCCGGGATGTTGGAAGTCTGGTCGTTCTGTTTCGGGTTGAAGTACGACTCCTTGAGGAGCATGGTGTAGTCGTCACCGTTGAGGAGCTTGTATCCCTTGGGCTGGTAGGTACCGGTGAGACGGAGTGAGTAGCTCACGCGCGGTTTTCCCTTGCTACCGCGCTTCGTCACGAGCTGGATGACACCGTTGGCACCCTGCGAACCGTAGATGGCCGTGGCAGCAGCGTCCTTGAGCACGGTGATGCTCTCGATATCCTCGGGGTTGATGTTGAGCAACTGAGCGAACTGCTCGTCGTTGGCCGAGTTGGCATCGAAGTTGCTCATGTCCACGTTCCACGTGTTGCCGTTGACAACGATGAGCGGATTGGATGAAGTGAGTGACGACACGGTGGAAGCACCGCGCAGGCGCATGGTGGTACCTGCACCGAGGTTACCGCTGACCGACACGATATCGAGTCCGGCGATACGTCCCTGCAGGGCCTCGTCAATGGTGTTCATGCCCAGTCCTTCGAACTCCTTGGTCGAAATGGTCTGTGTGGAATAGGATATCTCGCGCTCGGGGATGGCGAGTCCACCTCCCGAGAGGCGTTTCTTGGCCACGACGGTGACCTCCTTCAGCGTGTTCTCGCTCTTCAGTGTGACGTTGATTTCGTCGCTGCTGAAGGGCAGCACCTGCGCCTTCGTGCCCACGAAGCTGATGCGGAGCTTGTTTTTGGCGGGGTTGCTCACCTTCATGGAGTAGTTACCGTTGACATCGGTGGTTGTCGACTCAATGATACGTCCGTTGGCGTCGATTTCACAAACGGCAGCACCCATGACGGGTCCAAACTCGTCGAGAACCGAACCGTGCACAGACGTTATCTGTTGGGCTGACGCCTGCATGGCTACGATGCAGAGCATGGTCAGCAATATGTATCTCAAATAGTGTTTCATGGCTTATCTTCTCGTTGCTTTAGCGTAGTTGTGTCGTTTGGCGGCTGTGGTCGTCAGTCCGATGACCTCACGCCAGCTCTTCTCGAACTGAGCCTCCTCGTAGAAGAGAGGTCCGTCGATCTGATGCACCACGACATCGGAAGCCTGATAGATTTGGCTGGTAGCAGTCTTGTCGCGGTTCTGGAACCAGTACTCGCGACCGATAATGTTGTAAAGGCCGTCGGCGGTCAACACATGGCGCTTGTTGCCCATCTGGTCTTCCACCGTCATGCTGTTGTCGTCGGCGTTTACAGTGATGGAATAGTATCGCTTGTTGGCCGGGTTGATTTTCGACGACTCGTAGCGCACGTTGTTCTGCGGCGTACCTGCGATGAAGACGCTGTTGTCCTGGATGTGGTAGCGCAGGAAATTGTTGATCATGTTGGTGAGGGTGGTCTGCGCGGTGGTCAGAGCCTTCTTGTCGCCTCCGAAGTCGTCGGCCGTCAGGGCGTCCACGTCGTCCCATGTGGGCAGGTAGCCGTCGTCAATAAGTTTCTGTACGGTGGCATTGGTGGGCACATAAACCGTGTAGTTGTAGTTGTCGAACACATTGATGTTGCGCTCTCCGGTAGCGGCGTCATACTGTCCCTGCGTACGGGTGGCAAGAAGCGACGAACCTCTGAGCAGCGAGGTGAACACGCTGAACTTGTCGTTG
This sequence comes from Oscillospiraceae bacterium, assembly GCA_963610435.1. Lineage (GTDB taxonomy): Bacteria > Bacteroidota > Bacteroidia > Bacteroidales > Bacteroidaceae > Prevotella. The sequence goes on along the minus strand of CAVDNW010000012.1, from coordinate 45,592 downwards.
TCGCTGAGTATGCTGAAGGTGCTGCGCTGGCTGCTGAGCGGCAGCGCGTTCTCCACGACATAAGCCTTTCCGTTGCCGCCTGCACTCTCGTCGTAGATTTGCGTCACGAGGGCGTTGGTTCCGGTTTCCTCCTGCAAGGCGCCGTTCACGGTCATCTGTCCGGCCTTGCCGGCGTTGCGCACGACGATGGGCGATCCGCCCTTTGTTTTATAATAGGTGTGGCCATCCTCGATGTTGCCCACGACGATAAGGTTGTCGATGAGGTCTTCGAGACGGTCTTTCACCTGGTCGGCACTGGTCACCGAGTCTTTCGACGCTTCGTCGACGATGCCCGTCGTCAGGTCATAGTCGTAGCGGTTGGCCACCACGGTCTTGCGCTGGTTGTTGTAAGTGAAGCGGTAGAGCTTGGTGCGGCTGGTGCCGTACGAGCAGGGGTCGATATAGGTCAGCATGGCCTTGTTGGTAGGCACGATGAAGCTGTAGTAAGAGTCCATGGAGTTGAGGTAGGGCTCGAAGTTGAGGTTGTCGATACCCCAGTAGATGACACTCATGATGCCGTCAGCTCCGTTGGAGTTGATCAGAGCGGGGAAGCTCACCGAACGGTAGTCGGCAGGTGTGAACACCTTATTTAATAGATACACCACACCGTTGCAGCCCATGAAGCAGCTGTCCACGTCGGCCGTTGTCAGGCCGAGGCTCACCTTGGTGGTGTTGTCCACGATGTTCTTGAACTTCGAAGGAACGGTTTCCGAGAACGTGTTGATCATGTTGATGTTCATCAGCTTCACGAGCACATTCATGGGCACGTTGTCCCAAGTGCCGTACATGTCCTGCAGCACCTTACCGTCAGCGTTCCACCATTTGTCGAAGGCTTGGTTGGTCGGTACGAGCATGGCTCCGGCGTCATAGTGGAGGTCGTATCCCGATGTGTTGCTGTAGATATACTGGTTCCACGTGGGGTCGTAGAGCAGCTTGGCGTCTACCGCCTGTCCGTCGGGGTCGGTCGAGAGCTCGGCCGATGTGACGTTGCCGTAATTTCCGGTATTGGCGGTCGAAGCGAAGTGGCGCAACACAAACACCGAGTCGGTGTTGTTGTAGAGTCGGTTGTACTCCTTGGTTGCTGCATCGTCGTAGTAGGGAGCGGCGAAACGGCCGAGCAGGTTGTGGAAGGTGCTCATGTTGGGGTGTGAGGCGATGATGTCGGCCATATTGTCTGCCGATGTCATCACGCCGTCCACCTTATGTATATAACCGTTCTTGCAGGTGATGTCGCGCTCAATGATTTTCTTTCCGTTCACCCATGCGTCGCTTGTGGAGTTCGACTCGCCGTTGGTCAGCGTTGTCAGGTCGGCGTCCACAATCTTGTTGTGCGTCATGTAGGCGGGAAGGAAGTGGATCATCGGCTTCGATGTGTTGTCGCGCAACAGCACGATGCCGTTCTTGTGGTCCTTGTATTTCTGCCAATAAGTGGTGTTGGGCATCTCGTCGGGCATGATGCGCGACACGGAGTCGAAGACCGACACGGCAGTCTCACGCCTCATGCACATACCCTCCTCGGGTGGGTCGCCACTGACGTTGCTCAGCAATTCGATGAGGTAGGCATTGTTGACCATAGAGGAATTGAAGATGAGTTTTTTCTGGGCCGTGGTGAGGTCCTCATACTTCTTCACTCCCCAACTGTTGGTTTGGAACCATTTGTTGAAGGCATCGTCGTCGGCAACGAAGAGCGTCTTGCTGCCGGTCTGGCTGAGCACGTCGGTCTGTCCGAGGTCATCGATGAGACGCAACGTGTACGAATAGTTACCCTCTTGCTTGAGCTGGTCGTAGATGGAGTTGCCCAACCACGACGGCTGCCCAGTGAGAATATCCTTCTCGCACGACTGCAACATCGGGGCTCCGGCTGCCAGCAGAAGAGCTGTGGCGGCCGTCAGTGCCTTGCGCGTGGATTTCAGATGTTTCATTGTAGTTTATGTTAGGTTTATTTTATTTTGGCAAACCGAAGTCCGCCTATTGCGGACAGGCCAAAGAGGCCGAGGATGCAATTGCAAAGATATATTAAAAGGGTGAAATTTCCAAGTTAATTTATAAAAAAAAAAGGATTTAACACTTAAAATACCTTGCACTGTCTGAAACCATGCAAAAATTGTCCAATGGATGAAAAAATCGTCCTTTTGCCCCATTTTTCCGTACTTTTATTTGTTCCCGACCTCTTTTTTACCTATATTTGCGGTGTCGTTGAACCTGCGGTGGCTCCAAGGCGACTTGCCCGACAGCCGGCGGCAGCGGAAACCCCGAAAGAACGACAAACCATTCTAAATTTAATCCCTTAATAATCACAGCTTATGAAAAAGTCTACTTCCTTGAGACCGCTTCTGTTAGCCCTGATGTGCCTCTTCGGCCTCACAGCCAGCGCACAGTTCACGGCTACGCTGAAGCAGGGACAGACGAGCGACTATTCGAACGTCGGCGCACAGTTCAAGTTGACTGATGTTGCCCAAGTGCTCGGCACCGACACCGCCACACTCGTGGCCCAACTGTCCGACATCAAGAACACCAAGGTGTTCACCGTCATCGATTCCACCGGCACCGTCAACGAGTTCACCGGCAACCCCGGCGAATACTGGCTCTCAAAGACCGGTCAGGTATGCGCATATAGCGTTGGCGCCTGGTTTGTCGGAGAGAATTTCGACGAGGAGAACGACATCTTCAAGGTTTACGTTGGCCAGATGCCCAACTACTTCACCGCCTCCGACACGCTGCACGTGAAAGCAGCCCTCGTCCTTGGCGACAAGACCGCTACTTTCGACATCACCTACCAGGTGTATGTGCCAGAGGCTCCCGCAGCCGAGCTGGCCATCTCCAAGCTCAACATCGTCGGCGAGGCCAGCGTTTCCATCGAGCAGTATCCCCGCTCGGCCTACGACACCGACAATGTATATGTCAAGATCAGCGACCTGGCCGAAAAGCTGCAGTGCGCCAAGGAGGACTTGCCTTTCTTGCTCAGCAAAATAACTTATTTGCCGCAGATTGACCAGACCTACGGCATGCTGTCCGACTCGCTGACGCTCTACACCACCAACGACGGATGGATGAAGCGCGCCATCGACAGCAAAGGCGACAGCCTATGGACTTGCGGAAACAACGCCTACAACAACACGGACAACCTCTTCGTGCGCACCTTCAGCTACAACACCGCCAACGACACGCTGAGCTGCCTCATCGGCCAATATCCCAATGTAAACAAGGTGGGCGACAAGCCTAACTTCGATGCCTATATCGTATACGGCAGCAACGCCTATAAGGTGAACTATACCGTCAACATCATCGAGGCTCCTTACCATAGCCTTGAGGACATGACACAGGTTGGCGACACCACCGTCTTTATCAAGCAGACGCCTAACGACTCCTATATTACAAACGACGTCAATCCTAACATGACTCTCATTGCAGCCGCTCTCGGCACCGAGGTCAGCAATGTTCAGATGCAGGCAATTGACGGCAACGGCAGCCTCTCATCCAACGCTACAGCCAACAACGGTGGTTTCTGGCTCACACAGTCGGGCATCATCACTTCTTGGGGCACAGGCGCTTTCTTCTTCGTGGAGCCTACAGCCACCAACAACTACACCACCATCCACGTGGGCCAATACCCCAACGCCTGCAATCCTGGTGACACTGCACACGCAACGCTCTACTTCACCTATGGAGAAAAATACTACAGTATGAATGTCGAACTGGCTATCGAGGAAGAGAAAATTGCCGAGTTTGTAAGCGTGGCTAACCGCACCCTCAACATCCAGGCTCTGCCCTCAAGCTACGAGTGGTCGACTTATGAAGCCAGCATTTCGCTCGACGATGTCAATGCCCTCATCGGCACCACCTCGCCTGTGCTCTACGCCTTCGTCTCCGACAGCCTGCGCAAGGCCGATCCCGACACCTATCCCGAGACCGTGATCTACACCAAGAAATGGAACATGAGCCCCACACCGGGCTTCTGGGTTGACAAGGACGGTAAGTCACGCGGCTGGAACTCAGCAGAGCAGTCTCCTTGGGGTATGTATATCACCACCTCCAACAACAAGGTCAACTTCTTCGCTATGCAGTACCCTGGCAGTTCACAGGCCGGCTCATCTTACTCAGGCAAGTTCTTCCTCGTCAACGAGGAGACAGGCAACATGATCACCGTGAACCTCAACTACATCATCGTGAGCAAGATCCAGACCGTGACTGAGGTTGGCGACACCACCATCGTCGTTCCTGTAAGCGTCAACGACTACGAGACCGACTTTGACCTCGCTCCTGCAGCCAAGGCTCTCGGCACCGACGTGGAGACGCTCATCAGCGGATATCCTCTCGTGGGCCGCACAGCATCAGGCACCTACAGCGAAGGCACTTCTCTCGAGAACGGCGTGATGTTCACCAACGACGGTTACTGCGACAATGAGGGCGGCAACATCGGTGTCAGCCTCAGCAACGACGGCACGACACTCCTCGTCTATGCCAACTCTGAAGATGAGCTCGGCAAAGGCTACAAGGCCGAAGCTGCCATGGGTATCATGGTCAACGGCGACAGCGACGAGGCCAAGGTCTACGTCATCAACCTCGTCTTCATGAACGCCGAGGACTACGCCACCGGCATCGACGACATCAAGCAGAACGCCAAGAACGACGGCAAGATCTACGACCTCAGCGGCCGTCAGGTCAGCAAGCCCGCCCATGGCCTCTACATCATGAACGGCAAGAAGTTTGTGGTGAAGTAAACAGCTCACCCATCCCCTACCCTGGCGGCCCTGACAGCCGCTGGGGATAAGCCCAACAAAAGCTCCCGCAAGCACACTGGCTTGCGGGAGCTTTTTTGTTTTGCCGGGTCGTCAGCTAAGCTGTCGATAAAAAAGCTTGGTAATTCCAACAAATAATTGTATTTTTGCAGCGACAGAATCCGCCACGCATCCCGTAGAACAGCGAACCAGGGCGGGTCTTTTGCTTTTTATAGTATGGGGTATACCAAACAACCGTTGGATTATCCCGACATTCTTGCAATGTTGAAGGAGCGAGGTCTTATTATCAACAGATTGCAGCTCCGCTCATAATAATCTCGCCACCGCTTTTCTATTCCTTCATATTCTCTCTCTAATCGATCTTCTTGTACTTGCCCTATGGTTGAAGTGATGCATGTGCTAAGGGAGTACTTTCAACGGAGGCGTTACCCGGGCAGCCATCATATTGTTGGGCAAATACGAATCTGCTTTTAAACTACGCCCAGCCGTGGCACAGGTTACTTGGACTCGTCGGGATAAGAATCAGGAAGTGGTTGACTACGAACACTTCACGGTTCCGTTCATCTTGACAGCGATACACCGACTTACTGAAAACAAACGACACTCTTTCTTTATGGGATTGCATAGCGCTTGATGCTATACAAAAAGGCAGAGCAATTCATGAGGATATTGCGCAAGACTTGCTCAAACGCGGACTAATAGAGGGCGAACCTCCTCATTATAGTATTTCTCTTAGCATTGCCAAGAATACTCACCAGCTGCCTTCTTACACCAAGACAAAAGGACTGGACAAGGAGAAATTGCGGCGGATGATCCTTCAATATCTCAGCCATGCTGGTAATGATGGGGCCAAGCGAGACAGCATCTTTGAATATCTGAAAGATGTCTTGCCCCAAAATAAGACGGAAGAGCAACAACTGCGCTACTTGGGCAGACTCTTGGTTGAAATGAATGAAGAAAGAATGATAGACAGAAATGGGTTGAGATGGATACTCGTAGAGTAAAAATCGGTCGCTTTTATTAAAATCCGACCGTTTTCGCTATAATCCGACCGAAATCCGACCGTTTCCGTCAAAATCTGACCGAAATCTGTCATAAGTCAGCCGTTTCCGTCGAAATTACAGCGGTTTCGTCGAAATTCGACGGATGTATGGTTTAAAAGAACAACATCAAAGGTGCATAGTTAGAAAATAGCAAGTAACCCAAATACAGAATATGTTATTAGGAAACAAGATAAGGTCTCTCAGAGACGAACAAGGAATTTTGCAACGCCAAGTTGCAGCATACTTGGAGATAGACACTCCAATGTTCAGCAAGATTGAACGTGGCGACAGGAGAGCCAAAAGGAGCCAAGTCATACAGATGGCAGAATACTTTCATGTAGATGAAAAAGAAATGCTCAACCTTTGGCTCGCAGACAAGATACTGGACGCTTTGGAAGGCGAAGACGACTTGAAGCTTGCAGCCATTGAGACTGCAAAGTCGGAGTTAACAGATGGCAATCGATGATCTGCAATCAGCAATAATTATCACTATACCTTTGCCCCTGTAGGGGGCGCATAGTTCATTGTATGAGGTTGAAATATGCGCCCCCTACAGGGGCAATGCTTGAAATGTGCCTTATAAGATAGGGGCAAGCCCCTATCCTGTAAGATGTCGCCCCTACGGGGCTGGGTGTACCATCATTCAAAACTCAACGAAATTCCGCACATTTTTTTAATCCTATTTTGAACACCCTACCTTGCAGGCCAGACAATCATTCATCCTTCGGGCACCCGCTGTCCTGCCGCGCTATCCGCAATGGAAGAAGCGCTCCACGAGCTTGTGCAGGGCGGCACTGTCCTCAGCGAGGTCGGCGCGCAGCGTGCGGTCACCGAAGGCACGCAGCCCGGCCTCAATGCCGTCTATCATGGCCGGACTGAACACGCCGTGACGCTCGAAGATGTCACGCTGGCGCTCCAGGCAGTCGGCAGAGGCCGCGCAACTGTCGGGCAACTGGCCGAGTGCTGCGGCGCGGCTGGCGAAGGCTTCGTCGTGTATGTTGTAGTCCACATAGGTGCGCTCGGCCAGCTCCTTCGCCCCTTGCATCTCGAAGCCGTGACGACAGGCCACGCAGAGCCCTGCGATAAGCTGGTAGACATCGGCCGAGCCGTCGGGCGAACGCATCTCGACGGTCTGCTTGAGCGACGTGTCGTAGACCGATGGCGGCTCGCCAGGATTGGCCACGCCACACATGTCGCGTCCCGAGGTCCATCCCAGCGGCACCCTGACGAGCACCGAGCGGTTGCAGTCGCCCCAACACACATTGGTGGGTGCCTCCTGATGGGGCACCAGTCGCAGGTAGGACGTGGGGTTCTTGTTGCCGAAGGCGGTGATGGCGGGTGCCACGTCCATCATGCCGGCAATGATGGTGCGTGCCTCGTCGCTGAGCTGTCCGCCGCGTGTCATCATGTTGCGGCCGTCCTTCATGATGCGCATGTGTATGTGGAGTCCCGATCCCGCCTTGCCTGTGGTAATCTTGGGAGCGAAGGTGACGGTGAAGCCCATCCGGGCGGCCACGTTTCTCATCACCCATTTGGCCACCATGAGCTGGTCGGCACTCTGCTCGGCCTCCACGGGCAGAAACTCTATCTCGCCCTGTTCGTAGATGCAGCCGTCCTTGCGGAAATTGCCCACCTCCGAGTGGCCGTACTTGATCTGTCCGCCGGTACGCGCGATGTAGTCCATGCAACGGGCGCGGAAGTCCACCGTCTTGGCAAAAGGAGCCGACTCGTGGTAACCGCGCTGGTCGGTGGCGGGGAAGGAGCCGTCGTCGGGCACCACCACATAGTATTCCAGTTCGCCCATGGTGTGGAACGCCATGCCCGTCACCTGTGTGAAGACGCGTGTGGCCTTGCGCAGCGTGTGCTCGGGCGCACTCTCGAGGGGCAGACCGTCCCTGGAGAAAAACGAGGCCAGCAGGCACAGCGTGGGCACCTCGGCGAAGGGGTCGACGAAGGCCGTGCTGAAGCGCGGCACCACATAGAGGTCGCTGCTGCCGGCACTGATGAAGGGGAAGAGGCTGGAGCCGTCGACACGCTCGCCACAGGTGAGCACGGTGTCGAGGTAGGCAAGGCTGTTGACGGTGAAGCCGAGCGTCTTGAGCTTGCCGTCGCCGCCGGGATACATGAAGTTGACCATCCGTATGCCGTTGTTGCGGATGTATCGGATGATGTCGGCCTTGGTGAAGTCGCAGGCCGGTTTCTGCAGATACGCCACCACCTGGTTGGCGTTGAGCGTGAGTTCGTTGATGTTCATAGCAAAGGTTTTTTGAAGGTTTTCAGGTTCATGCCTTATCTGTTGCAAATATAGGCAATAAACCGGCAGGTGCAAAATGTTTTCGCCATTATTTTGCGTGTACCGGACATCACCCGTCAGCAGCAAACACACCGCCACGGACACGATGGCAGCGACAGGTTCCAGGTGGGCTTAAACCGGGAAACCCCGGCATGTTTCGAGGTATCGCAACATGCCGGGGTTTCCGGTATCAGAGTCATCGGGGCAGTGCCCGGTCATTCAGCTGTCAGTTGGCCGGCATGGCGGAGCGCAGGCCGGTGAGGCCACGGCGGATGAAGTCCTTGGTGCCGCTGCCGTCGTTGACGTAGGCCTTGACCATCTCGGCATACTCTATGGCATCCTTGAGCCGCTGCGACGGGGCAGCCACGGCCTGTGCGGCCTTGAGGGCCTCAAGCAGTTCCTTCAGGTCGGAAGGCTCGGCGAGGTTGCCGGGACGCATCATGCTCAGCGCGGCGTTGAGCTCGCTGACCAGTGCGGCACCGTTGCCCTGCTGATTGTCGAGATAGGCTTTGAGGGCTTCGTAGCGCTGGCGCATGGCATCGATGCCGTTCTTGGCCCACGGGGCATACTCGGGCACCTTGGTCTCCATGGCGTCCCAGGCCTGCTGTTCCTCAAGGCGCTTGGCGGCCACACGCATCAGCTCGGTGAGGGTGGCGTTGTCGACATAGGTGGTGTCCTCGACAGGTGCGTCGAGACGGAAATAGTGGGTGATGTGGCGGTCGGCATCGTAGTCGGGCACGAGGTCGAGGCGGTCGGCATCGGCCTGGCTGTGGAGCGTGGCCTCATCCCAGGAGTGGATGTCCTTGGCGGCCATGACCAGCGGACCGCGCATCAGTGCGGCCGCCCACATGGGCTTGTAGTTCTGGTTGCGCGTGATGTCCATCTTGTCGGGCGTGTAGTCGAGGTGGGGGCCGTAGGGCATGGTCACCACCACACTGTCGCCGCGCTGCCACTGGCGTGCGGGCACGGTCACATAGGATCCGGGCTGGTAGCTGGTGGCCAGCTCACGGCCGTTGACGGTGACAGAGAAGCCGCTGGTGGCCCAGTAGGGCACGCGTAGCTTCATGGTGAAGGCCTTGCGCCCCTTCTCCATGCGGATGACCGACCGCTCGGCGGGGAAGGTGCACTGCTGGCTGAAGGTCAGGCCCTGCCAGGTGGCCCGTGTGGGCAGGTAGAGCCCCACCCAGAGCGTGTCGGCGGCAGTGTAGTAGGTGGCCTCCTGGTACTTCACGTGGTTCTCGGCACCCGTTCCTCCACAGCAGGTCGACTGCGGTGTCTCGTTGCCCCAGGGCTTGCTGGCGTCGAGGCCCACGGCATACTGGTAGAGCACGGCATACTGGCGCGGGTTGACCGAGCCGACGAGCTGGTTGTAGAGCACGCGCTCATAGTAGTCCATGTAGCGTGCGTCGTTGGGATGGTAGGCGTTGAGGTCCTTGGTGAGCTTGGCGAGGTTGTAGGCGCAGCAGGTCTCGTTGATGTCGGGACCGGCGGGGTTGGTGGCCATGCTCACCATCTGCTTGTAGGGCTGGCGGAACATCTCTCCGTTGCCCACGCCGCCCATGGCGTAGCGGTAGCGTCCCTGCACGAGGTCCCAGAAGTTGTCGGCGATGTGCCAGTAGTAGGGGTTGTGGTTGGAACGGTAGGAGCGCAGCGCACCCACGATCATGGGTATGTGCTGGTTGGCGTGGCGGTCGCGTATGGCATCGACGCCCTTGGCCAGCGGTGCGTAGAAGGCAGGTGCGTCGAAGAAGCCGGCGGCCTCGATGAGGTGTGCCTTCTCGGTCTTGTCGGCCACCATTTCCGAGAGCCGCGAGAGCGACTCCTGTATGCCTCCGAGCTCGCCGGCGATATACATGTTCCACATCTCATAGCGGTTGCCCGGCCTGCTGCGGCGCTCGGCCTGCGAGCCGTCGGTCTTGACGTAGGTGCGGTAGTGCAGGCGGTTCCATATCCACAGGCCCATGTCCTTGGCAATGGCGAGCGCCTTGGCCGATACCTTCTTGTCATCGACGAGGTTGGCCACGTCGATGAGTCCGGCGAGCTGCTTGTGCACGGTATAGTAAGGTGCCCACACGCCCTCCTCGTTGTTGTAGGGTGCATAGCGCTCGATGAGTGCGCAGTGCTGGGCGGGTATGGCGTTGATGTATCCGTAGCCGTAGTGGGCGTAGTCGGCCTTGTAGCGGTCGAAGTCCTGCCAGGTGCCGCCCATGGTCTGCAGCTCAGCCTCGGGTGCGAGGTCGCGCGCCTCACGGTAGCGTCCGAGCTGCTTGTCGAAGACGAAGGTGCGCTCCTGGCACTCGCGCATCTGGTCTACCACGAGCTTGATGTTCTTCTTGATCTGCTGGCGCTTGGCCTTGTCGGGACAGGCCACATAGGCCATGGCCATGGCCGAGAGATAGTGGCCGGTGCCGTGTCCCTTGAGCTTCGTGGTGGGCGAGTCCCAGCCGTCGGCCTCGGGATAGCCCTCGGTAGACAGGCCGTAGGTGTCGCGGTAGTTGTAGACCTGCTGCCGGGGGTCGAGCGAGAGCAGGTTGTCGATGTCGAGGTCACGGTTGTGCGTGAGGCGGTTGTCGCCGATGAGCTGCACGCTGCCCAGCGGCAACGGCTCGGCCACGGGTGCCGGCGCAGGCACGCTCGCCTGGGCAACCACCACGCTCACGTGTGCGGTGATAGGGTATCCGGCCGATGTCTTGTTGTCGCCGATGACATATCCCTGCACGTCGTAGGCCGATCCAGCAGGATGCTTGGCGGCATCGGCGGCCTCCTGCTCGGTCTCGAGCGACGAGTTCATCCACTTCACCTGCCTGTATTCGCCGCTTCCGTCGGTGTAGGTCACCCAGAGACGGTAGGGCAGCATGGGAACCGTGCCGGCAGTGGTGGTGACGGTCACGGGCGTGACGGTCTTGATTTTTGCCCCCTGTGCGGCGGCAGTGAGCGACGTCGCGAGGCAGAGTGCCAAGAGTGTAGTCTTTTTCATGTTGTCAAAATGGTACTATAGTCGTTTGCGCAAAGATAAGCAAAAAAACACGCAAACGGGCCGTCCACACCAACATTTGGATTTCTGTGCCATGCTTTTGGACGCATTTGCCATTCGCCGCCAATAGCAGAGGGATAAACGCAGTCCCCGGTAAGGGGCGCATATTTCAACCTCATGCAATGAATTATGCGCCCCCTACAGGGGCAAAGGAAAAATACAATCCTAAAACGTAGGGGCGCGCCCCTACGCTATAATCTGTCGTCCCTACGGGACTTGCCAGTTGCTTCGTTTTTAGCGGACACTGATAAAATCCAAAACTTGAGTTCAAATTCCCTGCGTCTCCCGAATACACATCCGTGAAATCCGTAAAATCCGTGTTCGAAAAAACTATCCACGTTCGAAAAAAACACCCACGTCTCCCGAAAGGCCATCCGTATAATCCGTGAAATCCGTGTTCGAAAAAGAACTATCCGTATTCGAAAAAACCACCCGCGTCTCCCGAAAGGCCATCCGTATAATCCGTGAAATCCGTGTTCGAAAAGAACTATCCGTATTCGAAAAAAACACCCACGTCTCTCGAAAGGCCATCCGTGAAATCCGTGTTCAAAAAGAACTATCCGTACTCGAAAAAAACACCCGCGTCTCCCGAAAGGCCATCCGTATAATCCGTGAAATCCGTGTTCGAAAAGAACTATCCGTATTCGAAAAAAACACCCACGTCTCTCGAAAGGCCATCCGTGAAATCCGTGTTCAAAAAGAACTATCCGTACTCGAAAAAAACACCCGCGTCTCCCGAAAGGCCATCCGTATAATCCGTGAAATCCGTGTTCGAAAAGAACTATCCGTATTCGAAAAAAACACCCACGTCTCTCGAAAGGCCATCCGTGAAATCCGTGTTCAAAAAGAACTATCCGTACTCGAAAAAAACACCCGCGTCTCCCGAAAGGCCATCCGTATAATCCGTGAAATCCGTGTTCGAAAAGAACTATCCGTATTCGAAAAAAACACCCACGTCTCTCGAAAGGCCATCCGTGAAATCCGTAAAATCCGTGTTCGAAAAAGAACTATCCGTATTCGAAAAAACTATCCGCGTTCAAAAATTAAACCATCATGTATCGCATTTAGGTGCGATCGTGTTGGACAGGCCATTGGTCCAACGGCAATCATTGTGCGAGCGAGTTGTCGTATGATTTCCGAAAAAACAGGGTGCTGTGGGAGTCTCCATCTGGAGCGCGGCGAGGCACTTTCAGAGCATCGGAAGGGGCAATCGGCAGCGACAATGTCGCTGCCAGGCGGGTGGCACGCCACGAAAGACGGCCTATCGTGTCGTGACGGATGCCCTATTGACGCACGGCGGGGCACCTATGCAGGTCCGACAAGGCATCTATCGACACTGGATAAGGCACCTCTCGCAAGAGCGGAAATACCCACAACTATGGAATTTCGCGCCTGCCGTCTGTAACAATCAGGAAATCAAGACCTTGCACAAACAACCGTCAAAATCGCGTATTTGCAGGCACAGGCATGCTTCGTTGCAAATACGCGATTCTGAGAAGGTCTGTTGTAAGATATTTTACCGGACGAAGACAGCGACAATCCCCGTCAGAAGGGGAAGATCAGGGGCAGGACAACCGTCATGACCAGTCCCATGATGATCTGCAGGGGCAGACCCACACGGATATAGTCGGCAAACGTGTAGCCGCCGGCGTGCATCACCAGGGCGTTGGGCGGCGTGGAGAAGGGCGAGGCGAAACACATGCTGGCACCCAGCGTCACGGCGAAGAGCATGGGCATCGGACTGACACCCAGCTCGGTGGATGCCGTCAGGGCTATGGGTGCCATGAGCACCGCCGTGGCCGTGTTGCTGATAAACATGGTGAGCAGCGACGTGGTGAAATAGAGGCCGCAGAGCAGCGCCGTCGGTCCCACATGGCCCAGCGAGGCCACGAGGGCGTGGCTCACCGAGGCAGAGATGCCCGTCTTCTCGAGGGCTGTAGCCATGGGCATCATGGCGCCGATGAGCATCACGCTCTGCCAGTTGATGGTCTTGTAGGCGGCGTCGACACTGCGGAAGCAGCCGGCCGCCACCATCAGCACGGCAGCGGCGATGACGGCCGTGACAGGAGCCACGGGTATGGCATCGACGGCCATGGCCACCACCATGGCCAGCATGATGGCACCGGCCAGGGGCGCCTTGTTGTTGAGCGTCACGCGGTCGGCCATCTGCTGGGGCTGGCCCAGCAGCACCCAGTCGGTCTCGTCGCGGTCCAGTCGCGTGATGTTCTCCCAGAGACCCTGTATGAGGAGCGTGTCGCCGGCACGCAGGCGGGCCGTCGGCAGTTCGTCGGTGATATAGGCATCGCCGCGCTTGATGCCCAGCACATTAATCTGGTAGTTCTCGCGGAAGCACGAGTCGCGCAGCATGCTGCCCACCAGGCGCGACCCCGGCATGACCACAATCTCGGCCACGCCCAACTCGTAGAAATGGAACGACGCATCGCGTACCTCCTTGAGCGAGGCTTCGTCGGCAAAGCGCCGCACATCATCGGGCGCACCCTGCAGATAGAGCGTGTCGCCGGCCGAGAGCGCGGTCGAGGGCAGGGGCATACGCTGGCTCACATGGCGCATGAGGCCGTGGCCGCGGCGCTGCTCGTGGCGTATCTCGAAGATGGTCACCCCGTAGCGTGCCCGCAGGTTGAGCTCTCCCACGGTGCTGCCCACGACGGTGCTGCGCGCATCGATGCGGTAGGCTCGCACGTCGGCCGCAAGCCGGTACTCGTTGATGAGCTCGTCGAGCTGCTTGCCCTTGCGCCGTCCGTTGGTCTTCGGCTTCTTGTTGAGGAAGCGGGCACTGAGCGGCATGAGGACCGCCGTGCCCACAGCCAGGCAAATCAGGCCCACGGGCAGAAACGAGAAGAACGACAGCCCCTCGTGGCCGCTCGCGCGCAGGGCTTCGTCGATGACGAGGTTGGGCGGGGTGCCGATGAGCGTCAGCATGCCGCCCATGCTGCTGGCAAAGGCCAGAGGCATGAGCAGGCGCGAGGCGTTGGCGCGTCCGGCAGCGGCCATCGACACCACGATGGGCATCATGAGCGCCACCGTGCCCGTGTTGCTCACAAAGGCGCCGATGAACGCCGTGCCGAGCACCACCAGCAGAAAGAGCAACTGGTCGTTGCCGCGTGCCAGCACCAAAATCTTGCTGCCAGCGGCCTTGGCCAGACCGGTCTGAAGGATGGCGCCGCCCACGACAAACAGACCCACCATCATCACAAGCACCGGACTGGAGAAGCCCGACAGGGCCTCGGCAGGCGTCAGCACGCCCGACAGGAGCAAGGCCGTGAGCGCGCCGAGGGCCACCACATCGGCACGGGGCTTGCCCACGACAAACAACACGATCGTGGCCAACAAGATGATTATCACGCAAGTCATAGTAACAAAGATAAGGCGACGAGGGCCTTGCTGCCAAATGATTTAGGGCTTTTTTAGAATTATTATTGTCCTTTTTGAAAAAGGTGGCCCGCCCACACCGCCCAGCCGCCTTTGTTGCGCTTCGTCACACCAACCTGCGCCACTTGCATTTTTACCGGCCACCGATAAAAAATAGGGGTGTCAGGTAACACCAGCGCAACTGGCGAGTCCCATAGAGTAGGTGTTCAAAATCGACATCAAAAACATAGCCAGATATTACATAGATACAAACTTGTAATTATCGGATATCCAGAAAGATGCAAGTATTGCAAGCCCTGAAAGGGTGTCACAATCCCAGCCCAGGGTAAGCAGGGCGGCGCTAGCCGAACTGCGCCACCCTGGGTTTAAGTCGGGCAGAGAGCATCTGGCCTGTAAGGTCAGCGTCAATCGGCTGCACATAAACCCAGGGTTACGTCCCTCGCTTCGCTCGGTCCTTACCCTGGGCTGGGATTGTGGCGCCCTTTCAGGGCTTGGCATACAAAACTCTAAGAAATCGCGCACTTTTTTAATCCGATTTTGAACACCCTACCTTACAGGGGATACGTTATATGCCGGCCCCACGCATAAGATGTGCGGTTTGCGCGCAAAGATGCAAAGAAAAAGAGAAACCATGACGGAAAAGCCGTATCTTTGCACCGTCAAACCTATGTCGCACCTCAGCCCATGAACATCCGCCACATCCCTACCCTGCGCATCCGCCACGTGCTGCTCGTCATGCTTCTGGCTGCGGTCACCGCCTTCCAGACGGTGCCCGCGCTGAGCGGTGTCTACACCCGCCACATCTATCCTGCCGTGGCACACTTGCTCGCGCCGCTCTCCAGTCTGATCCCCTTCGCCGTCGGCGACGTGTTCATCGCCCTGAGCATCGCCTGGGTGGTGGTCTACCCGCTGGCGGCGCTGCTCAGCGGCAAGCGGAAGGTGAAGGCGGCGCTGCTCAGCGTGGGCGAGTATCTGCTGTGGGTCTACGTGTGGTTCTATGCCGCATGGGGGCTCAACTACTCACAGCCCGACATCTTCCGCCGCCTACGCATGGCGCCAGCCGAGGCCGACACCACCGTCCTGCGCGCCTTCGCCGAGCGCTATGCCGACAGCCTCAACGCCTGCTGGACTACCACCACCGACTCGGCCATACGCCGTGTCGCGCCACTGGCCACCTATGGGGGCTACTGCCGCCTGCACCACATGGGGATCAACAGACCCGTCGGCCCCGAGGTGCGCGCCAAGACAATGGTCTTCTCGCGGCTGAGCAGCATGGCGGGCATCACGGGCAGCATGGGGCCGTTCTTCTGCGAGATGACGATCAACGGCGACGTGCGGCCACACGCCTACCCCTCCACCTACGCCCACGAATACGCCCACCTGCTAGGCATAGCCAACGAGGGCGAGGCCAACTTCTACAGCTACGTGGTCTGCACACAGGCTGAAGACAGGGCCGTGCGCTTCAGCGGCTACTACATGATCCTCTTCCACGTGCTACACAACGTGCGCTCACTCCTGGGCGAGGATGCCTACCGTGCCTACCTCGGGCGGCTCCGCCCGGAAGTGACCGCCCTGGCGCAGGACGACCGCCGCTATTGGCTCGACCGCCGCAGTCCGCTCATCGACAACGTGCAGACCTTCCTCTTCGACCTCTATCTACGCGGCAACCGCGTGGCTGGAGGCACCCGCAGCTATTCGGGCGTCGTGGCCATCATCATGGCATGGGAAAAGAAAAACGCAGCCCCTGTAAGTGGCGCATATTTCAACCTCATGCAACGAATTATGCGCCCCCTACAGGGGCAAAGGTATGGATACAAACTAAAACGTAGGGGCGCGCCCCTACGCTATGCTGTGTCGCCCCTACGGGGCTGGGTGTGATCAGGTCAGACCATCGACTTCAGTGTGTCGGGCAGCGGGGGCATGGCACCGTTCTGCGTGCAGACATACGCGCTCACCTCCACGGCGGCCTTGTGGGCTTCGGCCACGGTGTGGCCGGCGAGGATGGCGGCACAGAACGTACCCGTGAACGAGTCGCCGGCACCCACGGTGTCGGCCACCGCCACGCACGGCGTGGGCTGGAACGACACGCTATCGCGCGTGAAGACGTAACTGCCGTTGACGCCGCAGGTCAGCACCAGCTTGTCGAGGTCGTACTTCACGAGGATCAGACGGCACTTGTCCTCGATGTCGAGACCGGGAAAGCCAAACAGGCGCGACACGATGACCAGTTCCTCATCGTTGATTTTCAATACGTTGCAGCGATACATATTCTCTTCGATCACCTCGCGGGTGTAGAAGTTCTGGCGCAGGTTGATGTCGAATATCTTCATGCAGGTGGCCGGCGTGTCATCGAGGAAGCGGTAGATGGTGTTGCGGCTCACCACATTGCGCTGGGCCAGCGACCCCCAGCACACGGCCTGCGTGTGCAGGGCCACCTGCCTAAGCTCCGGCGTGTAGGGGATATTGTCCCAGGCCACGTTCTCGCGGATATCGTATGTGGGCACGCCAGCCTCATCGAGCTCTACCTGCACCGTGCCTGTGGGGTAAGGCACGCGCGGCATGCAGTAGTCGAGATGCTTCACCTCGAGCTGCTGTATGGTCTCTTCGGCGAGCCGGTCCTCGCCCCGTGCGCTCACGGCGATGGCATCGAGGCCGAACTGTGCGGCGTGGAATGCGAAGTTGGCCGGTGCGCCACCCAGTTTCTTTCCTTCGGGCAGCACGTCCCACAGTGCCTCGCCCAATCCTACTACATATTTCTTTTCCATAGTCTTGTCGTTTGTTATTGTTTCACTTTGGGTATGTAACTCAGCAGGTAGGCCACTCCGACGGCCATCACCACGGCGGCCCACACCTGCGGATGGTGAGCGCCGGCCGCCTTGGCCGTGTCGCTGGCCCAGCCCATGGCCAGGGGGAACACCGTTCCGCCGAAGAGTCCCATGATCATCAGTCCGCTCACCTCGTTTTTCTTTTCGGGCGACGAAAGCAGGGCCTGCGAGAGCACGATGGAGAACACGTTGCTGTTGCCGAAGCCCACGAGGGCGATGGCCGTCCACAGCTCCCACTTCTCCGTGCCGAACACGAAGCCAGCCATGGCGAGCCCCATCATCAGCACGGCTACGGTGTAGAACGTGCGCACGTTGACGCGGCGCATCAGTATCGACCCGCTCAGGCAACCGAGCGTGCGGAAGGCGAAGTAGAGCGACGTGGCGTACTCGAAGTCCTTCAGCGTGTCGCCACTGCCACCGATGCGTTCCAGCAGTATCTTCGGAGCCACGGCGTTGGTGCCCACATCGATGCCCACATGGCACATGATGCCGACAAACGACAGCAACACGAGCGGTGTGCCGAGCATCTTCACACAGTCGGCCACCGACGAGGCGCGTCCTTCGACCGGCTCCTCCTCTACCGTCGTCAGGCCGAGCCACAGCGTGGCCGCCATGCCGATGACGAAGAACACCAGGAAGAGCACGCGCCAGCTAAGGCCGAGCAGCGGTGCCGAGGTGGTGGCACCCCAGGCGGCGATGAGCGGTGCCACGAACGAGGCGATGGCCTTGACAAACTGGCCGAAGGTGAGCGTGGAGGCCAGGTGCCCCTTCACCACCATCGTGACGAGCGGGTTGACGCTGGTCTGCATGACGGCGTTGCCGATGCCGAGCAGCGAGAAGGCAACGTACATCAGCGAGAGCTGGCTCTTCCTGTCGGGCATGAGACCGTCGAGCAGGGGCAGCATCACGGCCAGCGTGGTAATGGCGGCCGACAGCATCACGGTGCGCTTGCGGCCGATGCGGTTCATGAGCATGCCCGTGGGCACGGAGAAGATGAGAAACCAGAAGAACACGAGCGAGGGGAAGAAGTTGGCTGCCGAGTCGGTCAGCCCGAAGTCTTCCTGCATATTGTTGGACACGGCGCCCACGAGGTCGACGAACCCCATGGTGAAGAAGACGGCCATGATGGGCGCGAGGGTCATGAATGTTGACTTGTTGTTCATGCGGATAGGATGTGATTGGTGTTGTGCTTTAGGATAGTGTGGTGGCCTGCGTTCAGAGGCCGATCTTGTGGATGTTGAAGTTCTTGAGTGTGGCCGTGCCGCCCTCGGCGTAGACCTTCAGGTTGTTGTAGGGCTGGGTGGGGAACACGAGGTTGGTCATGGCGATGCGTCCGCCGTTGACGAATATCTCCACCGAGCACTTGTCTACAAACACGTCGAGGTGGTAAGTCTTGCCCGCCGTGGCCGTGGTGGCGGCATCCTCGGTCCATCGGTTGGTGGAGTTGCCGTTGTCGCTGCCGCAGAGCGAGAGGGGTGCCCAGGTGCCGAGGGCAAAGTCGTTCTTGTAGTTGACGGCGAGGTCCTGTGCCTCCCGTCCTTTCATCTCGCCGGCTGCTGCGGCCTGCTTCTCGATGTCGTGGCGTTCGGCCAGCCGCCCGAAGTCGGTCAGTCCGCTCTCGCTGCGGTCCATGACGATGCGCTTCTGCTTCAGGTCGAGGTAGACGAGGGTGCGCTCCTCCTTGTCGTTGTAGAACGAGAGACCCACGAGGTCGCAGTTGCCGGTCTGCACGTCGGCCTCAATCTCGAAGGCGCCGTCGTTGCCCTCGAATATGCTGCGCACGATGGCGGGATTGGCGTTGCTCACACTGACGCTGCCCATCTTTCGGGTGGCCTTGCGCAGAGCGCGCGCCTCGTCGACGACGTTGGCCGAGAGGTACACCTCGCCGTTGTTCGAGAAGAGCTTCAGCTCGCGCGGCAGAGCGTTGGCACCACGGTACTGGCGTATGGGGGTGACATTGGCATACTGCCAGTTGCTCATCCAGGGCATGGCCACCACGCGGTTGCCGAGGTTGGAGAAGGTCACGGTGGCGTAGTGGTCCTTGCCCCAGTCGAGCCACTTCACGGTCTGCGGTTTGGAGTCGCACTTGAACTCGCGGCCGTCGAACTCGCCCACGAAATACTGTGTGGCCGAACCACCATAGGTAAAGCCGGGGTTGATATTGACGATCATCACGTATTTCTGGTTCTGCCGGTCGCCGTCGACGGGCAGGGGGAAGAAGTCGGGACACTCAAACTGGTTGGGCTGTGCGCCGTAGCCCTCGCCCCACTGGCTGACGTAGGTCCACTTCTTGAGGTTCTTCGACTGGTAGAAGCGCATGTTCTTGTCGGCCGACACGATCATGTACCACGATGCGGTAGGCTCATACCAGAAGATTTTGGGGTCGCGGAAGTTCTCGAGTCCGTCGAAGGGTGTCACCACGGGGTTGCCCTTGTACTTGGTGAAGGTGCGTCCGTTGTCACGGCTGTAAGCCATGCACTGCACCTGCACCTGCCGTCCGTCGTGCATGCTGTGGGAGGTGTAGAACGACACGATGGCGTTCTTGCCGAAGCCGGCAGTGTTGCGCGTGTCGACTACCGAGCTGCCCGAGAAGATGTGTCCCATGGGGTCGCGGGCGATGGCTGGGTCGAGGTGTTGCCAGTGCACGAGGTCGCGGCTCACGGAGTGTCCCCAGTGCATGTTGCCCCACTTCGATCCGTAGGGGTTGTACTGGAAGTAGAGGTGGTACTCGCCGTCCTTGTAGAAGAGGCCGTTGGCATCGTTCATCCATCCGTAGAGCGGTGTGTGGTGGTACAGGGGCCGGTAGTAGTCGGTGTTGGCCGTGTCGAACGTGTCGGAAAGGCGCATCTCCTTGAAGGCGGCAGCATCGGGTGTCAGGCCGGCAATCTTCACCACGGCTTTCTTGCCCGGTGTGAGGGCGAAGGGCACGGAGTAGTCGGTCTTGGCGGCGGCCAGGCGCACGTCCATCCAGGTGTCGGTGCTCTTGCCGGTGGCGAGCAGCACGTGGGCTTCGGGCTGGGCTTCCTCGACGGGCAGGATGAGGTATCGCGTGGGGTTGGCAATGGTGATGACGGCGGTATCGCCCTGCCATGCGGTCTGCATGGTCTGTGCGGTGGCTGCGACGCTGAAGGCCATTGCAGCGATAAGGGTAACAGGTTTCATGGTATCTTTGTTTTTAGTTGTTTACGTTTACGGTAGATAGGGATAAGGGGGGCAGCGCTGGGGGGAGTGCGCCTTGCCCCCCGGGGTGTAACAGCCGCAGCCGAGCGCTGGCGGTGTTGCATGTTTTGTCGTTGCTCAGAGCTTCAGTGTGGCCGAGAACTCCACGGTGAACGGCCGCAGGTAGGATCCGGTCATCAGCTGGTTGCTGATGCCTTTGGCCTCGTCCTTGGTGATGAGCTCGGCACCGGCTATGCTGCCCTTGGCTCCGGTCTGGTTGAGGAAGTTGACGACGGTGCAGCCGAGCGACAGCCGTTTGGTGGCCTGCCAGTTCAGTCCGCCGAAGGTCTCCCAGTGGCCGTTGAAGTAGTAGGCCTCGTTGATGTTGGCGTAGGTCTTCGAGAAGTAGCGGAAGGAGGCCCATACCTTGAGCGAGGGCAGGATCATGTAGCTGGGGTCGAGCTCGACGAGCACCTGCGGCACCTCGGCCACGATGTTTCCCGTGGCGTTGATGCGTCCTTCGTAGCCGCTCTGGAACTTGACGGAGGTCTCGTATTTCTTGTACGTCGGTTTCTGGTAGGTGAAGAGGAAGTGGAAATCGAAGCCGCGGAACGGGTGTGCCACGACGTCGGTGGTCCATCCCCAGGTCTGTATGTCGTAGGTCAGCGGTGCGGCCTTGATCTCGCCGTCGTGCTGCAAGTTGAGCGTAGAGTTGTTGTTGGTCTTCGAGATGTAGGAGAAGAGCGACGTGAGGCTCAGCCAGCGGTTGTTGTAGTACACGCCGGCGCGCACCAGAGGCACTGAAATCTTGTCGGTGTTGGGCATGGTGGCCGGGGCGAAGGTAGAGATGGTGGGATGCTGCACGATATAGGTGAAATCGCCGGTAAGGCCGAAGGCACGGGTAACCTTGTAGGTGAGGGCAGCGCTGAAGTCGTAGTTCAGCCAGTCGTACGACATGGCGGTCGGTGCTATGCGTGTGCCGTCGGGTGCCGAGGTGCCGAGGTAGTAGTCGGCAAAGCGTCCGACATACTCGCCTGCGGCATTACGGACGGCGGCGTTCTCACCCTTGAGACGCTGCCATTCGACACGCGCACCGTAGTAGACATTCCACTTGGGCGAAATGTCCCAGTCGTGTGTGAAATAGAGGGCCAGCTTGTTCTCGTGACCCTTGTAGTACTCCGATGCGTTCCGATTGAAGTCGTAGAACACACTGTTGCGCTTTGCGGAGTCCCACAGACGCAGAGCAAACGACCCATCGTCGGGCACACTCTGGTCATACATTGTTGTGTTTGAAGCGTAGTCGACGTGGTAATACCATTCGTTGATGCCGACTCGCACGGTTGAAGATTTGGAGCGTTTTTCTATTTCTGATGTAAGGAGCAGCTCGTCGATGGTGCCTGCATTGAGGCACGACATGCGCGTCTGCACATATTGTCCGGTATAGTCGCGGGTCTGCCCCAGGGCGTCGGTGTACTTATAGGCGCTGGCCTTGGCGTCGGCGGCCTTGAGGTCGATGAGCTCCATGGGCGTCTGGTAGACGCAGGCACCGCGCGCATGGTCGTAGCGTGCGCTGACGCGCCACTCCAGGTTGTCGGCGAAGCGGTAGCGGTTGAGCAGCGATATCTCGTTCGACCGGTTCTCGGTGGCGTCGTAGAGTGTGGTCTGACGGAGTTCGCCGGTGCGCATGTCGCGGTAGGTCATGGTGTTGTCGGTGGGCAAGTACGACGTGGTGCCGAGCTTGAAGCGGCCGTACTCCTTCACCGACCCGTCGCCCACATAGATGAAGGGTGCCGACTGGGTGGCGTAGTTGTAGACGGGGTGGGTGTTCGAATACTTGTAGAGGGCCGTCAGCTCTCCGCGTCCGCCGGCGTAGCGTTTGGTGAGGGCGGCCTTGTAGATCTGCGACCGGTCCTGCAGCGGAGTCGACTGCAGGCGGAACGTGCCGGGGTCGAAGTCCTGGTAGGTGCTGACGCTGTAGAACAGGTTGCGTGCGAGCTGGCCGTTGAGGTTGAGCGAGAACTCCTGCAGGCCGAAATGGTTGGTCTTGTAGTTGAGCGTGCCGTGGAACCCTTCCTCGCCGAGACGGGTCTGCGAGTTCACTGCGTAGCCTATGTTGCCGGTGGTGATGGCCGTCTCCGATATCTTGAGCAGTCCGACGTGCGAGAGGCTGGCGTCTGACCGCCATGTGGCGTTCACCGTGTGGGGGTTGGTGGCGTAGGTCACGGGCAGCCCGTTCTCCAGCACATTCACGTCTGCCGAGGGCAGTCCTATCTGTATTTCGCGCGGGCCGTTGGCGCTCGCGGCATTGAGCATCACGTTGCGGTCGCCTTCTTCCTTTGACGATCCGTTGTCCTTGTTCTGCGCGTGTGTAGTGGCGGCCAGCATTGCGGCGGCGGCTATCACACCGTACCTGATGGAATGGTTAATGTTCATAGCGGTTGAATGGGTGGTTTAAGTTTTTTGTGTTTCTGATAATCCGGTTTCTCTGTGGGCCGCCGTTGCGCGGCCTTTTGTTTCGGTCGATGCAAAGATAGGCGGTGCCGCCACCAACGGCCGCACAATAATCGTGCATAGCAGTGCACATTTGTTGCATGCAACATTTTTGCTATCCAATGCACGATTATTGCTATCGCAACGGCCGACGGAACACGGAAAACGATCCTGTTTCGCCGTTCGGCCGTTCGGCCATGGGCACTTACCGGGACAACGGTATCCCGAAATGCAACGGGAAAATTGTTGAACCTGCCGTAATATATTCGGAAAATGAGGTGGCCGATAACGATATTTTTCATATATTTGCAGCCGAAAGCCCCACCGCGGCCTTCAGCAATCATCAAAGACCTATGCCGATGCTGACCCGTATGAAACACCATGCCACATCCGCCCATACCCCGAAGCACCACACACCACGATGGCCGGTGCACCTCGTTGCCGCCCTGCTCGTGCTTGTCGTTGCCGCCTGCGGGAACAACCGCAAGACCTATGTCATCGGCGTGTCGCAATGCTCGGAAGACGTGTGGCGCGAGAAACTCAACGAGGAACTGCGCATTGCCGCCTTATATTACAACAATGTAGACCTCCGCATCTCCACCGCCTACGACGACGTGCGCCTGCAGACCGAACAGATCGACCGCTTTGTCGACAACAAGGTCGACCTGCTCGTCGTGGCCCCCGGACAGGTCAGCATATCGCCGGCTATCGACCGCGCCTACGAGCGCGGCATTCCCGTCATCATCTTCGACCGGCGCACACGCTCCGACAAGTACACCGCATACATCGGCGCCGACAACAGGGCCATAGGCAGCACCATGGCCTCCTATCTCGCCACGGCGCTCAAGGGACGCGGACGCATCGTGGAGGTCTGCGGCCTGCCGACCTCGTCGCCCGCCATCGGACGCGCACAAGGATTTGACAGCATCGTGGCCGCAAGTCCGACCCTCACGCTCGCCGCACAGATACACGCCGACTGGACCGAACAGGGAGCCTACCGCGTCATGGACTCGCTGCTCTCGCATCCCCACCCCGACTTCGACTGCGTATTCGCCCACAACGACCGCATGGCCATGGGTGCCCGGCGCGCCGCCACACGCCACGGACTCGACGTACGCAAGATACGCTTCTGCGGTGTCGACGCCATGCCCCGCAACGGAGGCGGCATGCAACTGGTGGCCGACGGCACGCTGATGGCTTCGTATATCTACCCCACACGAGGGGATGAGGTGATGCGCCTGGCCATCAACATCCTCCGCGGCAACCACTACAACCGCGAAAACAACCTTTCCTCGGCTCTCGTCACACGCGACAACGCCCGCGTGCTGCTCATGCAGAACGAAGAGACCGAACGCCAACAGGACCACCTCGCTACCCTGCGCAGCCGCGTGGACAAGGCTGCAGCCGACTTCAACACGCAGCGCATCTACCTCGTGGTGCTGCTCATCGTGGTCATTCTGCTCTTCACGGCCTGTGCCATAGCGGTCAGCGCCTACCGCACCAAGACACGCTACAACCGCCGCCTGCGGCAATCGATCGACGAGCAACAGCGCATGACGCTCGACATGGAGGCAATGACGCGCACACAGCTGCAGTTCTTTACCAACGTCAGCCATGAACTGCGCACACCGCTCACCCTCATCGCCGGGCCTGTCGAGCAACTGCTCGCCGACCCCTCGCTACGCACCCACCAGCGCAACATGCTCGAGATGGTGGCACGCAACACACGCATCCTCATACGCATGGTGGGCGAGATACTCGACTTCCGAAAGGTGCAGAACGACAAGGAGCACCTGACGCTCAACCGTTTCTCGCTCAAGGAGGAGCTTGAGACCTGGGCCGCCGACTTCCGTGCCGCAGCCGCACGCCAGGGCATCACCATTCTGGTCGACACCGCCGGCGTGCCTGCCGACGCCCGCATCATCGCCGACAGGGACAAGTTGGCGCATGTGTACTTCAACCTCATGTCGAACGCCTTGAAATACACACCGCGCCAGGGCACCGTCACCGTAGGCCTCGCCCTCGCCGACCACCGCTACACGCTGACCGTGGCCGACACCGGACGGGGCATAGCTGCGGAAGACCTGCCACACCTCTTCGAACGTTTCTACCAGGCCAAAGGCACCATCGGCGGCACGGGCATCGGCCTGGCCCTGGTGCGTGCCTACGTGGACATGCACCAAGGCGACATTCACGCGGCGAGCACTCCCGGACAGGGGGCCACGTTCACCGTGACACTGCCCGACAGCCAGCCGGGCTACGACCCGTCGGCCGACCTTCCGGCCGTGCCGCAGCCTGCACGCACGCTCGTCGACGACAGTTACATTCCCGTGGATGCGGCCGGGCAGGCCACCGCGCACATTACCGACGCCGAGGAGTTCGACGCCGACAAACCGCTCATACTCGTCATCGACGACAACAACAACATGCGCGCCTACCTGCGGTCCGTGCTTGCGCCCCACTACAACGTGTCGGAGGCAGCCGACGGCAAGACCGGACTGGAGACGGCGCGGCGCGAGGTGCCCAAGCTGGTCATCAGCGACGTGATGATGCCCGTCATGGACGGACTGGAGTTCACACGGCAGCTCAAGGCCGACACCGCCACAAGCCACATTCCCGTCATCCTGCTCACAGCCCGGTCGCTCAGCCAGCAGCGCGAGGAGGGCTACCACGAAGGGGCCGACTCGTACATAGCCAAGCCCTTCCCTGCGTCGCTTCTGCTGGCCCGCGTCGACAACCTGCTGCGCAGCCGCGTGCTCCTACGGTCCATATTCACAGGCGACAATGTCGAAAAGGCGGCCGAAGAGCAGCTCAGTGCCACTGACCGCACCTTCGTGGGACGCCTGCGCGACACCGTCAGACAAAACCTCGGCGACAGCGACTTCTCCGTGGAACGTCTCGGCGCCGAACTCGGACTGAGCCGCGTGCAGCTCTACCGCAAGGTGAAGGCGCTCACCGGACATTCGCCCGTGGAGCTGCTGCGCAAGGCTCGCCTGGCCAAGGCTCGCCGCCTCGTGGAGACCACCGACCTCTCCGTGGCCGAGATTGCCTACGAGGTGGGCTTCGCCTCGCCTTCCTATTTCAACAAGTGTTTCAAGGACGAATATGGGGTGAACCCTGGCAAGATGGGCGGGCGCGAAACGGCCAGCAAGTAGCGGTCACGTCCGAAACATGAATTCTTTTATGACCTATGCGCACCTTTTATATTATTGGTGTCCGGTAAAAATTTGAGCTTTTTTTTTACCGGATACGCATCTTTTTCAGACAACGGCGAGAGGGCCGGCCCCGCACGATGTCGGCGGGCCGGCCCTCTATGGTTATGGACAGGTGTCGTAGGGAGTGGTGTCAAGTGACTACTTGACCGTCACCACCACCTTCTTGCCGTTGACGACATAGACACCGGCAGGCAGTCCGCCGAAGTCCTTGGCACGGCTGCGCACACGCTGTCCGCTGACGGCATAGATGTCGAAGGGTGCCGTGGCCTTGTCGGTGCTGACACCATCGATGGCCAAGGCCTCGGTCACGGTGAGCTTGCCGTTGGTGTAGTCGAGGTCGTAGTTGTCGGCGTCGCCGCCCTCGACGGTGATGTCGTAGACACCGACGGGCGACTGCTCGTCGGCCGTGCAGCTGACCGTGGGCTTCTCGTTGAGCACACTCTCGTCCTCACCGTTCTTGAAGCCCTCATAACGCAGGGTGAACACGGGGTTGGCGGTGCCCGCCTCGCGTGTCTGGTCATTGGCGATGACCTCGAGCGGCGCAGCCTTGATGATGAGGTATCCGTCCTCAAACTCCACATCGTCGCCCTCGACGGTGCCACGGCTGATGGTCACCTTGTAGCGTCCGACGGGCGAAGCCTTTGTGGCCTCGCATGCCAGGACGGGTGTGCCCTCCACCTTGTCGCCGCTGACGGTATAGGCAAACTGCGGGTTGTCGTCGCCATACTCGCGCGAGACGTTGCGCACCTTGACCATGGTACCGAACTCCACGATGTTCGAGAAGTCCTTCCACTGTGCGAGCGAGCTGTAGCGTGTCTTCATGCCGGCACGCACGCTGAGCTTGCACGACTCGGTGCTGGCGCCCGCGAAGACATCGGTGCCGCTGAGCTGGGGCACGTCCTTGGCACGCACCTTGAGCTGCTCGAGCGACCAGCAGTAGCCGAAGGCCTCCTTGCCGATGCTCTTCACACCGTCGCCGAGCGTGATGCCGCGCGTCATGGTGCATCCGGCGAAGGCATAGTCGCCGACGGCCGTCACGCCCTGAGCCAGGGTGATGTCGTCGCGCGTGAGGGGCACGGCGGCGATGACACGCGTTTTGCCGGCATCATAGACGAGCGGTCCGTCGACAGCAAAGTCGGCACCGGGCGTAGCCGTGAGCTTCACGGTGTGCAGCTTGTTGCAGTAGGCCCACACGGCGGTTCCGATGCTGCTGACACCTGCCTCGGGGAAGACAATCTCCTCCAGCTTGCTGCCGTAGAACATCTTGTCGGGCAAGGTGTTGTCAGTAGTGATGGTGAGCTTCTTGCCCTTGTCGACACAGTAGTAGTCGGCTCCTGAGGCGATGGTGGCCTGGCCCAGGTCGAGCATGGACAGCTGGCCGTGTGTGCGGTTGCCGTTCTCGTCGACGCCGGCCATCTCACGGATGGTGCGTATGTCGGCGGCATTGACGGTGCCGCTGACCTTGAGCGTGTCGTAGTTGTAGAAGTTGTCGGCATCGAGGAGCGAGGCCAGCGTGCCCGGCACTGTGACGTTCAGGTCGGCTGATATGCGGCTGATGGCAGGCTCGGGGTTGATGTTGATGATCATCTCCTGCAGCTGGCTGAAGACGTAGCCGGCGGGCGGGTCGAGAATGGCCACGTCGTAGTAGCCGTTGTGCGAACCGTCCCATCCCCAGTTGACGTGTACGAGACCATCCTTGTCGTATCCGTCGAAGACGAAGGAGTGTCCCTCGCGGCTCTTGGTGAAGCCACCGTAGACGATGGGCATGTTCTGCGTGAGCTGGCTGTAGATGATGTCCATCCAAGCCTGCTCACTGTAGTCGGCGCGGTCGAGATACTTCACGTCGGTGAGTCCGAAATAGCGCTGCAGACCCGTGGCGAGCGTCTCGTGCAGAGCACCGCTGCCGCCCTGTGCGTCGGAACCGTACTCCATGTCGGCGGCCACGCCGAGGTCGCGCATCAGCATGGCCACGGCATCGGCCTCGGCATTGGTGTAGCCGTTGCCGTAGTTGTCGATCATGTTGTTCCAGTCGTAGACCTCATGCTCGAAGTCGACGGAGATGGCCACGCCCGACGTCTGTCCCGATGGGTAATAGATGGTCCTTGTGCCCATGCCGCTCTTGGGTCCCTTGTGGTAATAGAGCACCTGTGCGGTGGAGGTGGCGGCGCATCCCGTGAGGCAACGGCCCGTGCCGTCGGTGGCTATGGGGCAGAGGTTGTTGTAGGGAGCGTCCTGTCCCCATGTGGTGGTCAGGAGCGGCGTGACGGCTTCGGGATACTTGGCCGTGTCGGGCTTTGTCGTCCTGGCCACGGGCTTGCCCTGCTTGACCTTGACCTTGACCGCTTCGTCGACGGCAGAGAGCCACCACTTGAAGTTGGCGTTGGTCACCGAGGTGTCGTAGGGGCGGTCGGAGTAGCCGAGCACGGCAGGGATGAGGTCGTCGTTGGCTATGACGGCGAAGCCTCCCGCCGTGTTGCCGTAGACGGTGTAGGCGTCGGCCGCCTCGAGCTGCCTGATGCCCTTGGCCATAGCCTGGGCCTTGGCGTCGTGGCGTCCGCCGGTGAGTGCTTGCTGTGCAGCCTGCAGCATCTGCTGGCTGGTGCGCAGTTTGGCGCTGAGGGTGCCTGGCAGGAATACTGCCAGGCACACCGTTGCCAGTGCCGTTCTGATGGATATCTTACGGATGTTCATTGTCATTGTTCTGCTTCTTGTGTGAAGTGAAAACGAGTGTTATTTCACGATGACTTTCTGTCCGTTGACCACGTAGACACCCGGCTTCAGCAGGTTGAGGTTCTTCACGTTGCGAGCCACGCAGCTGCCGTCGGTAGCGTAGACGTCGAAGGTCTTGTCGCCGTCGGTGACGATGCTGATGCCAGTAGGCGTGACAAGATTGGTGAGTGTGGCCTCCGACTCCTCAGTGGCGTAGATCGCGGTGACACCATACTGGTAGGTGTTCGCGTCACTGGCCTCGACGGTGGTGTCGGTAAAGGTCGACACGCCGGCCTCGACAGTGCCCACGAGCTTGCCGTCGCGGTAGACGTTGTAGCCCTTCACCTTGCCTGCACCCTTGGTGTAGGTGATGTCGTCGATCATGAAGAAGAACGGGTTGTCCCAGGTGTATGTGTTCTGGTTGATGGCGAAATACTTGGTGCCGGCGGGCAGCGTGACCTTCACCTCCTGCCATTGTCCGCTGGAAGCCTCATAGCTGTCGCCCACCTTCTGGAAGGCGTCGCGGCTCTTGTCGGTGGTAGAGGCGAGCACGTCGAAGGTCTCCTTGTAGGTGGTCTCCGAGTCCTTGTAGTTCTTCACCCAGAAGCTCACTTCCTGCTCGTCGCCCGAGAGCTCGGGACTGTAGAGCCAGTTGTTCTGGCTCACGTCGTAGCCGCTGTCGTCGACGCGGTAGAGCGAGGCGAGATACTTGTTGCCGGTGTTGGCCTTGAAATCGGGCACGGCATCGAGCTGTGTCTCGGTGAGCCATCCGTTGGCGGGGTCGAAGAGCATGAAACCGTAGTTGGAACCCTGGTTGGGGAACGAGTAGTTGTCGAAGACACCGCCCGTCGTTCCGGCGTTGACGGCCTCGGAGGTGAAGCCGCAGAAGCTGTCCTGGCTCCACGACGTGCCATCCTCGAAGCTCTCGGTCACCGTCTCGGTGGCGGCAGCCACAGGTGTCCAGCTGACGACGACACCGCCATCGGTCGTGGTGGCGCTGGCAGCATCGGGCTGGGGCTTGGAGCTGGTGGTGTACTTCACAGTGGCCGACACGGTGTTGTCGTCCTCGAAGAGTTCGTAGGTGTAGTCGACGACGGCCTTCAGCTCCACCGCCTCATTCTGGTCGAGGATGTTGCTCTGGAAGTCGAAGACAACATCGGCGAAGCGGTAAGCGGCAAGCGGCGAGGTGATCTTCTTGCTCTCGACGAGCTTGTCGTTGGCGTAGAGGTTCACGGTGAACTTCTTGGCGGCGTTCTCACCGAAGTTGTTCACTCTGACGAGCACCTGAGCCTGTCCGCCCTTGTTGATGCTCTCGGGTGCGGAGATCTCGGCGTTGAGGTCGTCGGTGTGCGTGTCGCGCACGAAGAGGCGGTCGATGTAGACGTCAGAGTAGGTGTCTCCCTGCACGGCGAAGTCGAAGGTGATGAAGCGCTCGCCGGCCCACTGGCTGAGGTCGATGCCTGTGGCCTGCCACTCGCCCTCGGTGCCCTGGCTGCAGTCAACGGTGCCTGCCAGATGGCTCTTGCCGTCGGGTGTCTCCACCTCGACATTGATCTTGGCACCGCCAGTGGCCTTATAGTGGAACATCAGCTTGGGAGCCGTGGCACCGCCGAGGTTGATCTTTCCGGAGCCGAGGTAGGCGATGTCCTCCGTGTTGTAAGGCATGACATGGAAGCAACCGCCGTCGTTGTCGACCGACTCGGTGGAGAGGTCGAAGTCGGAAGAGCCTGTGCCCCATGCCGACCAGAGTATGCCGTAGAACATGTAGTTCTTCACGCTGGCGGCAAACGGTATCTCGTAGGGCTTGCCGATGATGAACGAGGGCAGGGGTATGTATGAGCTCTCACCGTAGCTGTTGGCAGCGTTGACATAGAGTGTCTGCACCGTCTGCGTCTCACCGTCGTTGGTGTCGACGACATAGTCGTAGTAGGTCTGCGCCTTGACATTGGCGATGGAGTCGTAGGTGGGATACCAGTCGGAACCGCCCTTCTCGGCGATGGTGTAGTTCATGTTCTGGGGATTGAGGTATCCGTCGTGCGCACCGGTCACGGGAGCCGTCCAGTTGAGACGCACCGACTTGTCGCCAGTCTCGGTGTTGCTCTTGACGGGAACGGTGGGCGCGTCTTCACCCACATAGACCGGTACGGGGTCGCAGAAGAAGCTGGCGCCCTTGTCGTTGACGGCCGCCACGCTGTAGATATTGATTCCGTTGACGGCCGTGTTGTCGGTGAAGGACACTGTGGCGCCGGGAGCGGCAGCCGGTATCTCGGCCACAACCTTGCCCGTGCGGCGGAGCTGGAAGCCAGTCAGCTTGTCGAGCGTGCCGCCGTTGAGCGTCTTGGTGGGAGCGACGAAGGAAACTGTCGCACTGAGCGCACCGCCGGCGTCGGCAACAGCCGTGAGGCCGGTGACCTGATCGGGTGCCTCCTGGTCTACACCGGCCGTGACATACACGTCGTCGATATAGATGCCCATGGCCTCGCTCTTCTCGGTGAGGGCATGGAAGCCGAGGTAGATGACCTCGTCCTTCGTGGCATTGATGAGAAACGACTTGGTATCGAAGTCGGACGACTTGAGGGTGGTCTCCTCCATGAGTGTCTCGGTCATGCCGGCAGCCGTAGGCTCGGTGCCGTATTTCACCTCCACCTGCTCAGCATACCACTTGGACCATCCCTTGATTCTGAACGACACGCGGTACTGGTGGTTGGCCTTGAGCTGGAGGGCCGGGCTGACCAACCAGTCGTCGAAGGCAGCCTTCTCCTCACCGCGCTTGATGACGGCCGCACCGTCGTAGTCGTTGGCCATGCGGGGCTCGTCGAGCGCCCATGTCACGCTGTCGTTGCCGCTGTCGATGACAGAGAAGTAGGCCAACTCGCCCTCATCGTCGAAGCCGTTGCTGTAGGGCGGTGTGATGGGCGAGCCGTAGGCCACATAGTTGCTGACGAGCTCCTGGCCCGCCACGCCGTGGTTGTCGGGCGTGATGCCGTAGGCGTAGGTCTTGTATTCGCCATCGGGCAGTGTCTCCTCGTAGGACGTGCCTGTGTAGCCCTCGGCCACCACGTCGCCGCCGGGATAGCGCTTGATGGTGTAGGTCACGCCACCCACATATCCGCCGTTCTCACCGGCGGTGGGAGCCTCCCATGTCACCGACACCTTGCCGGTGGCAGCGTCGAGGGTGGTCTTCGCATTGCCCGTAGAGACAGGCACGTCGTATCCTGCATAGTAGCGGCTCACGAGCTTGGGACTGTTGCCCTCGCCGTTTGACACGAGCACGGTGATGTTGTTGTAGCCCTTCTGCAGGGTCACCTGCTGCTTGACGTCGGCGCCCGGTGTGGTCTCGCCTGAGGCTATCTCGGTCTTGTCGAGCAGAATCGAGTATTTGAGTTTCTCGTCGGTGAGCTTGCTGCCGCCGAAGGTCTGTGTCGGGGCCTTGAAGCAGATGTCACCCGTGAGTGCACCTTCCGTGAAGTTGAAGGTGAGGTCGGTGGCTGTGGCGGGAGCGCTGTCGGCAGCCTTGGCCTTGGGAATGGTGAGGAGGGCGATGTTCTCATTGTTGGGGAACTCGCCAATCTCGGTGAGCTGGCCGGTGGCGAGGTCTACGGTGTAGAGGGTAGACTTCTGCTCGGCATCGACGCAGTCCCAGTAGAAGGTGTTGGTGCTCTGGTCGATCTCGCCGCTCTGGTAGTAGTAGGAACCGTCGCTCAGGGTGAGCTGCTTGCCTGTGGAACCGACGAGGTTCTCCTCGGCTGTGGCGGTGTCGATCTTATAGAGGTTGCCGTCGCTGGCGATGCCATAGAGCGTGTTGTCCTTGGTGATGCCCATGGCCACGTAGGCATGCTTCAGACGGCCTATCGTGGAGCGTGTCTTGTTGGCGTAGTCGGCCACGCCGAGTTCGAAGGTCGAACCGTCGGCGTCGAGGAAACAGCCGTAGACGGTGCCGTCGTCGGCGATGGCGGTCTCGTTGGCCACGAGCGCATAGTCGTCAAGGCGTGTCTCCTGGAGCATGGTCCAGGTGTCCGTGTCATACTTGTAGAGATACACCATGTCGATGCCCCAGAAGCTCTGGTACATCACGAAATAGAGCTCGTTCTCTATCCATGATCCCGCACCTGTGGCACGGCAGAAGTCGTCGCCGAAGAGTTTTTTGGTGGCGCGGGTCTTGGTGTCGAACGAATACATGCCGTATTCCACATTGTCGCCCCAGGTGTTGTCGAAGAGCACGTTACCCCAGAGGGTCTTGGTTTCTCCGTTGTTGGCCCTGAGGATGAAAGTGTTCTTGCCGGCCTGGTTCATCTTGATGCCAGCCTCGATGTTGCGGTTCAGGCGCACGATGCTGTCGTGCTTGGCCTTGGTGGGCAACAGGCGCTGGTGGAGCAGAGGATGCTTGGCCTTGGCCTCTGCCAGCCGGGCCTTGAGCTCGGCAGCCGTCACCTTGTGGGCAGAGGGCGTAGAGGTGATGAAAGACGACAATTTCTGAGCTTGTGCCTTAGCGAAGCCATACGGAGCGAGCGAGAGCAAGGCTGCTCCGATGACATACATAGGATACTTAGGAGTCATAAAAAAACAAGTGTTATATGTTACTAAAAATTATCTATTTCTTGGTATGGGGCACGCTTCGCTGTCAGCGCATGATGCAGCACCATGCACTGACAGATGCGCCGGCTATCTTGCCAGCAGTTTGCGTGTGGTGTTGCCCTGGCGCACGATGACGAGGCCGGGATGCGACGTGCCGGGAGCCAGACGGCGGCCGGCGGCATCATAGAGACCCGTCTGGGCAGAGGCGGCAGCCGCGTCGGCGACAGGAAGGGCGGGCGCCTGTATGCCGGTGGCCGGCGCGAGCGAATAGGTGATGGGGCCGTCGTCGGGATGGTGCACCACCACCATCTCGTGGTACATGCGGTACTGCTCGCTGGGCGTGTAGGCCGTGCACTCGAGGATGTCGAGCGAGAAATAGCCGTCGCCCACGCCGCTGTAGCCCCAGTTGACACCCACGTAGCCGCTGGCATCGTAGCCGTCGAGCACGAAGGCATGGTAGCTCATGTTGTAGGTGCCGTTCTTGTCGGAGGCCCCGGCGTAGAGCAACGGGTGGCCGAGACCTATCTCACGGTAGACCACATCGCGCCATGCCTGGTCGTCGTAGTTGTTATTGGTGGGGAAATCCTTGTAGCCGTAGTACTGGGTGACGTAGCCGAAGTGGTCGGCCAGTCCGCATGCGGCATCAGACAGGTAGGCTCCGCTGCCGTCGGTGCCGTAGGTCATGCTGGTGGCCACGCCACAGTGGTACATGAGCGTGGCGACAGCGAGCTTCTGCGCCACGGTGTACGACCCGCTATAGGATGCGGCCATGTTGTCGTAGTCGTAGTGTGCGGCCGCGAAGTCGACATCGTAGGGATGACGGTTGTAGTAGGCGGTGTCGCGGCCGATGCCCGTCGTTGGGTACTTGTAGTAGCGCATGATCTGGGCCATGGCCGTGGCCACGCATCCCGTGTAGCAGTATCTGCCTGCGCCGTCCTTGGGGCATTTGGCCCAGTAGGGGTCGCCCTGGTTCCACTTGGTGTCGATGAGGTGGCTCACCGAAGCCGGACAGTCGGCCGGCACGGCGGAGCTGGCTGCCCGCGGCGCGGCCTGCGCGGCGTTGCCCGCGAGCACAGCGTCGGCGAGGGTGAGGTACCACTCGAGAGCGGGATTGTCGGTTGTGGAGAAGGCCGACGACGGCGAATAGCCGATGACGGGCGCGTGGGCATCGTCGTTGGCAATGACGGCAAAGCCCCCGCCGGCATAGCCCATGACGGTGTAGGTCTTGGTGGCGGCGAGGGTTCGGAGGGGTGTTGTCGCAGCGGCGCTGCGGCTGTGGTGTGGCTGGGCTGCCGCGATGGCCGCGGCAGCGATGCGTGTGATGTCGGCTTGCGTGCGCTCCTTGGCCGTGGCGGTGGCGGGTGCCAGCGCCAGGGCAAGGAGCAGCAGATGGGCTGTGTGCTTATTCATTGGGAATTGTTATTTCTGCGTAAGGACGGTGCGTGCATCGCTCTCGATGTAGTAGTAGCTGCCGTACCAGGCCGTGTAGTTCTGGAAGGTGATGACGAGGTCGTCGGTGAAGGTGGCTACGACGGGTGTGGTGCTCGACGAGACATCGGCGAAGGTGTAGTAGGTATTCCACACGCTGGGCTGCACGGTGATGGTCTTGGCCTGCAGGTCGACGGTGGCGGTGAAGTCTTCCTCCCATCCGTAGAAGTTGCTGATGGTGACGGTGTTGTCGTTGACCTTGGTGATGGTCACCTCGTCGGTGCGGTTGACCTCCTGGAGCGTCCAGTCGGACGAGAAGTAGTCGTAGGCCGAGGTGACGGCAGCATAGGTGCCGCAGAGCTTGTCGACGGTGACCTCGGTGTCGCCGCCCCAGTCGAAGACGTCGTAGCCGCCGGAGCCGACCTCATTGCCGTCGGCGTCGTAGACGATGGCGTAGAACCATACCTGGCCTTTCTGCTTGCCGCCCTCGAAGGCTGAGTAGCCGCCGGAGCAGTACATGCCGAGGTCATACTGCCTGGTGACCCACACATACTCGTAGCCGCCATAGCTCTGTGTGCCGATGGGCTGTATCTCGTTGTTGTTGTCGGCATCGACGGAGAAGGTGATGTCGAGACCCTTCACGCCGTAGGGTGCCTCGATGGTGTAGGAGCCGTCGTCGTAGGCCACGATGTCGGCCGTGAACTTGTTGCTGCCCTCGGGGAGGTTGGCGGCGGTGTAGGTGCCGGTCTGGCGCCACAGCTCGGCCTTGGCGCGCTCGAAGGTGAAGGCGAAAGGCTCGGAGTCGGCGTAGGTCTCGTCGTCGCTGGTGGCCACGATGGTGATGGTGTAGGTGCCACGGTCGAGCGACGTGAGGGTGACGCTGTTGGTGGCGGTGACCCCCGACGTGCCGTTGCTGAGCGTGTAGCGGTAGGCCGTGGCGTGCTCGACGGCGGGCCATGTGATGGTGATGCCTCCGCTGACCGTGGCGGCCGTGGCGGCCGTGGGTGCGACGAGCGGTATCTGCTCGTTGGTGGTGGCGGTGATGGTGGCTATGGGCGATGTGGTGCGGTGGCCGTCGACGGGCGAGAAGGCCCACACCTTGAGCGTGTACTGCGTGTTGGGCTTGAGGCCGGTGGCCACGACGGTGGTGGTGGTGGTGACGTCGGCCGTCACCTTGGT
Organism: Oscillospiraceae bacterium; assembly: GCA_963610435.1. Taxonomy (GTDB): domain Bacteria; phylum Bacteroidota; class Bacteroidia; order Bacteroidales; family Bacteroidaceae; genus Prevotella. The sequence continues at coordinate 9,474 of CAVDNW010000012.1, read as the reverse complement.
GCCCAGCGTGTCGTAGAGCTCATAGGCATACTGCGAGGCGCCGTCGACGGGCTGCCAGTTGAAGACGATGGAGCTGACGGTCTTGGCGCCCTCGGTGAGAGTGGGTGCGGCCAGCGGTGTCTTGGTGTCGTCGGAGCTGCAGGAGGTGAGGCCCGCCACGGCGAGAAGCGCCACGGCGAGCAGTGCGCCGAGACGCTTGATGATTGACTTATGCTGTTTCATGTCTGTCGTTTGTCGGTTAATGTGAAGAGTGTGTTGTGTCGGGAAGGGCCGTTCACTTGGCGGCATTGAGACCGCTCCAGTAGCCGTAGAGGTAGGTGTAGCCCGACTGCGTGCCGTCGGTGTAGTAGACGTAGGGCACGAGGAAGAGCGAGTAGCCGGTGGTGCTGCCGCGCATGTCGACCGACGAGTAGTTCTCGGAGGTGGCTTCGTAGTAGAAGTTGACGTAGCTGATGCCGAGCTTGCCCTCGCCGTCGGGGTACCACGATGCGTAGTCCTCCGTCTCGGGGTCGTTCATGAGATACCAGTAGGAGCCTCCGTAGGGATCCATGAGTGAGTGGTCGTAGGGCTGGAAGGCACCGTGCCATGTGGAGCGGTCGTTGGCATCAAAATTGTCGAGCGAGTAGAACGCTGTGTTCTCCTTGTCCTGTGCGACGATCTGGAACTGCAGGTTGATGCCTGAGCCGAGCCAGTTGTCGATGCGGAAGCGGTTCTGCCCCTCAAGCCAGTAGATGCTGGATGTGGATGTGGCAAACTCGCTCTTGTTCCAGAGGAACTGTGCGTTGTCGACCACCTTCGTCCACTGTGCCACGAGCACGTCGTAGTTGAAGACAGGCGATCCGTCGGTTCTGGTGTAGGGGTCGGTGTAGGCTTCGTCGAGGTGTATGGTGAAGCGGTAGGTCGTGCGGGGCTGCAGGCCCTTGCATCCCACCTCGATGGTGGTCTCTGCCTCGCCGTCCTTGAAGACGGCCGTGGCGGGCACGGTGAACACCGAGTCGGCATGGTCGACGATGACGGGCACGGTGAGGTCGCCCTGTGTGTTGGTGCGCACGACGGTGAGCCTGACGCCCTGGCGGCTGTCATTCTCGTCGGGGGTGAGAAGCTCGCTGGCTTTGTTGGATGCGGGGAAGTAGGCACCGGGGTTGCCGTCGCTCACCTTCTTGGCCCACTCGTAGCTGTCGTCGCTGGAGCACGCCGCGAGGGCGGCTGCGGCAACGAGGACGAGGAGCGCGTATAGCGTGTGGATAGTCTTTCTCATGGTGGTATGTTTTTATGGTTGGGTTGTACTGGTTTTGTCGTTCACGCCACGGCGGTTACTGCGCGGTGATGGCTCCCGAGGGGTTGGGGCCGACGATGACGGCAGGGTTCTGGTCCTGTTCGGTCTCGGGTATCATGTAGTTCATCCAGGGAGCCACCTTTCCGTCGTAGGAGTTGAGCTGCATGGACGAAGCGTAGTTGGAGCCGGTGTAACGGCGCGTGACGGGCAGGCGCAGACGCTTGTAGTCGAAGAAGACGAGGCCCTCGCCCCATAGCTCGATGCGGCGCTGCACCATGAGCGCATTGATGAAGCTGTTCATCTTGGTGACCTTGCAGGTGTAGGAGCCGTCGGTGTAGCGGTAGGTGTTGACCCACTGCTGCAGGGCGGCTGCGGCTGCGGCGACGCCCTGTGTGTGTGCGATGGCCTCGAAATAGTCGAAATACATCTCCTCGACACGCATGAGGGGCAGCGATGCGACGAGTCCCACGGTGAGGTCGTTGAGGTTGCCGCTGCCGGGGCGGAACTTGAGGTTGCAGTAGGCAGGCAGTGAGGCCCACTTGGTGGCGCTGACGTTGGTGCGGTAGCCGTCGGGGACGGTGGCTGACCCTGCGTCGTTGGGGTTGATCCATGAGGTGCGGCGCCAGTCGGCTGAGGTCATCTTGTCGTAGAGCGTCTTGCTGATGCAGCGGTATGAGTTGTACTGTGTGACACACATGCCCCAGTCGGCCTCGGAGGCCATCCATCCGAGGAAGGTGTACCAGGGCAGTTCGTTGATCTGCTCCGTGCTGTTGACGAGCGTTCCGAACATCCATGCGTTTTTGGCGGTGTTGAAGCCCGTGGTGGGGTCGCTCCACTCATCCTGAGTGAGGGGCTGGTAGCCGCCGGCAGCGATGGCCTTCTGCGCATAGAGCGCGGCCTGCTCGTAGCACTGCGCGGCCGAGCTGATGCCGAGCTTGTCGTAGCCGTCGGCCTTGGCGTCGGCCTCGATCATCTTGGTCAGGTCGGCCGGGTTCTGGTCGAAGCGCGAGGCCATCTCAAGCCACAGGCGCGTCTTCAGACCGTAGATGACGCTCTGGTCCATGAAGGCCTTGTGCTCGCGCGTGTATCCGTCGAGACATTTCTCGGCGCGGTTGAGGTCGGTCATGATGAAGCGGTACATGGTGTAGAAGGGTGCGCAGGGATTGTTGTAGAGCTGCTGCTTGGTGGTGGAGTCGGTGACGATGGGCACGGTGATGCCGTAGCATCCGAGCGAGTCGGCCAGGTTGTCGAGGTCGTCGACGCCTGTCGCGCGGTATTCGTAGAGGCGCGCGAGGTCGAGGTAGAGCATGGCCCGGTAGCCATATCCCTGTCCGAGATACTTGTTGGCTGCGTCGTTGCCGCCACGTACGGCCTGCTCGCCGATGCTGATGACGTTGTTGGCGTTCTTGATGAAGTTATAGTAATAGTAATAGGAGTAGTAGTAGGCGTAGCGGAGCGACGAGCCGTCCTCGGTGTAGATCCAGTAGTTGTATCCGTTGTCGCTCATGGGGAAGTCGGCGCAGAACAGGTCGCGCATATACATCTGGCAGGGGTATCCCCAGTCCTGCGTGTAGTAGGTGGATCCGTAGGTGTCCCATGTGACGAGGAAGGAGGGCAGCGAGTTGGCCAGATACTGTAGCGACTTGCTGTCGGACGAGATCTGGCTGGGCACGGCCTCGTCCTTGGGCGTTGTCTCGTCGATGCAGGCCGTGTGGCAGCAGAGCGTAAGGGCGGCGGCGGCGGCGAGGAGCGTGTTCTTTATATATGTGTTCATGATGGTGTGCTGTTAATGTTGTTGATGCTGTGGGGTGTGTCTGTTGGTCTGTTGTCAGAACTGCACGGTGAGTCCGCCGGTGAAGGTGCGCACCTGTGAGTAGGACGTGGACGACGACGATCCCCAGAAGCTGCTGCGGGGGTCGAAGCCCTTGCGCTTGCTCCAGTAGCAGAGGTTCTCGCCCGAGAAATAGACGCGCAGGCTGGTGAGCCCGAGCTTGCTGATGAGCTTCTTGGGCAGCGTGTAGCCTATGTTGATGTTCTGCAGGGTGAGCGTGGAGGCGTTGGTGAGGAAGCGGTCGGAGGTGGCGTTGGAGCTGGTGTCGTTGTCCTTCACGGCATACTGGAAGCGGGGTATCTGGCTTCCGGTGTTGGTCTCCGACCATGCCTTGAGCTGGTCCTTGTGTATGGAGAAGCCGGTGTTGCCCGACGAGGGGTTGCCCATGAGCGACTGGTAGCCGTAGTCGAAGGCCTTGCCGCCGAGCGAATAGTTGAAGGTGACGGAGAGGTCGAAGCCGTAGAGGCTGAGCGAGGAGCTGAAACCGCCGTAGAGCGTGGGGTCGGCGCTGCCGCAGTTGAAGTAGGAAGCGGAGGTGCTGCTGGTGGTGGTGGTGAGCTGGCCTGTCTTGCTGTCCTTGACATACCAGAGCGACTGTCCTTCTTCGTTGACGCCGGCATAGCGTTTCAGGCGGAAGGTGTGGAGGGGCAGGCCCTCACCCACGAAGTAGGAGCCGTTGACATAGCCGGCGTGGCCCTCGAGGAGGCTGCCCTTGTTGTCGGGGTGGAGCTTGGTGATCTTGTTCTTGTAGTGTGTGGCGTTGGCGTTGATGGTCCACGTGATGTCGCGTGTGCGCACGGGGATGAAGTGGAGGTCGAACTCCACGCCGCGGTTCACCATGTCGCCCACGTTGTCGTAGGAGCCGGCATAGCCGCCGGAGAAGGGCACGCTGACGAAGCAGAGCATGTCGGTGGTCTTGCGGCTGAAGAACTCCACGCTGCCGGTGATGCGCTGCTTGAGAAGCTCAAACTCGAGTCCGATGTTGAAGTTGGAGTTGGTCTCCCAGGTGATGTCGGGGTTGCCGACGGTATTCTGCACGAAGCTCACCTCGCCGTTGAAGTTGCTGAGATAATAGGTGTCGGTGTAGCGGTAGTCGCCGATGGCGTCGTTGCCCTGCTGGCCCCATGATGCCTTGAGCTTGAGCATGTCGATCCAGGCTACGTCGAACCATTTTTCCTTGGAGGCTATCCATGCGCCGCCGACGGAGTAGAAGTCGCCCCAGCGGTGGTCGGGATGGAAGCGCGAGGAGGCGTCGCGGCGGTAGGAGGCCTGTGCATAGTAGCGGCCGTCGTAGTCGTACATCACGCGCGAGAAATAGCCCTCGGTGTTGTAGTCGCTCGAGGAGCCTCCATTGTGGAGCTCCTTGACGGCGGCGTTGAGCTCCTGCGCGTCGAAATAGGAGAACATCTGCTGGCGTGAGCCCCAGAGGTAGTTGTAGTTGTACTTGTAGTTCTCGTGGCCGACCATCAGCGTGGCGTTGTGCTTGCCGAAGGAACGGGAGTAGTTGGCTATCTGCTGGAAGTTGAGGGTGTAGGTCTGGTAGTTGGTCTTGTCGATCTCGCCGCCGGGCGTGGTGGTGACGGTGTTGCCGTAGAAGGCCTGCACGGTGGAGGTGTTCTTCCACTCGTTGTTGGTGACGGTGCCGTTGAGCGTGACCTTCAGTCCCTCGATGGGCGTGATGTCGGCGTAGCCGTTGAGGGTCATCACGTTGGCGAAGGTGTTGTCGGTGTTGAGCGAGTTGGTCTGCAGGGCGTTGCGTGCGGGCTCGAGGTTGGAAGGACGGTGCACGCCTGCATTCTCGCCTGCGCCGTAGTCGTACATCTTGCCGTGCTCGTCGCGCATGATGTTGCCGTCGCCGTCGCGCAGGTACACGGGGTAGATGGGCGCGAAGCGCGTGGTGATGTCGAAGAGCGACTGCGAGCCGTCGCCCACGTCGTGCTGGTTGGTGTGTGTGAAGTTGGCGTTGGCGCCCACCTTCAGCCACGACTTGGCCTGGTAGTCGGCCTTGACGCGGGCGGTGTAGCGGTCGAAGTCGGAGTAGTCGACCACGCCCTCATTCTTCAGGTAGCCCAGCGAGGCGTAGTAGGTGACCTTGTTGTTGCCGCCCGAGATGTTGAGGTTGTACTCCTGGCGCAGGCCGGTGCGGAAGGCCTCGTCCACCCAGTCGTCGGGCGTGAGCGTGTAGAACTGGCCGTTGTAGTAGACGCGGTTGCCAAGCGAGGCGTTGGGGTTGAGACGGCCGTTGGTGCCGACGAGATACTCGCCGTCGGGCACGCTGTAGACGAGGTAGCCCAGGCCGCCCTGGTCGCCCGTGAGGCCCAGGGTGTTGTTGGCAGACAAATGGGCCTCGTAGGCCGACATGCCCTTGTCGCGCACATTATAGTTATAGAGGGCCTGGTAATAGGTCTCGTAGTAGGCGGCGGGATCGGTGATGCGGTCGTAGTCGACGGTGGCGCGGCTGTTGGAGCCCCACTTGGCGTCGAACGTGATGGTGGCCTTCTCGGTGGCACCGTGCTTGGTGGTCACCATGATCACGCCGTTGGCGCCGCGGGCGCCGTAGAGGGCGTTGGACGCGGCGTCCTTGAGCACCGTGATGCTCTCGACGTCGTTGGGGTTGAGGTTGTTCCAGCCGCCGTCATAGGGGGCGCCGTCGACGATGATCAGGGGCGACGTGCCGGCATTGATGGAGCCGAAGCCGCGGATGGCGAACGACGGTGTGGCGGTGGGCGAACCGCTGGTGTTGGTCATCTGCACGCCGGCCACCTCGCCCTGCAGGCCGCTGAACACGTTGGTGAGCTGCTTCTTGTCGAGCACATCGGCCTTCACCACGCCGGCCGAGCCGGTGAACGACGACTTCTTCTGCTGGCCGAAGGCTACCACAAGCACCTCGTCGAGTTGTTCCTGGGTGGGCTTCATGCTCACCTGCAGACCATTGCCTGCCTTCACGCTCTGGGGCTCCATGCCCACATAGGTCACCTCAAGCAAAGCTCCGCGCTTCACACCCTCGGGAAGCGAGAACTTGCCGTCGGCGTCGGTAACCGTGCCCTGACGCGTGCCTTTCACCTTTACCTGGGCGCCTACCAGTGGCTCGCCGTTCTCGTCAACAACGGTGCCTCCGAAGCCTCCCGATGACTGCGCCATCGTCTGGGCCGACAAGGCCAGCAACGCGCCTGCTAGGAATACTCGTACTCTCATATGCATCAAAATGAATTAAATGTGTCTATTGCCTATATCCTGAGTGTGGGCATGTATGCCACGCCTTCACCTTAAATTATTTGCAAAATTATTAAAATAACATTAATGTGCCAATTTTTTCCTTTAATTTCTCTTAAAAAAATTGCATAAAGGAATGTTTGGGGCAACCGCGCTTGACGAATGGTCCTTAAAACGGGTATTTCCGAACAATGTGTCACCACGCGCTTCCTGTTTGCGTGCCTACGGCAGCAGGTCCTCGAAGAGGGCCAACTATCTCGTCGTCTCACAAGGCGAACGGGAAATAACGATTGCAATACAAATGACTTATGACAATGTTCGCCCACTTCGAGGTCGCACATACTGCTACCGGCAAATCCGCCTGAAACCACTACCCTACCCCACCTTTCTCCTTGAAATTCAACCTCTAACGTGTCATAGGTAGCAGTTTAGTAGCACTTGCGACATTAAAATATTGTCTGCAATATTCAGCAACCTACCTTTTTGTCGCACTTTCGATGCACAATGCCGTATTGTCACCCTACTATTTTGTCGCACTTCCGTCTAATGACCTATAACATAAAGGGTTCAGATACGACAAAAATCATCATGGGAACAACCAAACAGCGAGGGGCAAGTGGGATAAAGACAAGAATGCGTGTGTTTCTGTAAACTATCTGTCACACATTCTAAAACAATTTCCCTATCCGTCGCAGGCAAACTCCCTTTTTGTCGCACCACAAGAAAACATATTCCCAATATGTCGCAATCAACTTACTAATTTGTCGCAGCCAACTTCCCAATATGTCGCACCACCTTACTAATTTGTCGTCAGTAAGGCTTTGGAAACGTTGAACATCAGCGTGTTACGGGGCCTCTACTAATATCATGATATACTAACGATATTACTAATGAAATCTAACTCTTTTGAATGTTTTCAATTTTTCTTTTTTCCTCTTTTTTTCTTTTTGAAGTTACCTCAGTCGTTTGCCGAGGATCTTTCAGCACGTTTTAGCTTCGTTTCTTCTCTTGCGAATTTCATGATAATAGGATCTTTTATGTTCTTTTTTATCTCCTTTCGGTCTTATCACCCATACTTTTGGCTTTAAAAGAATGCTTGTTTTCTGGCAACACCCCTACCCTACCCCGCTTTCCCATTCTATTTTACATGTCCGCCTGTGATATGTTTTTTGCCCCTAACATTCTGATAAACATTTCTTTAAGTGAAAATTACATGCTTCTGGTTTGCGTTATTCAGTCATAGCTCTACAAGCGTTTCATTTAAGCCACGTTTGCCATGCCTGTTTTATGCTATTACAGGCTATAAATATATAAAGAAATAATAACCCACATATATAAACAAACAATAAAAGAAATAAGGTAAAGAATAAATATATAAAAGCATAAACACCTAAAAATACAGATATATAAGTAATCAAGCATTTTTTTGATAAACCATCGGGTAGGGTAGGGCATTGTATTTTCTTTCTAATTATCAGAGTTTCAGACTGTTCGGTCATTCATATTGTATGCGCAGGTGTACAAGTAAGATAAGCTCGGAAATAAATGTTGTGCAGATTTATTGCAGTGTTTATGGAATGCCCTGAAAGGGCGCAATATCCTCCGACCAGGGAAAGTGGGACGGCCACAGCCGGACTGCGCCACTCTGGGTTATTGTTGTGCATAGAGCATCTGGCCAGTAATGTCATTACATCATGAGGAATATCGGTGAGATTTGGTTGTGCTGACCTTTCTATAAAAGATTATGATAGAAACCTTACAAATGTGCCTCTATTTTTCGCGTTTTTCTATGCCGACGCTTTGTTAGTTTCATATACGCTCTAAATCTCTAAGTTTTGTAATCGTCCGAAAACCAATTAGATACGTATTTTTATAAATCATCTGATGTTTCTGGCAGCTCATCCGTCTTGCGATCAAGGGTCTATCGCGCTATGATAGATGCCATTTCGACTCGTCATTCGGCTTCTTTTGACCTACGATCAAGTACTTCTCGCAGCATGATAGGTGCCCTTTCCCCAATTTTAAGTTTGGCTGCTATTTTCGTTTCTTCGTTTTTTCCCTTCTTTTCTTTGGTTTTAGCTTATTCTAACCTCTAGATTACGACGTTTGGAGAACGTACTTTTTTCAGAAATATATCTACATTCTCCATGTTTCAGATTTTGTGTTGATGACCTTACAGGTTGGGTGTTCAAAATAGGATTAACAAATGTGTGGAATTTAGTTGGGTTTTAATGATGGTACACCAAGCCCGTAGGGGCTACATCCGGCAGGATAGGGGTTTATTGCTAAGGCAGACGATAAGTTCGAGCGCGCGCGCAAACAGCAAAGTCCATCTATTACGTTATACCTAAATCCTGTTTGAGTTATACATTCACGGTTCATTTGAAAATTAGAAATTGGATGATGAGTCCTCTCAACTGAAGTTTATCCCATTGGTAGATGAAGTAGGGGAGTGGCATGGGCTGTGCCAAGCTCCGTATGATATTCTAACGCAAACAATAAAATAAATATATAAAAGAATACGTATATACATAAAGCTAAATGCAAACAAACATAAAAATATATAAATATTATATCTGTGAATAAATAAACCTATATATAAACAAACAAACAACTAAACATCTGTTCCAATACACAAATAGACATAAACACAAATACATATATAAGTAAACAAATATAAATATAGATGAGAGCAAATATAAATAAGGAAACATATGCAAAAACAAATATATAAAGAAATATAACTTTTATCTATTTTAATAAATAACAAAATAATTATATATGTGAATATTGAGACTGTGTGCGATCGTAAGTTATCAGCAAACACGCCTTTCTTGCCATGGGCTATGTAACGATTAGGCACTCTTTGCTGGCGCAATCGAAAAATTCGAGCGCAGACCGCGCCAGCCGCAAAACCAATCTTACACGTTATACCTAAATCCGAAGCTTGAGTTAGAGATATTGATGATTTTCTTGTAATGTTATTAAATAAATAACAATATAAATATATAAACATACATACAATATGTAACAAGTTAAGTAATAGCTTGTTATATAGTTCGTATACCTTTTGTTCGCCGTAGTTTTTGAAGTCGACTACGCTTCTGTTTCTATCAGGTGAAGAGTAGGGCGTGCCTCGGAGGCTTGTGAATAC
>CAVDNW010000011.1:0-73518 GCA_963610435.1 Oscillospiraceae bacterium | reverse complement strand
GTAGGATGGAAATGACGCATGTCTGTTGCTATTGCTGAATAGTTACAGATTTCTAATGAAAAAACAAAAAAATGCTTAAAAAAATAATATTCGTCAGGTGACTGTTTTGTTATATAAAGAATTTTATATAATTTTGCACTCTGTTTGGAATAAGTATCAAAATCGAAATCAAAAACAAAGAATAGCAATGTCTAAGATTTGTCAGATCACAGGTAAGAAGGCACAGATTGGTTGCAATGTGTCTCACTCAAAGCATCGCACAAAGCGCAGCTTTGACGTTAACCTTTTCAGCAAGAAGTTCTTCTATGTGGAAGAGAACTGCTGGATTTCCCTCAAGATCAGCGCTGCTGGTCTTCGTCTCATTAATAAAGTAGGTCTTGATGCTGCCCTGAAACAGGCTGTTGCCAAGGGTTATTGCGATTGGAAGGACATTAAAGTTATAGGAGAATAATCATCATGGCAAAGAAAGCTAAGGGTAATAGAGTGCAGGTTATTCTGGAGTGCACCGAGATGAAGAACTCTGGTCTGCCCGGAACGAGCCGCTACATCACCACGAAGAATCGCAAGAACACTCCCGAGCGTCTTGAACTCAAAAAGTTCAACCCCATCTTGAAGAAGATGACGGTGCACAAGGAGATTAAGTAATCATTGTTCAGTAATTAAAAGTAAGATACTATGGCAAAGAAAGCGGTCGCTACCCTCCATGAAGGTTCTACGGATGGTCGCGCATATTCAAAGGTCATCAAGATGGTGAAGAGCCCCAAGACAGGTGCTTACATCTTTGATGAGCGTATGGTCCCTAACGAGGCCGTTAAGGATTTCTTCAAGAAATAATCTTATTTCGACACGAAACAATATAAGTCGCATGGCATTGAGCTTTGCGACTTTTTTTTGTTGCTGTCATTCCCGAGACGCCCATCTTGTTTTGTATATGGGAAATCGCTCTGGGGTATCTTATATGGAAATCTCTCCGGCGATGGACCCGTTCATCATTTTACGGATGATGTTGGTGTCGTTGTAGCAGGCTTGAAGGTACATCAGCTTTGTGACGGCAGCCTCGACCGTTGAATCGTACCCCGACACGACCCCGATGTCCTGCAGCTGGTAACCTGCCCCGTAGCGTTTCATCTCTACCGTTCCGGCCACACATTGGCTGATGTTCACGATGACGACCCCCCGTTCAGATGCCCTTTTCAGTAGTCGCAGGAACCAGGGGTGCTGGGGCGCATTGCCGCTGCCGAAGGTTCGTAGGACGATGCTTCGAAGGTTCTCAATACCGAGCACGCCGCGTATGATGTTTTCCTGAATGCCTGGGAATAGGCTCAGCACCACAACGTTGCTGTCCATAGCAAGGTGGGGTGATAGAGGCTTGGAGAAGTCGGGTTGAAGTACATGGTGTCTGTGGAATGTGAAGTTGACACCCGCATCGCATAGATGAGGATAGTTGAACGACTCAAAGGCGTAGAAGCCGTCGGCGTTAATCTTGGTGGTCCTGTTGCCGCGTAGCAGCCGCCCGCTGAAATAGATGCACACCTCCGGTATGATGGCATGCCCCTCCGCATCCTTCATGGAAGCCAACTCGATGCTGGTCACCAAGTTCTCTTTGCCGTCAGTGCGCAGTTGGCCGATAGGAAGTTGGGAGCCCGTGAGGATGACGGGCTTGGTGAGATTACCCAGCATGAATGAGAGTGCCGACGCCGTGAAGGCCATGGTGTCTGTCCCGTGAAGGATGACAAATCCGTCATAGTTATTGTAGTTGCGCGAGATGATGCGCACAAGATAGGCCCACCTCTCGGGTGAAATATCGCTGGAATCGATGGGGGGCGTAAACTGGTAAACTTCAATTTGAGCTCTGATTTGGCGAAACTCAGGCATGGACTCCACGAGATGGTTAAAATCAAGGGGGGTTAGAGCACCTGTCAGCGCATTGTGTCCCATTCCGATAGTTCCTCCAGTATAAATCAGCAATACTTTGTTCATCTGTCTGTAATCTTTGGTGCAAAATTAGTTAAAAGACTTGATATTCCAAAGATTTATGCTATTTTTGCATAAACAAATCTTAAAAACAAATCAGATTAGAGAATGAAAGCGTTTATGGACGAGAATTTCCTGCTTGAAACCGCGACGGCGCAGGATTTGTTTCACAATCATGCGGCTAAGATGCCCATCATTGACTATCATTGCCATTTGGTTCCGCAGATGGTGGCCGAGGATCACCAGTTCCGCAGTATCACCGAGTTGTGGCTGGGGGGCGACCATTACAAGTGGCGTGCTATGCGCACAAATGGAGTGGCTGAACAATACTGCACCGGCAAAAGCACTAGTGACTGGGAAAAGTTCGAAAAGTGGGCGGAGACCGTACCCTACACGTTTCGCAATCCCCTCTATCACTGGACTCACTTGGAGCTGAAGACTGCCTTCGGCATCAACAAACTTCTCAGCCCTGCAACGGCACGAGAAATCTATGACGAGTGCAATGAGAAGCTCAGGCAGCCCGAGTATAGTGCCCGTGGACTGATGCGTCGCTATCATGTGGAATGCGTCTGCACAACCGATGACCCTATTGATGACCTACGCTGGCACAAGGCGACGCGCGCGAGCGGCTTCGAAATCAAGATGATACCAGCCTGGCGCCCTGACAAGGCTATGAACATTGAGAAGCCGGGTTTTGCAGAGTATATGGCTTGTTTGAGCGAGGTGAGCGGCATAGAGGTCAACACGTTTGCCCGTATGGTCGACGCCCTGCAGCGCCGTCACGATTTTTTTGCTGCCAATGGCTGCAAACTGTCAGACCACGGAGTGGAGGAATTCTACGATGAGCCCTACACCGACTCGCAGGTTGAAACCATCTTTGAGAAGGCGCTTCGTGGACAGCAACTGGCCGAACTGGAAGTGCGTCAGTACAAACACGCTTTCTTGAGGATGTGCGGAGAGATGGACCATGAGGCCGACTGGACACAGCAGTACCACTATGGAGCCATTCGCGACAACAATACGCAGATGTACAGCCAACTGGGACCGGATACGGGCTTCGACTCCATCGGAGAGTTCAACACCGCACGTGCCATGAGCCATTTCCTCAATGAGCTCAACGAGAAGAGCAAGCTCACGCGCACCATTCTTTACACACTCAATCCTTGCGCCAACGAGATGATAGCCACAATGCTCGGAAATTTCCAGGACGGTGTCACGCCAGGCAAGATACAATTTGGCTCTGGCTGGTGGTTTAACGACCAGCTCGACGGTATGACACGGCAGATGAATGCTCTCTCTGTGTTGGGGTTGCTCTCGAGATTCGTCGGCATGCTCACCGATAGCCGCTCGTTCCTGAGCTATCCCCGCCATGAGTATTTCCGCCGCTTGCTCTGTAATCTGCTGGGAAATGACGTAGAAAAGGGACTTCTGCCAGACGACCACGATACGTTGGTACGCATGGTGGAGGATATCTCCTACAACAACGCCCGCCGTTATTTCAAGTTCTATTGATTCGGGACAGACCTCTCTTCCCAATGGCGGGAGAGATGGCAGAGACATTACTTACAGGCAGACCGCGTAGCAACGGCTTGCCTGTTTTTGTTATAGCAAGCGAAAAGCCCTCCGTCGTTCCTTCGCTTGCGGGCAAGAGAAAGAATGATGGAGGGCTATAGGCTGTATGTGGTTCTTTTGGAGAACGATTACTTGTTCTTTAGGGCGTTAAGGCTTTCTTGGATAGCGGCAATTTTCTCTTCGGCATCGCTCTGCTTCTTACGTTCGCGCTCAACCACGGCTTCAGGAGCATGAGCCACGAAGTTCTCGTTGGCAAGCTTCTTTTTGACACCCGTCAGGAAGCCCTGTAGGTGTTCTAGGTCCTTCTCTAACTTGGTAATCTCGGCATCGACATCAATCAGGTCGCCAATGGGCACGGCGAACTCGTCGGTACCTACCATGAATGCGCTGGCATCGGTAGCTTTGCTTTCGACGGAGATGAAAGCCTTGAGGTTGGCCATCTTTGTGATGATGTCAGCAAAAGCCACGTAGTGGTTCTCGCCTACGGTCTGTAGCTCCAGCTCCTTCTTGGGAGCAATCTGTTTCTGGCTACGCACCGACCGTACACCAGCCACAATTAGCTTGATGTTCTCAATGGCAGTGCATAGTTGCTCGTCGTCTGTAGTGGGCTCGTTGAGGAGGAGTCGTGACACCATGATGCTTTCGCCCTCCTTGCGCTCGCCTAAGTGTTGCCATAGCTCCTCTGTGATGAACGGCATGAATGGATGGAGCATCTGGAGCAGCGTTTCGAAGAAATGGAGTGTGGCCTTATAGGTGGCTTTGTCGATGGGTTGCGCCTGGCCGTCAACATAGGCAGGTTTCACCATCTCCAAATACCAGGCCGAGAATTCGTCCCAGAAGAGACGGTAGACGGTCATCAGAGCCTCGGAGATGCGGTAGGTCTTGAATTGCTCGTTGAGCGTTTTGCCAGTCTCCTTCAGCTTGGCGGCGAACCAGGCCACAGCCGTCTTTGCTGAGGCCGGTTGTTCGATGTCTGCTGTCTGCCAACCCTCTACCAAACGGAATGCATTCCAAATCTTGTTGTTGAAGTTGCGGCCCTGTTCGCAGAGTGTCTCGTCGAACAAGATGTCGTTGCCAGCCGGAGCTGAGAGCATCATCCCCATGCGCACACCGTCGGCCCCATACTTGGCAATCAGTTCCAAGGGGTCTGGCGAGTTGCCTAGGCTCTTCGACATCTTTCGGCCCTTCTTGTCACGCACGATGCCAGTAAAATAGACATGGCGGAAAGGCATCTTCCCACGATACTCGTATCCGGCCATAATCATGCGGGCCACCCAGAAGAAGATGATGTCGGGGCCGGTAACAAGGTCTGAGGTGGGGTAGTAATAATCGATTTCCTTGTTGTCGGGGTCAAGGATGCCATTGAACAGTGAGATGGGCCACAACCAGCTGGAGAACCAAGTGTCGAGACAGTCGGGTTCTTGTTCCAGGTCGGTGGCAGTCAGTGAGGAGTTCTTCTCCTGTGCCAGTTTCAAAGCCTCTTCGTTGGTCTCAGCCACAACGAAGTCGCGTTTGCCGTCGGTCGTCGTGAAGTAGTAGGCGGGAATGCGATGTCCCCACCACAACTGGCGGGAGATACACCAATCTTTGATGTTTTCAAGCCAATATCTGTAGGTGTTTTTGTATTTTTTAGGATAGAACTCCACCTCATCGTTCATGACTGGATCAAGAGCTATGTCGGCAAAGTGTTGCATTTTGAGGAACCACTGGGTGGAGAGTTTCGGCTCGATTGGCACATTGGTGCGTTCGGAGAAGCCCACCTTGTTGTCGTAGTCCTCTATCTTCTCCATCAGCTGCTGGGCCTCAAGGTCGACGGCGATTTGCTTGCGCACTTCCATACGGTCCTTTCCCACGTACATCCCGGCAGCCTCGGAGATGGTTCCGTTGTCGTTGAAGATGTCAATGGTTTCCAGGTGGTGCTTCAGGCCCAGCATGTGGTCATTGATGTCGTGGGCGGGGGTTACTTTCAAACAACCCGTACCAAACTGGATGTCAACATAGGAATCCTCGATGACAGGAATGCAGCGGCCTACGAGAGGCACGATGACGTGCTTGCCCTTGAGCCATGTGTTCTTCACGTCCTCGGGGTTGATGCACATGGCCGAGTCGCCCATGATGGTCTCCGGACGTGTGGTGGCTACCACGGCGTAGTAGCCCTTGCTGTCCTGGTGCATCACGTTGCCTTCGTTGAGACGCTTCACGGAAGCCTGGTCCTCAGGAGCAACGTAGTATTTGAGGTAGTAGAGTTTGGAGTGTTCCTCCTTGTACACCACTTCTTCGTCGGAGAGAGCTGTCTGTGCCTTGGGGTCCCAGTTGACCATGCGTGCGCCTCGATATATATAACCCTTGCGATAAAGGTCTACAAAGACATGAATGACGCTCTTTGAGCGTTCGTCATCCATTGTGAATGCCGTACGGTCCCAGTCGCAAGAGCAACCTAGGTGGCGCAGCTGCTTGAGAATGATGCCGCCATGCTCTCGGGTCCAGTCCCATGCGTGCTCCAGGAATTGTTCACGCGTCAAGTCGGTTTTTTTGATGCCCTGCTCGGCCAGCTTGCCCACCACCTTGGCCTCTGTGGCAATGGAAGCATGGTCGGTGCCGGGTACCCAACAAGCGTTCTTGCCCTCCATGCGAGCCCGGCGAACCAGAATGTCCTGGATGGTGTTGTTCAGCATGTGTCCCATGTGGAGCACACCAGTCACGTTGGGTGGGGGGATGACCACCGTGTAGGGCTCACGGTTGTCAGGTTTAGAACTGAAGAGCTTGTTGTCAAGCCAGTACTGGTACCATTTAGACTCCACTTCCTTGGGGTCGTACTTACTTGCTAATTCCATGTGATTATAGATCTTTACCTTATTATCTTAATAAAACGATGCAAAATTAATACTTTTCCACCTAAAATCATTAACTTTGCAGCAATTTAATTGGTTTTTATGCACACGAGAAAAGAAAAGCTTGAGGCTTTCGGCCGGTTGCTGGATGTGCAGTACCGGCTGAGGAAAGATTGTCCGTGGGATCGGAAGCAGACTTTCGAGAGCCTTCGCCCCTATACCATAGAAGAGGTTTTTGAGTTGGCGGACGCGTTGGCGTGCGGCAATCTTGAGGAGGTGAAGAAAGAATTGGGTGATGTCATGGAACATGTTATCTTCTACTCCATGTTGGGCGAGGAAGAAGGCCGCTTCGACGTGGCTGACGTTTGTGACACTCAGAGCGACAAGTTGATGTTCAGACACGACTTCATTGACTGGGGGCCTGACACCACGATGCAGGGATGTCCGGTGTGGAGCGTGTCGAGTTCTGAACTGGTAATCAATGCTTGTGGGCAAGTGGTCTATGCCGACGAACAACAGGGCGATACTACCAATCCCACTACGGCCTCCCAGGTTGAAAGTACCTGGGAAAAACGCAAGCAGAAGGAACGGCATGGCAACAAGTCGGTGCTCTCGGGAGTTCCAGCATCGCTGCCTTCCTTGATTAAGGCTTACCGTATTCAGGACAAAGCCCGTAATGTGGGCTTTGACTGGGAAAAGAAAGAGGATGTGTGGGCCAAGGTCCGGGAGGAACTTGATGAGTTTGAGGCTGAGCTGAGAAAAGAGGATGTCGAAAAGTCCACCCGAGAACTGGGCGACTTCTTGTTTAGTATCATCAATGCGGCGCGGCTTTATCATCTTAACCCTGACAATGCCTTGGAGAGCACAAATCAAAAGTTTATCAGTCGTTTTGGCTACGTGGAGCAGAAAGTGAAGGAGGCGGGAAAGTCCATGGCTGACATGAGCCTCCAGGAACTTGACGCCCTTTGGGACGAAGCAAAAGCTAAGGAAACTAATAAATAGGAATTATGAGAAAGCTGACGATTGTCTTGGCCTTTTTTGCCGTGGTATCATGGTGTCTGCCGGGTTGCCAGAACAAGGGGAACAAAGTAAATGTCGAGGATTCTACGCAGGTTGAAGCAGGAGACACCATTGCCGACAGCACAGCCTATGGCGTGTGTGGCGAAGGAACAGCCATGCATACAGTGGAGCTGATTACTGATGCAGGCGATACGGTCAATTACTTGATTGACGAGGACGGCGAGGGCCGGCAAGATGTCCAGGGCGGGCTGCTCGTAGGTGACCGGCTGGCTATTATCGAAGGTGGCAATTTCGACGGCGACAGAGTTGCCAAGAAGATCATTAACTTGACCACACTGTTGGGCAAATGGACAAGCCTCGACAAGAACTTTGAGATTTTGGAAGGTGGGTTAATTAAATCGAGCGTGAACGCTGAGGTGCATCCCTGGACTTCGTGGAAGATACTCAACGGACAGTTGTTGCTCAACCGGGACACTTTTGACGTCGCCCAACTGAGTGCCGACTCTCTCTACCTCGAAAACCGCGAGGGTATCTTTGTGTACAAACGTTCCAAGTGAGGAGCATAGGCACCATCAGCAATGGAACCATTCAAGATACATATCCTCGGTTGTGGTAGTGCTCTGCCCACTTTGAAACACCACACGTCGTCGCAGGTGATAGAAGTGAGAGGAAAGCTGATGATGGTGGACTGTGGCGAAGGAACGCAGGTGCAATTGCGACGATTGCGCATCGGTTTCACGCGCATTCAGTCGGTGTTCATATCCCATCTGCATGGAGACCACTGCTTTGGCTTAATCGGGCTGATTTCCACATTTGGAATGTTGGGGCGGACCAGTCCTCTTCATGTTTATGCTCCAGGGGAGTTTGAGCCGATGCTGCGCTCCCAAATGGAGATGTTCTGTCAGGGACTGGAGTATAAAGTGGTGTTTCATCCAGTAGATACAACACAGAGCCAAGTGGTCTATGAGGACAAGAGTCTAACGGTGATAACCCTTCCTTTGGAGCATCGTGTCGCTTGTTGTGGATATCTTTTCCGCGAGAGGCCCACTTTGCCGCATATCCGGCGTGACATGATAGACTTCTATCACATTCCAGTCTGTCAAATTAATAACATCAAGAATGGAGCAGATTGGGTGACCCCCGAGGGAGATGTCGTATCCCATGAGCGGTTGACCGTTACTGCAGAGAAGCCAAGGGCTTATGCCTACTGTAGCGACACGCGCTATGTGCCCACACTTCATCGATTGGTCGAGGGGGTGGATGTGTTGTATCACGAATCAACCTACGATAGCAGCAGTGAGGGACGCGCCCGCATGTTTTACCATTCCACGGCGCGGCAAGCGGCCCAAGTGGCCAAAGATGCACATGTGGGCCGATTAGTGCTTGGACATTACAGTTCACGCTATGAAGATGAGGGGATTTTGCTCAAGGAGGCCCAGGCGGTCTTCCCCAATGTGATGTTGGCGCAGGAGGGAATGGTCATAAACGTTTGAGCAACCGAAGGATTATTGCGTGCATCCTGTTAATTATTCTTAACCGATATGGAAAAGTAACCAATTAATCGGTATTTCTATTCGGAATTCCCTATCTTTGCAGTGTACATTAATAGGTGTCTTCGGCTGAGGAGGCTGGATAGGCCACAATGGAATACGCGTATGATTAAAAAGATACTTGTTGCATCTTTCATAGCCTTGTTTACGGGTGTCTTTCCCCAAACGGTGAAGGCTGCATCGGCAATAGAGATAGTTGACAACGAAACACAACAGGTTACGGTTTCTGTCAGCGGTGAAGGAGTGTTGCGTGTGACAGGGGCTTCCGGGCAGACGCTTTATGTTTACAACATTACAGGCGTGAGGGTCTTGAGTGTGAAGGTCGACGGCTCCGACAAGAGCTATAACCTCAATCTGTCGAAAGGATGTTATATTGTGAAGGTGGGCAAGACAGTACGGAAAATTTCCATACGGTAGAGACGGATGGACTGATTTTTCGGAACGCTTTGTTTGTTCCATTCCTTTTATTGTTTTTGTTGGCAACTAGTTGTGCCGATAAAGACAATTCCAACAAAGACTTGCAACTGAGCGATTACGACTCTCTCAGGGTGGGTGATTATATTGTCGCCCCACAGATGATTAGTCGTGAAATGGAGTGCTTGATGTTGGCAGATAAGGTGTGCTGCCAAGCTGACAGGTTTTTGAGAACGTATTATCACAATGGTGGGCGGTTTGTCTGGATTACCCGTTTGGGAGTGGACCATCGTGCTGACAGTCTTTTGGCCCAGTTGAACAGTGTGAGGACGATGGGATTTTCTCCTAAGCGTTTTGGTGCAGAGCAGATTGGTGCAGACTTGCGAAGGGTAAGAGAACTGGACTTTGACGGTGGAGCCAATCAGGCAAGCAAGGTCTTTGCACGGCTGGAGTATTATCTGACAAGGGCTTATCTTAGATATGTGGTCGGTCAACGTTTTGGGTTCGTCGATCCCAACATGGTTTACAACCGGTTTGATGTGAAGGATAGCGATTCCTTTGGCGTGTCCTACAAGACTTTGTTTGATGTCAAGGTTGAGCGCCCGCGCGAACGCTTTTATCAAGAGGCGTTTCATAAGGTGCAATGTGATAGCATTGTGGAGTTCATGAAGGAGGTACAACCTCACAACCCCATGTACTACAAGTTACAAGAGGGCTTGCATGGTGACTTGTCCCGACAGTATGGCCGCAATCTCATATTGGTCAATATGGAGCGGTGCCGTTGGAGGCTTCCCGATGAGATATACAAGCACGAGCGATATGTCTTGGTGAACATTCCCTCGTTTCATCTCTTGGCAAAAGACAAGGAGAATACACTTTTCATGCGTATGGGATGTGGAAGCACAAAGACCAAGACGCCACTGATAGTGAGCAACATTACTAGAATGGACATCAACCCGCAATGGATTGTGCCCAAGAGCATAGTGAAAAGCAGCATCGTTCATCATGTAGGCAACCCGTCTTGGTTTGCCTCACACCGCTATTTCATCCGTGACAGGCAGTCGGGCAAGGCTGTGCCAGTGGACCGAGTGACAAGTGATATGTTGCTCAGTGGTTCATATTGGGTGGTGCAGGAAGGCGGTGCCGGCAATTCCCTGGGCAGAATCATCTTCCGTTTTGAAAATGGACTCTCGATTTTCCTGCACGACACACCCAATCGCGGTTTGTTCTCCCAAAACGACCGTGATGTCAGCCATGGTTGTGTTCGGTTGGAGAGACCTTTTGCGCTGGCCGGCTTCTTGCTGGGCGACGGTCAACAGGCTATGGTGGACCGTATCGGTTATTCCATCCAGGCCGACGTGTCTCCGCTGGGCAAGAATCCCAAGACACTGACTGCGCAACAGCAGGCTGTGCTCGACTCATTGGACAGAAAACGGTTGGTGGGCCAAGTGAAGGTTGAGCCGTGCGTTCCGATTTTCATCTTGTATTTCACGTTGTATCCCAACGACGGAGGAGGATGGGATTGCTATCGGGACGTTTATGGATATGATGCCCCGATACTTGAGCGAATTCATAATTTCATGTAGAAACAACTTGTCATATTGGTGGAAGAATATAGCGAAGACAAAATCGTCAGCATGCTGGGAAGTCCGCAAACGCAACGGGCGGCATTCTCGGTAGTGGTTAGGACCTATAGCGAATCCCTGTACTGGAAGATTCGTCATATTGTCCTGACGCATGAAGACGCCGATGATGTGCTGCAAAACACCTTTATGAAGGCATGGGCCAATCTGTCGGCGTTTGAAGGCAAGTCGAAGTTGTCCACTTGGCTTTACCGCATAGCCGTCAACGAGTCGCTCGACTTGATCCGCAAGCAGAAGAATGGTCCCCAAGTGAGTGCGGACGATAACCCCACCGTCGCAGCGCAGTTGATGGCCGACGAATATTTCGATGGTGACGAGACGGCGGCTCAGTTGCAGGAAGCCATCGCCACACTGCCCGATGTGCAGCGGACGGTCTTTACCCTTCGCTATTACGACGAGATGAAATATTCGGAGATGAGCAAGGTGCTCGACACCAGTGAGGGATCATTGAAGGCAAGCTACCACCATGCCGTGAAAAAAATAGAAGAATATTTCCATCGGCACGACTGAATAAGGGTGACAACACCCCTTAGAAGTGAATATTTTTTGAGAATATTTTAAACCATTGCGTTCTTGGAACGTCTAATATATAAAAGGAAAAAATATGGACAAAGTAGATAAGCATATTGAGGCTGCTTTTGGGCGCAAGGCGCCTTTCAAGGTGCCGGAAAGTTATTTTGATGACTTCGCCGCCCGAATGATGGTTCAGCTGCCTCGCCAAGACGCAGCTCGGCAGGCTGTGATCCGCGACTTGAAGCCATCCGGGTGGAAGCGCTATCGCAAGGCCATCGCAGTAGCGGCGGCCAGCGTGGTCGCAGGCATGATGGGGGTAGGCACATATCTGCACCATGACAAGGCTACGTCCGACAAGGGTCAGTTGGCCGGCACGGTTTCGCAGGCCACGTCCTCTTACTCGTCGGCCGATGCCTTTGCCGACTATGCCATGCTCGATTCTGATGACATGTATGCTTACATGGCAGACATTAAGTAACAAACGAAAGTGACGCTTATGCTAAAAAGGTTCTTCTTCATCATGGTCGTTGCCTTGATGACACTGCAGGTGCAGGCCCAAGGCAAGCCTAAGTTTAATCCTGCTAGGTTTCAGGCCGATTTGGAACAATTCATTACTACAGAGGCCGGGCTCAATGCGAGGCAGGCCGCTGTGTTCTTTCCCCTCTTTAGGGAGATGCAGAACAAGCAGCGCACGCTCTTCAACAAGATGCGCTGTTACCAGCATGTGGACACCCGCGACCAGAAAGCCGCCGAGAAGGCTATCAGAGAATGCGACCTCATCGACCTTCAGATTAAGCAGCTACAGCAGGAATACCACAAGAAATTTTGCAAAGTGCTCCCTGCCGGTGTTGTTTGGAATATCATACGTGCCGACGAGAAGTTTCACCGCCAGGCTTTTCAGCGGATGGTGAAGCGCGGAGCACCCGGTGGCCCGGGCGGGCCGAAGAAATAAACAAGAATGCGAAAGGGTGTTCTCCAACAAGGGGGACACCCTTTTGCGACGATAAAAAAATAACTTGGTACGATTTCAAGTTATTTTTTTACCGTCACATCGTGTGTATCCCATAACTTTTTGATGAGTGTGGTGGTCGAAAGGCATTCCATCTATGACAAGTCGTCCTTGTTTTATTCAAACAGATTACCCGTGGCAACGGAGTAGGATACCTTACACTGGTGGCAGATGTCAGAAAGTGAGGCACCGTTTTCACTCAGGGCGTAGAACATGCTTTCGCCAATCAGCACATATTCCCAAGCTCGGTTCATCCGTTTCGACGATTCCAACGAGTTGATTTTCTTGATCCATTCGAGCGTCGCTGTCTGCTTCTGCCTCACGTTCGTGTCGTCTACTTTATCGTCGCCTTTGGTCTCTATCAGATACATACGCTCAGATGTCGCCACGATGAAGTCAGGGTGGTAAGTGGCAATCAGACCATCTTTTCGCACATAGAAGATGATGGCAAACGTGTGGCCAGTCTCGTTGATTTTCAAGAAGCGCTCCACCTCGGTATCCCGGTCAAGAAATTTTATGAAGGCTCTCTCCAGACCGCCGCTGTGAGAGGGGTATCCCAGTCGGGGGTAGATGCACTTGTGTACCTCCAATGAGCAAGTCTCCCGCATCTTGATGGCTTGCAAGGTGGAGAAGGCTGTGAGGGAAACCTCGGCGTCGACCGTGGACAGGTGGTTCTGCATCTTGTAGATGGCTACGGCAAACTGCTCCACGATATGCTTGGTCACGATGCCTTCCTTGGTCAGGAGTATTTTCCAGTCGCTGCCGTTGAAGGGGTCGAATGGCGAGGCGAAGAGTCGGGTGCGGATGTACCAATCCATCACCTGCATGGTCTGCGCCTCGTTAATCTGTATGGTTGGGAAGCCCTGACGGCGGCAGTGTTCAAAGCGCAGGGTGACTACACGCAGCAGTTTCTGCAGATACTCATTGTATCCGTTGGCGTTGAAGAGGTTGGCCGTCACCTTGTATTTGCCAAACGTGGTTTTCGTGAGCGACTCCTGCGACACGAAAGTCTCGCCTTCCTTAGCCAGAAACTTGCGAAGCAGTTGTAGAGGATACATCGTGAAGGGCTCAAGGTCATCCAGGTCGATCTCGGCATCCGTCAATTCCTCCTCGGCATCATGCAAAATGACAGGCCACTGGAAATCAAAGTCCTCATAGTCCTCGCGCAGGCCCACGGTAATGATGTCTCCTGTGGCTCCGCCCGTACCAACGTCGCCCTCATCGGTGGCCACGAGCCCATCCTCTTGCAGCTCATCGTAGAACTTGATGAAGGCGGGATGCTCTACGATGGAGAGCGTGTCGATGTAGGTAGTCGGCGGCTTGTGAAATTTCAGCACGCGCAGACGGTCTTCACGCTTGATGTCGATGTAGTCGGGTTCTCGCCACATCAGGCGCAAGCCTCTGCCCACCAGCTGCTCCAGCAGGATGGGAGCCTGCGAGGAACGAAGTGGAACGAGTACGCAGATGTTGTTGACGTCGAATCCCTCACGGAGCATCAATACAGAGATAACCACCTTCGGTCTCTTGTAGCGGTCGATGTCGAAAAGCTTGGTCTTGATTTCTTGCCATTCTTCATCCTTTACCTCTCCCTGCTTGTTGGAGTCGATGGTCACGATGTCCTCGTCTTCCAGACCTTCCGACTTCAGAAACATTTCGACGAAGGGCGATACCGTGGTGTCTTGGCACACGATGAGCATCTTGGGATTCTTTGAGGCATCGGTCTGCACAAACTCCTCCTCCAGCCGCTTCAGCTTCGTCAGACCGGCACGGAGCATCATGCGCTGGCCTTCGCTCAGACCTACCACATTGCCTTGTTCGTCGCGTTCGGCATTGTAATCGAGGTCCTCCAGATCGGTGAGTTCCTGGGCGGCGGTCGAGCAGGAGCAGTTTCACCAGACCCAGCCTCATGGCTGTAGGCAGGTCGAAGTCCACTACGATATGAGGGAAGAAGAGCTTTACCTGTTTCTCACCTGTCCCCTTGGTGTCGAAAGGCGTAGCGGAAAAGTCTACCTGCACAAACCTCTTGCCCTTGGTCCCGCTGATGGCGTTCAGGCCTCGTTGCCATTCCACCTCTCCTGTCTCGCCATTGCGCTTGATCTCATGGATGTGGTGTGCCTCGTCGTTGATGACCATCAGGTCCTTCAAACTTGTGAGATATTCCAGTTCGGTTCCTCCCAAGGCTCGGCGGTCGAGCATGCTTAGGTCGTTGCCTGCCGACTTGCCGGGGCGCACGGGCAAGAGCTCGCTCACGATTACCGATGGTGTCACGGTGCTGGAGTCGTTCCACTCCCCGTCGCTCTCGGTTTCTTCCATCTGGTTTTCGAAGAGATGCCAGTTGGTCAGGGCTATAAGCCCGTCACCTGTGGTCTTTCGCCCGATTCCGTCCTCCTTGGTCACCACGTTGTTCTGGATGAAGGAGAACACTTCGTCCCTATACCGCTCAGGGATGAACACGTCTTGGTTCATGTAGTAGTCGTTGGTCTGCGGGTCTCGGTATTCTTCGTCTCTCCTCTTTCTTCCGCAGAAGGCGTCGAGCAGACGGTCGTAGACGATAAGTCCCGGAGCTACGATGAGAAACTTCTGTGTAAAGCGTCCGCTTTCCACTTCCTCGTGCCTGGCATTGAGCATCTGCCAGATCAGCAGGGCGTGCATCACCCATGTCTTGCCCGTGCCCGTAGCCATCTTCACGGCATACTTGGGAAACTGGTACTTGGGCTTGGCGAGCTGCGCCAGATTGGCACGGTCCATCAGCTCGGGGATGACCTTCTCGTAAGCGTCGTGCACAGTGGTTTCTCCCAGCACCTCGTGCAGATAGATGATGTTGAGAATGGCCTGTCGCTGTCCCTCATGAAAGTTGCGTACGCGTTGCTGGCAGAAGCCTTCGTCAAACCAGTAGTGGAGTAGGGCGGCTGTGGTGGGTGTCACCTTCTGCAGCATCTCGCCGCTCTGCCAGGCGGCGTTCGCCATATCTGTCAACCGACAGGCCAGCTCCAGGGATATGTTGTTTGTGTTGATTGTCTGCATGGTCGTCAGTTTTGGGTTTCCACATTTACGCTGAGCACCACCTGGCTCTCAAAGCCGAACACATCGACCGCTTTCACGCAAACCTTTCTTTCTGCCTTGTGGGGCATGGTGAGCCGGGTTGCATAGATGCAGTGCAGGGAATCGCTGTCGTTGTCGGTGTTCTCGCGATAGTCCTGCCAGGTGCTCCGGAAGGTCTCGCCGTCATAGTCGGGATCGATGCTCCAGTATTCGATGAGCGACAGAGGGTCTTGCTCCATCACCTGCAGCAGCTTCGCCTTGTCCTTGTCATCCAGGGGTATATTGTCGGGAGAGAGCAATACATAGTTGTTGAGGCTGATGTCGAGTTCGTCCTCGCCCCGGTCATTGACCGTTACCCTCACAGGATTTACGACCAGGTATTGGAGCGAGGAGAAGCGCACGGTCTTGTCGGCGATGAGCTTCTTGAAGCCTTTCTTCGAGAGCTTGTCGAGCAGGTCGGGTGGAATGACGAGCACCTCCACGTTGCTGTTCTTGTATTTCTCGATAGCCTGCGAGATGTCGAAAGCGAAGTTCCATCCCAGCACGATGACCTTGTCCCAGTCGCCACCGAGCAGTGCTGCTTTCGCTTCCACGGCACGGCGCACGGTGGCGGCTGTGGTCAGCCGGTTGGGGCTGTCCACCATCACCAGTGTGCGTGTGCCCTTCACATAGCCGAAGTTTCGGTCGCTCACTTGCTCGGGAGAGAAAGGCAAGGCGCCGAACAAGCCCAAGACCACTTGCGACAAGTCGCCCACTCGGCGCAGCTTCTTGTTGTTGTGGAACGCCTCCTTCTGATAGTCGCCGATGCTCTGGTAGAGGAACGGCTGCACCTCCTGGTCGATGAACCGCTTGCGCATCACTAAGGATGCCGGCTTACCGATGTCGCAGGTAATCCATCGTCTGCCCAACTTCTCAGCAACCGCCGCTGTCGTTCCGCTGCCTCCGAAGAAATCGCAGACAAGGTCGCCCTCGTTGGATGAGGCTTTGATGATGCGCTCGAGGAGGGCTTCGGGCTTTTGAGTGGCGTAGCCTATGCGCTCTTTTGCTACTGGGTTTATCATTGAGACATCCCACACATCAGGCATTGGAACTCCTTTCGTTGGTTCGTCAGTCATAATAGAATGCCTAATGCCGTTTTCATCTATAACGCTTCTCCATGATTTTCCTTGAGCACTTGATTTTTCGGATTTGGGAATATAGAGCTGATTGTAAACCCTATTATTTTTATTTCTGCCGTAGTATAGAATATTATCATGATTGGTTGCAAAAGAACTTCCTGCAATATTCCAGCGTCTATAATACCAGATGATTTCGTTGACAAAATTATCTTTTCCAAAAATATCATCTAGAATTACTTTCATATATGAGCCAATATGCCAATCAATATGAACAAAAATACTACCTCGTTCGGAAAGTAGCTCTTTCATCAAAACCAATCTTGGATAGATCATCTTTAAATAGGAAAGCGTTCCGTTTTCCCATGTGTCAGCATAGGCAAATTGTTCCACAACAGTAGGCTTCTGCTGCAAGTCGCCGCCAGGCAAACTGATTTTGGTTCTATAATCCGCCTTAGAGTCGAATGGCGGATCAATATAAATCAAATCTACTTTGCCACGCAAGGACGGCAATCCTGTCTGAGGATCTCCAGCCAGTAAGGCTTGCATGGTCAGGAGGTTGTCGCCATAGATAAGTCGGTTCATCCATGTGCCGCCATCCAGCGCGGCGTTGAACGCATTGGGAATGTTGGGTACTTGTCCTCGGAAAAATCCCGAGACATCTTTGCGTGGTAGCACCAGCTCATTGGTTTGCAATCCAATGCGAGTGCCACTGCTCAGCCGTTCGATGATGCGCTGAGCTTCTTGGCGCCCTTCACTCGCTATGCGAGGGAGCTCCTCAATCAGTGATTTTGCCATGGCATTAAAGCGTTGATAGTTTTAATGCGAGAGCTTGTTATTCTTTAAAAAGACTTTCTGCAAATACCAAAAACGTGGACGCAACCCATCCACGTTCAAGGTACTTGCAGGAAACCTCAGTATAGGACAAGTTTACGTCCACGATATCGTGGACGCTCACTTGTTTATTCCTATACTGGTTCTTCTACCTGCAAGTTTCTGAACGTAATTGAATAAACAGCAAACGCTATTATTTTAACCCATAAGATTTGGATATGTGCCTTACCCCATGGGCTCAGCTTCTATCCAACCACAAAGTTACGATATATTTTTGGAAAGCCAAAATGTCGGAAAGTCTTTTTGCGTGCGAATGTTACGGGGTGTTTTACGGGGCATTTCGCATGAACGCTTTGGGTAATCCAACCCATGTTTCGGATTTGGACGAAACGGGCCGCAATCCCAGTAAGTACATAGCCCAGGGCAAGCGAAGCGGCGTCCAGGGTTGAGACAAGCGCATCTTTCCACGCCTCGTCGGGTAGGGTGTACCATCATTCAAAACAGGGCAATGTGTTCAAGGCCATGTGTAATCTAATCTGTAGGGACGGGCTCCTGCGCTGTAATATGCTGTCCCTACGGGTTTTGCCGTTTCAGTTTCTTGAGCTTTCGCTTGGCCTCGGGTATGTCGGGGCAGAGGGCCAGGGCTTTCTCGTAGTTGCGGATGGCGGCTTCGGTCATCTTCTCCATCTCACACTCCTTGCCCATGATGACATACTCCACGGCGAGCTTCTTTAGGTAGTCGTTCTTCTTTTGGAGCTGCTGTTCGAGGTCGGCTATCCTTTGCCGCTGCACGTTGATGGTGTTGAGTTTGCGGCGGATGAGGCGCTTGGCGGCCGGCTTCTCGATGTCGTAGCGGCTGTGTATGGCGAGGAAGAAGGCGTCGAGGGCCGCTCCGATGTCGCCCCTGCTGAAGGCCTCGGCGGCATCCCAGTATTCCTTGTCGGCTTTCGACTGCTTGAGGGCAAGGCTGATGGTGGCCTGGTCGTTGTAGGTGCGGGCGAAATGTTGCACCTCATTGCGCACGAAGATCTCGTCGCGGCGGATGGGGTCCTTGAGTGTGATGCCCTGAAGCGAGGTGCAGCGCGAGAGGGCGACGTAGGTCTGTCCGCCCGCAAAGACACCGCCCGTGAAGTCGAGCTTCACGCGGCGGAACGTCAGTCCCTGGCTCTTGTGGACGGTGATGGCCCACGCCAGGCGGATGGGAAACTGTGTGTAGGTGCCCAGTTCCTGCTCCTCGATTTTCTTCTCCTGTTCGTTGAAGGTGTAGCGCACGTTGCTCCACTTCTCGCGCTCTACGTCGAGCTCGGTGCCGTCCTCGGTGACCACGTAGATGCGGTCGTGCTCCTCCTCATCGAACCCGATGACGGTGCCCAGGGTGCCGTTGACCCACCGGCGTTCCATGTCGTTCTTCACGAAGAGCACCTGCGCCCCCACCTTGAGCTCCAGCTCCCTGGGCGTGGGCAGGCTCGACTCGGGAAACTCGCCCTGGATGTCGCCCTTGAACATCTCGGTGTCGCCCGGCAATTCGGCCAGATGCCTGTTGTTGATGAAGTCGACGGTGTCGCGCCGGGCCGAGAGCGTGATGGAGAGTTGCTGGGGCGGCTGGCCAGTGGCGGTAGCCGGCAGGGGGCTGTCGTCGGAGCATACGCGCTCGTTGAGCAGCGACAGGTCGTGGTCGGTGACCTGCGAGGTGCGTATGTGGTCAAGGATATGGATGAAGGTAGGGTCGCTCTGACGGTAGACCTTCTTCAACTCGATGGACACAAGGCTTATCTGGCCGAATATCTTGGCATCGAAGAAGAAGGCGGAAGGGTAGAAGGGGCGCAGCAGCTGGCGGTCTTCCTCCCGCACGACGGGTTCCAGCTGGTAGATGTCGCCCACGAGTAGCAGTTGTTTGCCGCCGAAAGGTTCGCGCATGTTGTGGCAGTAGATGCGGAGCACCTTGTCGATGAAGTCGATGATGTCGGCGCGCACCATGCTGATCTCGTCGATGATGATCAGCTCCAGTTCGCGGATAATCTTGATTTTCTCGCTGTTGTATTTCAGTGTCTTGCGGATGTTGCGTGGCGCATACTGCGTGTCGTTGGGCAGGAGCGGGTGGAAGGGCAGCTTGAAGAAGCTGTGGAGCGTAGAGCCTCCCGCATTGATGGCGGCAATGCCTGTGGGGGCAAGAATGACGTGCTTCTTCTTGGTGTGTGAGGCGATGTAGCGCAAGAAGGTGGATTTACCCGTCCCTGCTTTTCCGGTCAGGAACAGCGAGCGACGGGTGAACTGCATAATCTGAAGGGCCTGCTGCAACTCAGGGTTGTCGAGGTCTATCGGGTTTTCTCCGGTCTTGGACATGTCTTTTGCGTGTCTGCCAAAATGAAAACGCCTTTCAAGACAGGTTTCTTGCTTCCCGGGGTGCCATAGCGACTGAGCTCGTCGGCAGAGACTGTCGTGCGGGCCGCGTCATGGCA
The DNA here is from genome assembly GCA_963610435.1 of Oscillospiraceae bacterium. Classification (GTDB taxonomy): domain Bacteria; phylum Bacteroidota; class Bacteroidia; order Bacteroidales; family Bacteroidaceae; genus Prevotella. The sequence goes on along the minus strand of CAVDNW010000011.1, from coordinate 53,542 downwards.
TGTGAGGACGGCAAGAATGATCTTGAAAGGCGTTTTGCCGTATGTTCTATTATAGATTATCGAAGCTGACCGTTTCCTCGGTCTTGCGTTTCCTCTCTGTCCCTGTCTCGTCCTTTTCCTTTCCGCTGCCTTCCTTCGAAGACGGTATGGCTACGGGGTTTCCGTTCTCGTCGAGCACTATTTCCTCATCGGTCACCATTGTACTGTCGCGATGCATCTGGGAGGAATCGGTACGGGCCGGTGAATAGTAGGGTTGGCAGTCATACATATCCTTGGTGATGCTATCGTCGGTTGGAGCCTGGAACTTGGCGTGATATTTTTGGTATGCGGGGTCGGCCATCACCGAGTGGATGAAGTAGCCGCAGATGGGCAGAGCCGTCTTGGAGCCTTGTCCCAGTGCGCCCGTGCGGAAATGTATGCTTCGGTATTCGCCTCCAACCCATGCTCCCACCACTAAGTTGGGGCTGACACCCATGAACCAGGCGTCAGAGTGGTTGTTGGAGGTGCCCGTCTTGCCGCCCCAGTCGGTGTCGCGGAAGGAGTTGCCGGCATATTCGGCTGCCGACAGGCTCACCGATGTGCCGCCACCGTCGTGGGTGCCGCTCAGCAACAATTTCTGCATGAGGAATGCGCTCTTGTAGGGGATGACCTGCTCGGAGGTGCTCTGGTCGGTGTAGACCTCGTTGCCGTTGCTGTCTACGATGCGTGTGACGAGCACGGGACGATGGTGCTGTCCGTTGTTGGCCACGGTGCAGTAGGCATCAGCCAGTTCGAGCAGGTTGATGTCGCTTGAGCCCAGGGCCAATGACGGTTCTTCGTCGAGCGGACTCTCGATGCCCATCTTCTTGGCAGTCTCAATGATGTTCTTGATGCCCAGCTCTTGTCCCAAGCGCACGGCAACCGAGTTGATGCTCTTTGCGAAAGCGCTCTTCAGGGGAATGGAGTCGCCCGAGAATGAACCGTTGGCATTGCTGGGTGTCCAGGTGGTCATCTCATGTTTCCTCTTGTCGTAGACCTGCAGTGAGATGTATTCGTCTCGTCGCTTGTCGCAAGGCGTGAGGCCTTCGTTCATGGCCTCTGTGTAGACGAAGAGCTTGAAGGTGGAGCCAGGCTGACGTTGGGCCGTCACTTTGTCATATTTCCATGTCTTGAAGTCGATGTCGCCTACCCATGCCTTCACGGCACCTGTCTGGGGCTCCATGGCCACCATGGCACAGTGCATGAAGGTCACCATGTACTTGATGGAGTCTTCGGAGGTCATCATCTTGGTGATGGTTCCCTTGTCGTAGTCGAACACCTTCACAGGGTGCTTCCATTCCTTGTAGTAGTAGGCCACCGAATCGGGATTGTTGGGGAAACGGGCTTCGAGGGCCTTGTAGAAGGGCTGTCGCTCGGCTATGTTCTGTACAAAGTTGGGGATGACCTTGTGGTTCTCGTCTTGCCAAGGCTCTTGGCGCAGCCAGTTGGTATCTTGGCTACGGTAGATGCTCCAGTGGTTGTTGAAGTTCTTCTGCACGATTTCCATCTGCTTCTTGGCTGCTTCTTCTGCATACTTTTGCATCTTGGAGTCGAGCGTCGTGTAGATCTTCAGGCCCGAACTGTATAGGTCGTAGTGGTTCTCCTCACACCAGTCCTTGAGCTCGTCGGAGATGGCTTCCCGGAAATAGAGGGCTTGTCCGTCATAGTTCTCTTCCATCTTGTAGTGCAGGGTGATGGGGAGCTTCTTCAGCGAGTCGCATGCCGCAGCCGACAGGTCGTTGTGGGTGCGCATGTTGTTGAGCACCGTGTTGCGGCGTGACAGGCTTCGCTCCGGATTGCTCTTGGGGTTGTAGAGCGTGGTGGCCTTGAGCATGCCCACCAGGACGGCAGCATCTTGCGTGGTCAGACTGTCGGGCGTCGTGTCGAAATAGGTCTTGGCAGCTGTCTTGATGCCGTAGGCGTTGGAACCGAAGTCCACGGTGTTGGCATACATGGTGAGTATCTCCTTCTTGTTGAAGACGGTCTCCAGTTTCGTGGCGATGATCCATTCCTTGCTCTTGACAATGAGTATCTTCAATCCTGGGATTTTTCCCAAAAGTCCGGTGGAGTAGTTGGAACGGACGCGGAACATGTTCTTGGCAAGCTGCTGGCTGATGGTGGAGGCACCGCGTCCGTCATGGCGCAGCACTGCGTCCTTCATGGCACCGAAGATGCCGACCACATCCACGGCCATGCCGCGGGGACGACTGTAGTAGCGTTCGTCCTCGGTGTCGATGAGGGCCTTGAAGAAGGCGGGGCTGACATCTTCGTATTTCACGGGTGTGCGGTTCTCGTTGAAAAACTTTCCGATCAGTTTGCCGTCTGCGCTATAGATTTCTGAGGCTTGGTTGGTTTGCGGGTCGCGTATGCCGGAGAAATAGCCCGGGCTTTTTCCGAAAAGCCAAAGGAAGTTGATGTCGACAGCTCCCAAATAGAGGAGGAAGGCAACGATGAGTGACGCAAAAGCCACGAGGGTCTTTGTGTACCATGCCCGTCCGCGATACAGTCCTTTATACCATGGCCAGAACTTGCACAACTTGCGCAAGCACCGTCCAATCAATGCCTTAATCTTTTTCATTACAGAATTGTCTGGTTATTTTTAGATGCAAATATACGAAATATGACGGTCATCGAGTATTTTGACGGATGAAATTTAAGATATCTTCAATGTTTTCCGGCGAAAACCATGTGATGTCTGCATCTTTCTTGAACCAAGTGAGTTGCTTGCGCATGTAACAACGCGTGTTTGACTGGATCTGCCGAATGGCTTCCTCCAGGGGGATGTTGCCGTCGAAAAAGGAGAACAACTCCTTGTAGCCCACGGTGTTGAGGGCGTTGAGTCCGCGGTGGGGGAAAAGTGCGGAGGCCTCTTGCACCAAGCCTTGCTTTACCATATCGAGGACCCGCTCGTTGATGCGGGCATACATTTCCTCACGTGGTCGATTCAAGCCTACCTTGATGATGTTGAAGGGGCGTTCCTTCTTTGTGTTGGTGCGAAAAGAGGAATAGGGCTTGCCTGTCATATGGCAAATTTCCAAGGCGTGCACCACACGGCGGGGGTTGTTGCGGTCTACAGTCTTCCAGTGTTCCGGATCCAGTTCCTTCAGCTCGTCGACCAATGCGGCCAGACCTTCGTCGGCCAAACGTTGTTTCATGGTTGTCCGCGTCTGCTCGTCCACTGTGGGGATGTCGTCGATGCCATTGCATACGGCATCAATATACATCATGCTTCCACCGGAAAGGATACAGTGCTCATGCTCAGCTCCGTCTTCTTGGCCGCTGAACAGACGTTGCAAGAGAGCCAAAACGTCTTGCTCAAACATCGATGCACTGTAGTAGTCGGCTATGTGGTGGTTTCCCACGAAGTAATGCGTCGCCTGGGAAAGTTGCTTCTTTGTGGGTGCAGCTGTGCCAATGGGCAGTTCTGCGAAAATTTGCCGTGAGTCTGCATTGATGATTGGGGTATTGAGACGTTGGGCTATTTGAATGCAAAGCTCGCTTTTGCCTACTCCAGTCGGTCCTAATATGACTACAAGGTTTTTCATCGTTTGGTAACCTTATTGACCTTTGCCGCCATATTGTCGTGGGTTACAGTCAGTCTGCTCCCATGACAATATGGTGGCTGGTCGTTAGTGAGTCATTCCTACAAGGGAAATGGCTAACGGATAATACCTCTCTTAGATGAAGAAACGAAATCTATAATATATTGAATTTCAGGCGTTACCTGAAGTTCGCTCTTGATTTTCTTGATGCCGTCGGCCAGGATGCCTTCGCTATAGAGCGTGCGATAAGCGTTGTGGATGAGACTGATGAGGTCGTTGCTGAACCCATGACGCCTCAGTCCCACAAGGTTGATGCCTGCATAGCGTGTAGGCTCCTTTCCGGCAATGATGTAGGGTGGGATGTCTTGACTGAAGCGGCAACCGCCTTGTATCATGACATATCCGCCGATACGGCAAAACTGGTGGCAGAGCACCGTGGCGCTGATGATGGCATTGTCGTCGACTGTCACTTCGCCGGCAAACTTTGTGGAGTTGCCGATAATCAGCCGGTTGCCCAGCTCACAGTCGTGAGCCACATGCATGTTCTCCATCAGCAGGTTGTTGTCGCCCACTTTCGTGGTGCCCTTGGAGGCCGTGCCGCGTGAGATGGTGACATTTTCGCGAATGCTGTTGTTGTTGCCAATTTCGCACAGGGTGTCTTCGCCTTTGAACTTCAAGTCTTGCGGTTTGGTCGAGATGCTGGCACCTGGGAATATCTCATTGCCGTTCCCGATGCGTGCGCCATAGTTGATAGTGACACTGTTTTGCAGGACATTGTTGTCGCCCATGACAGTGTTGCGGTCAATATAGCAGAACGGGCCGATGATATTGTTGTCTCCTAATTTTGCCTCTGGATGCACGAATGCTAAGGGACTAATTTGGTTCATAGGTATTGGATTTATTTATTTTTGATAATCTGTGCGGTGAAGGTAGCCTCAGACACCACATGGTCACCGACAAACATGTAACCCTTCATGGAACTGATGCCATGGCGAACAGGCTGAAGCAACTCCACTCTAAAGAGCAATGTGTCACCGGGAACTACCTTATGGCGGAATTTCACATCGTCAATTTTCAAGAAATAAGTAGACCATTTTTCGGGTTCCTCCAACTGGCTCAATACCAAAAGGCCACCGCACTGTGCCATTGCCTCTATCTGAAGCACACCGGGCATGACAGGCTCCTCCGGGAAATGGCCCTGGAAGAAAGGCTCGTTGGCTGTGACATTCTTCACACCGACAATGCTTGTTGCACCCATTGCCACAATCTTGTCCACCAATTGCATGGGATAACGATGAGGCAACAGTTGGCGAATGCGGATGTTGTCCATCAGCGGGGTGTCGTTGGGGTCATAGATGGGTGCCTGAATTTCATGCTTGCGAATCTCCTTGCGCATGAGGCGGGCAAACTTGTTGTTGATGGTGTGTCCTGGCCTTGTGGCTATGATGCGTCCCTTGATGGGCTTTCCGATCAAAGCCATGTCGCCGATGATGTCAAGGAGCTTGTGTCTGGTGCACTCGTTGTCCCACATCAGAGGTTTGTGCTGGATGTAGCCAATCTTGGTGGCATCCATGTGTGGAACTTTCAGAAGATCGGCCAGTTTGTCCAGTTGGGCCTGCACCACTTCTCTCTCGTAGATGACGATGGCGTTGTCCAGGTCACCTCCTTTGATGAGGTTTGCTTCAAGCAATGGCATGATGTCGCGTACGAACACGAAGGTGCGTGCAGGGGCAATGTCCTCAGCATAGTCGGAAAAGTTGTCGAGTGTTGCAAATTGACTGCTGATAAACTTCGACTGGAATGAGCACATGGCAGTCACGGAGAACTGCTCGTCGGGCAGGATGGTGATGCACGATCCTGTTTCATCATCGCGTACCTCTATTTTCTTGCGGATGATGTAATAGTCCTTGGGGGCGTTTTGGTCGACTATTCCGACCTCTTTGATTTTTTCCACATAGGGATTGGCGGAGCCGTCCAGGATGGGGAATTCTGGACCGTTTACCTGGATAAGGCAGTTGTCGATACCCAGTGCGTAAAGCGCAGACATGCCGTGTTCGATGGTCGACACCCTGACATTGCCCGATTGCAAGACAGTGCCTCTCTGTGTGTCGCCCACGTTTTCGGCGATAGCCTCGATGATGGGCTCGCCTTCCATGTCGATGCGTTGTATTTTATATCCTGTGTTTTCTGGTGCAGGATTGAAAGTCACGGTTAGACTAAGCCCTGTGTGCAGGCCTTTTCCATAGAGTGAAAAACTCCCGCCAAGTGTTGTTTGTTTTGCTGTGTCCATGTGCTTTATTGTTTTTTCTTTAGTTCTTCAACCTCTTTTTGCAGCGCATTCAGCTGCTTGTAAATCTCCGGAAGGCGCTGGAAGATGGCCTGGCTCTTGAAATAGGGGAGCTTTTCCATGGGTGGCGTGCCGATTAGCGTTTGGTTGCTTTTCAGTGAACCTGGCACTCCCGACTGGGCACCCAAGAATACCTTGTCGCCAATCTGTATGTGGCCGGCGATGCCCACCTGGCCTCCGAACATGCACCATTGGCCGACCTTGGTAGAACCGGCGATGCCGACCTGGGCTGACATCACGGTGTTCTGGCCTATGTCGGTGTTGTGGGCAATCTGCACGAGGTTGTCGAGCTTTACTCCCTTTCTGATGTAGGTGGAGCCCATGGTGGAGCGGTCTATGCAAGTGTTGGCGCCTATCTCCACGTTGTCCTCGATGGTGACGATGCCGATTTGGGGTATCTTGTCATACTGTCCGGTCTCCATGTTGGGCGCAAATCCGAAGCCGTCGGCACCGATCACACTTCCTGCGTGCACGATGACCTGGTTGCCAATCTTGCAATCGTGGTAAACGGTGACATTGGGGTATATGGTGCAGTTCTTGCCCACCTCCACATTGTCGCCGATTACGGCGTGCGGATAAATCTGGCAACCGTCTGCAATGTGTGCGCCGTCTCCGATGTAGGCAAATGCTCCGACGTAGACGTCCTTGCCGACTGTGGCCTTGGGCGAAATGAATGCCAACTTGTCGATGCCGGTTTTTTTCGGTTTGGCGGCTTCGTACATCTGTAAAAGCTTGGCCACGCAGTCGCGTGCGTTCTTCACCCTGATGAGCGTGGTCTTCACAGGGTGCTCCAGTATGATGGTTTCGTCAATGAGAACTATGCTCGACAGGGTTTCGTTAAGGTAATGGGCATACTTGCCGTTTGCCAAAAAGGAAATGGCACCTGGCTCGCCTTCCTCAATCTTCGCAAAGGTGTGAACTTTTGCGTTTTCATCGCCTTCGATTGTTCCTCCGATGAATTGGGCTATTTGCTTTGCAGAGAATTCCATTTTAGTTTAAGTTGAATATTTCTGCAAATATAGTAATTATATTTTGAAAAGAGGAAAAACCTTCGTATTATTTGAGTTTTTAGCACATAAAGGCGTACAATTGTGCAATTGTACGTCTTTATGAGAAACGCAAAATGGATTGCGGGTTAGCATTTCTCCAGTTCAGCAGCCATCTGTTGCTGCAAGGCTTTTGCCTTTTCTGCAGCAGCCTGCGCAAAGTCTTCACCCTGGCTTGCGTAGATGATGCCACGACTTGAGTTGACAATCAGGCCGCAGTCCTTGGTCATGCCATACTTGCAGACCTCCTGCAGACTGCCACCTTGGGCGCCGACTCCCGGAACCAGGAGAAAGTGGTCAGGGGCAATTTTCCTGATATCTTCGAACATCTTTCCCTGTGTGGCTCCCACGACATACATCATGTTGTCTTTGTCGCCCCACTGCATGCTCTTGTGAAGCACCTTCTCAAAGAGACGCTCACCTTTGGTGTCTTCGGTCAGCTGGAAGTCTGCTGAACCCTTGTTGGATGTGAGAGCGAGCAGAATCACCCATTTGTCTTCGTATGCCAAGAACGGCTTGACGCTGTCTTCACCCATGTAAGGGGCAACGGTCAGTGAGTCTACACCGAAATCCTCGAAAAAGCTTCGGGCATACATGGTCGATGTGTTGCCGATGTCTCCACGTTTGGCATCAGCGATGATGAAATGGTCGGGATGATGCTGCTTGAGGTAGTCGATGGTCTTCTTGAACGAGATGATGCCCTTGACACCCATGCTCTCATAGAAGGCGAGGTTTGGCTTGTAGGCCATGCAGTAGGGGGCGGTGGCCTCGATGATTTGCTTGTTGAACTCAAATATGGGGTCTTCTTCCTTCAGCAGGCATTGTGGGAGTTTACGGATGTCGGTGTCCAGTCCCACACAAAGAAAGGTTTTCTTGCTGAATATCTGCCCGATGATTTGTTGTCTGTTCATGATGTCAGAATTTATAATTCGTTTTCTTTCAGTTTCTCGGCATTCTCCGCGACAGTGAGCGCGTCAATCATGTCCTGGATGTCGCCGCCCAGGAAACCCGGCAGGTCGTGTGTGGTGTAACCGATACGGTGATCAGTCACACGACCTTGGGGAAAGTTGTAGGTCCGGATCTTGGCACTGCGGTCGCCAGTCGATACCAGTGAACGGCGGCGGCTGGATATGTCGTCCATGTATTTCTTGTGCTCATGGTCGTAAATGTAGGTATAAAGACGGCTCAAGGCACGTTCCTTGTTCTTGGGCTGGTCTCTGGTCTCCGTACATTCGATGAGGATTTCCTCCACTTCTCCTGTCTCCGGGTTCTTCCAAGGATACCGCAGGCGAACACCCGAGCTCACCTTGTTCACGTTCTGTCCGCCAGCTCCGCTTGACCGGAAGGTGTCCCACTTGATGTCGCCTTCATTGATGTGAACTTCAAACTTCTCTGCTTCAGGCAGCACGGCCACCGTTGCAGCACTGGTGTGCATGCGTCCTTGGGTCTCGGTTGCAGGGACACGCTGCACGCGGTGCACGCCCGATTCATATTTCAGCGTGCCGTAGACTGTGTCGCCGTTGACAGCGAAGTCTATTTCCTTATAGCCGCCCACTGCACCCTCATTGACTGCTGTGACACTCACGGTCCAGCCTTTCTTCTCACAATAGCGTTTATACATGTTGAAGAGGTCTCCCGCAAAAAGTGCAGCCTCGTCCCCTCCGGTACCTGCACGGATTTCCATCTGTACGTTCTTGGCGTCTTCCGGGTCCTTGGGAACCAGGTCCATCTTGATTTCCTCCTCCAGTTTGGGCTGCAATTCTTCGTTCTCTTGCAGCTCTTCTCTTGCCATGGCCTTCATGTCGGGGTCGCTCTCGTTGGCCAGGATGTCCTTGGCTTCCTTGATGGCGTTCAGACATGCGATATATCGGTTTCGGGCATCCATGATGTCGCCCAGATCCTTGTATTCTTTTGTTAGCTTGACATAGCGTTGCTGGTCGGCTATGACTTCAGGATCCGTGATGAGCGTGCTGACCTCTTCATAACGGCTTTCCAAGCCTTCCAGTTTTTCCAGTATCTTGTTGTTATCTGCCATATTGTCTTTTTGTCAGGTAATAGAAGAGTCCCTTCTCCTTAGTAACTGAATTCGCCGAACTCACTCACGATGGTCAGCGAGCGCGTGCCTTCTTCGATGTGTCCAACGACCTGTGCGTCGATGCCAAAACTCTTGCTGATGCCGATTACCTTGCTGGCCACTTCGGGTCTCACGTAGATTTCCATGCGGTGGCCCATGTTGAACACCTGATACATTTCTTTCCAATCCGTCCCGCTGCAGTCATGGATAATCTGGAAGAGTGGCGGAACTGGGAACATGTTGTCCTTGACCACCTTACAGTTGTCTCCGACGAAATGGAGCACCTTGGTCTGTGCGCCTCCCGTGCAATGTACCATGCCGTGGATTTCCGGGCGCAGTTCGTCGAGCATCTTTCGGATGACTGGCGCATAGGTGCGAGTGGGTGAGAGCACCAGCTGGCCGGCATCCACCGTCAGGCCGTCAAGCTTTTCGGTCAATTGATACTTGCCGCTGTAGACAAGTTCTTTGGGGACTGCCTGGTCGTAGCTCTCGGGGAATTTCTGCGCCAAATAATTTGCGAACACGTCGTGCCTTGCGCTTGTCAGTCCGTTGCTGCCCATGCCGCCGTTATAGCGGCTTTCATAGTTGGCCTGGCCTGTGGAGCTCAGTCCGACGATGACATCGCCCGGTCGGATGTTGGCGTTGTCGATGACATCGCTGCGTTTCATGCGGCAGGTGACGGTGGAGTCAACGATGATTGTGCGCACCAAGTCGCCCACGTCGGCCGTCTCACCGCCTGTGGGCCAGATGCCCACTCCCAGCTTGCGCATTTCCTCAAGGAAACTGTCAGTGCCGTTGATAATCTCGCTGATTACCTCTCCCGGTATCAGCATCTTGTTGCGGCCTATGGTGCTCGAGAGGAGGATGTTGTCTACCGCTCCTACACACAGCAGGTCGTCAGTGTTCATGACGATGGCATCCTGTGCGATGCCTTTCCATACACTGAGGTCGCCAGTCTCTTTCCAATACATGTAAGCGAGTGACGACTTCGTGCCGGCTCCGTCGGCATGCATGATGTTGCAGTATTCGGGATCCCCTCCCAGAATGTCGGGTATAATCTTACAGAAAGCCTGCGGGAAAAGCCCTTTATCTATGTTTTTGATGGCGTTGTGGACGTCTTCCTTTGCGGCGCTGACGCCACGCATCATGTATCGGTTGTTCATGGTTGGTGAATGTGTTAATGATTAATCTTTGCTGTTCCAAAAATCCCAGCTTGCAAAGGCCTGCAGCAGGAGCATTTCCAGTCCGTTCTTGACGATGGCGCCACGCACTTTTCCCTTTTTCATGAATAGCGTCTCATCGGGATTGTATATGAGGTCGTAGAGCAGTGTGCGGCTGTCCATGGCTTCATAGGGAAGGTCGGGACATTCGTCGGCATGCGGATACATGCCGCATGGGGTGCAGTTGACGATGACATTGTATTCCTTGATGGTCTCTGCAGTGATTTGGCTGTACTGCAGGGTTTCGGGCTTTTCTGACCGGCTGACCTTGATGGTCTCCAGGCCGAGCGACTTCAGACCGTATTCGACGGCTTTTGATGCGCCTCCCGTCCCCAGGATGAGCGCTTTCTTGTGAAACCGTTCCAGCAGAGGCTCGATGCTTCTGGTAAAGCCGATGACGTCGCTGTTGTATCCCTTGAGGGTTCTCTTGTTCCCCTTGTGCGTGACTTTGATGACGTTGACAGCTCCGATTTCCTGTGCCTCCTTGCTGAGAGAGTCGAGAAGTCCGATAACCTTTTCTTTATAAGGTATCGTGACGTTGAGCCCGCAGAGGTTGGGATTGGAATCAAGAATCTCGGGAAATCCCTCAATGCTTGGGATCTCGAAATTCTCATACGTGGCGTCGATGCCTTCGTTTTGGAATTTCTCGTTGAAGAAACTGATGGAGAACGAATGTCCCAACGGGTAGCCGATTAAACCATATTTGTCCATAGTCGGTCAGTTTTATTTTTGTGCGAAATACATGGTGCAGATACCAAATGTAAGGCGTCGAAACGAAGCCTGCGAAAATCCGGCTTTTTTCAAGATGCCAACCATCTGTTCGCCCTGTGGGAAAGCCTCGATGGATGCCGTCAGGTATTGGTAGGCACCGTTGTCTTTCGAGATCAGTCTGCCGTAAGCCGGCAGGATGGTGTGCGAGTAAATCTTGAAAAGTTGTTTCATGGGGAACGACACGGGCGTAGTCAGTTCCACAAGGCTCAGATGGCCACCGGGTTTTATTACGCGGCAGATTTCCGCCAGTCCCTTGTCGAGATTTTGGAAATTGCGGATGCCGAATGCCGATGTCGCTGCATCGAACGTGTTGTCGGGAAATGACATGGCCAGACAGTCTTCCTTCTTCATGTCGACGACATGGTGCAGTCCCATTCGTTTCACTTTCTCCCTTGCCACTTTCATCATTCCCTCAGAGATGTCAATGCCCACGATTTTGTCAGGCTGTAGCATCTGTGCGGCGAGGATGGCGAAATCGCCTGTGCCTGTGGCAATGTCGAGGATGGTCTTGGGATGGCTGGGCTCCAGTTGTCTGATGGCTTTGCGACGCCATCCTTTGTCGATGTTCCACGACAGGCGGTGATTCAGCGTGTCGTAGGTGGGGGCGATGTTGTCAAACATCTCCTCCACCAACTTCTCTTTAGCTCCCTGCTTGCCGTAGGGATTGATTTTTTCCTGCTTGTACATCCGAGGTTACTCTCTGGAAGCCAAATAGTCGCTGACATTCTTTTCGATGCGAGCGGCGATGTCTCCCTCTTCGGCTGCTTTGTCAAACTTCTCGCCCGTGATGTGCTCGTAAAGCTCTACGTACCTGTCGGACACCTGCTGGGCGTACTCGTCGGTAATCTCGGGCATCTTTTCTCCCGGCTGGTTCATGAAGCCGCGCTCGATAAGCCACTGGCGCACAAACTCTTTTGATAATTGCCGCTGAGGAAGTCCTTTAGCTAAATTCTCCTCGTATCCGTCAGCATAGAAATAGCGGCTGGAGTCGGGTGTATGTATTTCGTCGATGAGGTAGAGCTTGCCGTTGCGCTTGCCAAACTCATACTTGGTGTCCACGAGGATGAGTCCGCGCTTTGCGGCGATTTCCTGGCCGCGGGCAAAGAGCTTGCGGGTCCAGTCCTCGATGACGGCGTAGTCCTCGGCCGACACGATACCCTGCTTGATGATTTCTTCGCGCGAGATGTTCATGTCGTGACCCTCGTCTGCTTTGGTCGTCGGGGTGATGATGGGCTCAGGGAAGCGCTCGTTCTCTCTCATGCCGTCGGGCAGCTTCACGCCGCAGAGCTCGCGGCAGCCGTCTTTGTAGGCTCTCCAGGCCGATCCGGTGAGGATGGAGCGGATAATCATCTCCACACGGAAGCCTTCACATTTCAAGCCCACGGTCACCATAGGGTCGGGGGTGGCCAACTTCCAGTTGGGGCAGATGTCGCTCGTGGAATCGAGGAACTTGGCGGCAATCTGGTTGAGCACCTGGCCCTTGAAGGGAATGCCCTTGGGCAGCACAACGTCGAATGCGGAAATGCGGTCGGATGCAACCATCACGATGAGGTCGTCGTTGATGTCATAGACATCGCGCACTTTGCCATGGTAAACACTTTTCTGTCCATCAAAATGGAAATCGGTCTTTGTCAATGCTTTCATAATTGGATTATTTATAAGCTTTACTCTCTTTCTCCTGCCTTCGTTTGGGGCGTGTCGGCGTGGGGCACACGATGGTTGTCCTTGGTGTCTGTGCGCTTGTCATAGGCTGCATAGGCGTTGACGATGCGTGTCACCAGCTTATGGCGGACGATGTCTTTTTGTGTCAGGTTGATTACCGAAATGTCCTCAATGCCTGACAGTATCTCCAGCGCTTCCTTCAGTCCGCTCTTCTGTCCACGTGGCAGGTCAATCTGGGTCATGTCGCCCGTGATAATCATTTTGGTGTTCCAGCCCATGCGGGTGAGAAACATTCTGATCTGCGCTGGGGTGGTATTTTGAGCCTCGTCGAGGATGACGATGGCATCGCTGAGTGTGCGGCCGCGCATGAAAGCCAACGGGGCAATCTGTATGACGTGCTTGTCCATCATGTCTTGCAGGCGGCTGGCGGGCATCATGTCTTCCAGGGCATCGTAAAGGGGCTGCAGATAGGGGTCGATTTTGTCTTTCATGTCGCCTGGTAAAAAGCCCAGCTTCTCACCGGCCTCTACGGCGGGGCGGCTCAGTATAATCTTTTTGACTTCCTTGTCCTTGAGGGCTTTGACGGCGAGGGCGATACTCAGATAGGTCTTTCCTGTACCCGCAGGGCCCACGGCAAAGATCATGTCGCTCTTGCCGAAGGCGTCGATGAGCTGTTGCTGGTTCTCTGAGCGGCTCTTGATGGGGCGCCCACTCACGCTGTAGAGCAATACACCCTTTACGCTATCGGCCTTTGTCGGTCGTCCTTTCACGATGTCGAGGATGTCCTCATCGCTGATGGTGTTGAATTTCACCACATGTTGGCGCATGGCCTCCAAGTCGCGTTCGATTCGGCTCATTTCATCCTCATCGCCCAGTATGCGTATGACGTTGTCGCGTGCCATGATGCGCAACTTGGGATACAGGGACTTGACCATTTGGAGATGGCTGTTGTTGACGCCGTAAAACACCACAGGGTCGACATCCTCAATTACGATATGCTTCTCTGTCAATATTCTTTCTTTTTGTGTCTGAAAATACGCTGCAAATTTACGACAATTATGTGAAAAAACACGCGAAAAGCTAGAAAATATAATGTCCCATGATGATATTTTATAGGGCTTTTGTTTTGCCATAATCTCTATTTGTGGTAAATTTGCATGTGATATGAAGATAAAGAAATCCAAATACATAGTCTCTTTTCTTGCCGTCACGTTGGTTTTGGCACTGGTGCGTTGCGTTTTCCCCTCAGTGGCGGGTGAGCAAGGACAAGATGTCAAGCAAGATTCTGAGAAAATTGCGGACGATGGGGACGACGGCTCTCGGTCAGAATCTGAACCCATAAATGGAAAAGATGGTAAAAAACTTGGTTCTCAATCGGTTGTGGAATTTCCTTTAAGTGATACAATAAAGGCTGCTTCTCGTTTTTTCAAGGCTGATGGAACGCTGGTGAAGAACCGTATTTACAGTGTGCCGGGCTTCTCGTTGTCATTCCCCGACCAAAACGATGTGCAACTCTTGGCTGCACAGAAACATGGCGTGAAACCGGTCCTTGACCGTGAGGATGCCGAGAAGAGAAAGTCGGAACTGGTCTATGTGGGTAGCAACATGTATTTTCACGTAGACCGCCTACGCAACAGCATCCCTTATTTGGTACCCAAGGCATCGGTGTTGTTGCAGGATGTTGGGCGCTCTTTCTTTGACAGTTTGCAGATTAAGGGCGTTCCGTTGCACAAGATTATCGTGACCAGTGTGCTTCGTTCGAAAGCCGATGTGGAAAGTCTGCGTGGCAAGAACAGCAATGCCACACAAAACAGTTGTCATCTCTATGGAACGACGTTTGACGTGTGTTATAACCGCTATAAGACGGTAGAAGCTCCGGGCGAACGGCGCAGGGCAGTGCGCAATGATACGCTGAAATGGATTTTGGCCGAGGTCCTTCGCGATATGCGTGAAGCAGGACGGTGCTACGTGAAATATGAGGTGCATCAAGGCTGTTTCCACATCACCGTAAAGTGAATGTGAATGACAACGTATTTTCGGTTTGCTGCACTTTAGAATTTACAGTACAAAATGTCGCTGAGGAAGGCCTTCGTTTCAAGCACAGGATGTTTTGCTCACAAATTCGCGCTGTTTTTCATGCTTTTCGCAAATTATTGATATGTAGTAGTTTGTGGCGTCTTTCATCAATCTGAAGGCTTGCCATCCTCTGCAAACTTTGGGAAAGATGCCGAATCGGACGACGATTCGATAGCTTTCGCAGTACGATTAGGCTTGAATTGTAATTCGATAAGGGTTCTATTGAGACTCAATAGGTACTGAATGGCTAGGTGAAGAGCCGTTAAATCTGCTGAAAATGGACATCGGCCTACACCCTTTTGCTTTAAAGTCGAGATTTCCCTTTCCAGAAGGTTTCAGCCGAAGATACGTGTTTTTTCAGAAAATGAATGACAAAATCAACCAATTGGCTGGTTGGTGAGTGCGCTTCGTTAGTGCGAAACGTTATTTCAACTTATATTCTTCGCCCTTCCCCAAAGGCGTCCCGTTGCCGTCATAATGATGATCGCATACCATCCACTGCTGCCTGTCTTGAGTTGTCTGGGGGTTGAGGCAGCGCGAAGCACGCTTGATGGTGATTCCTTTGTCCGAGTGGGAAATGGCGAAGCCGGTGCCAATTTTCTTGGGACGATTGGTGTGAGAGTTGAAGGCCCATAACTCCTGCCCGTTGTCGAGATAGAAAGCTACGAGGTCCTTGCGGTCGATGACAATGAAAAACGCATTGCCGTCGGCGCTGAGCCAAGTGGTGATGATAGCGGAGTAGGGGGTGGATGAAAACGGGATTTCCTCACGTTTGTTGGTCTTCACATCGTAGCGAAACAGGCGGTTGCGCAGCGTATAATAGAGACAATGACGCTGATTGTCAGTGTATTTGGCCACGACCTGCGCCTGAGAAGGCAAGCTTTTGACGACCGCTTTCACGCGATTGGCGATTGGCGTCTGCGCCATGGTGCCTGCATGGATAAGCAACAGGAAGACGGAGGTTAGGAAATACTGTTTCAATGTTCTGGTATTTGTGCAGGCCGGCACTTGTGCCAGTAGCTTATGAAAACACTTGCCAAAGGGATTTATACCTTTGGCAAGTGTTTTGTTTTATAGGATGGTGTTAGAGGTTAGCCCTCACTTAATAGGCAAACAGAGGGTAAGCCTTCATGGTTTCGTTGACTTTCTCCCTGACGCGCTTGATGACTTGCTCGTTCTCGGGGTCAGCCAGCACCTCATCAATGAGACTGGCAATGAGATGCATCATGTCTTCTTTGGCTCCGCGAGTGGTCATAGCCGCTGTTCCAAGGCGGATGCCCGATGTCTGGAAGGCACTGCGCTCATCATAGGGAACTTTGTTCTTGTTTACTGTGATGTCCGCTGACACCAGAGCGTTCTCGGCCACCTTACCCGTCAGATCAGGATACTTGGGACGCAGGTCGAGCAACATGGAGTGGTTGTCGGTGCCGCCGCTGACAATGTCGTAACCCAAATCCATCAGGTCCTGTGCCAGTGTGGCGGCGTTCTTTTTGACCTGCTGGGCATACTCTGTCCACGAGGGCTTCAAGTTCTCACCGAAACCGACAGCTTTTGCGGCGATAACATGCTCCAACGGACCGCCCTGGTTGCCTGGGAAGACGGCACTGTTGAACAGCTGGCTCATCTTCTTGACCACACCTTTCTTGGTGGTCAGGCCCCATGGATTGTCAAAATCCTTGCCCATGAGAATCACGCCTCCACGCGGACCACGCAGTGTCTTGTGGGTTGTTGTGGTCACGATGTGGGCGTATTTTACAGGGTTCTTCAACAGTCCTGCGGCAATGAGTCCTGCGGGGTGGGCCATGTCAATCATCAAGAGGGCACCCACCTCATCGGCAATCTTGCGCATGCGCTCATAGTCCCATTCGCGGCTGTAGGCCGATCCGCCGCCGATGATTAGCTTTGGTTTGTGTTCCAGGGCAAGGCGTTCCATCTCGTCGTAGTCCACACGGCCCGTCTCGCGGTTCAGCGTGTAGCCGATGTGGTTGTATAGAATGCCCGAGGTGTTCACCTCGCTGCCGTGGGAGAGATGTCCGCCCTGGTCAAGGTCAAGACCCATGAAGGTGTCGCCGGGTTTCAACACGGCAAGCAGCACTGCCTGGTTGGCCTGGGCGCCTGAATGAGGCTGGACGTTGGCAAACTCGGCATCGAACAGTTTCTTGACACGCTCGATAGCGATGTTCTCCACTTGGTCCACTATTTGGCATCCACCGTAGTAGCGCTTGCCAGGGAGGCCCTCGGCATACTTGTTGGTCAGGTAGCTTCCCATGGCTTGCATCACCTCGTCGCTGACGAAGTTCTCAGACGCGATGAGCTCCATGCCTCTCAGTTGGCGCTGGTGTTCTTGCTCGATAAGGTTGAAGATCTCAGTATCTCTTTCCATTTGTGTTGATGTTATGTTAATGATAATTGTTACTGATGGAGGTGTCCGCTTAGACGAGTTCCACGCTGTCCATGTCTTGCTCCTTGTCGCAGTAGTGGCATTTGAGAGTACCGCATTCCTTGTCGACGATGGTAAAGAAGGTGGACATCGGTTCGTTGTTGGTGATGCACTTGGGATTGTTGCATTTCACGATGCCGTGCAGCTCATCGGGAGTCTCGATGGTGCGTTTGTCTACTACTTCGTAGTTGTGGATGACGTTGAGCACAATCTTAGGTGCGATGACCGACAACTGGTTGATTTCTTCATCGGTGAAATACTTGTTGGCAATCTTGATGATGCCCTTTCGGCCTATTTTCTTGGAGGGCAAGTTGTAGCCGATGGTGATTTGGGCATCGAGGTGGTCGAGGTCGAGCAGACGGGCCACCTGGTATGTTTTCTCTGCGGGTATGTGGTCGATGACGGTGCCATTTTCAATGGCGGCCACTTGCAATTCTCTCTTTCCCATGATGTTTTGGATTGTTGTTGAGTGTGTTGTTTCTGCTATCCGATGATGGTCGGGTCGTTTTTCACGTCGTCAAGGCTTATGCCCAGACAATAGCAGAAGATAGCTTCACGGGCGTAAAGGCCGTTTTTGGCCTGCTGGATGTAGTAGGCGTGCGGATTGTCGTCCACATCGTAGGCAATCTCGTTTACGCGGGGCAGCGGGTGCAGTATCTTCATGTTGGGCTTGGCTTTCCCCAGCATGCTGTTGCGCAGAATGTAGACATTCTTGACGCGTTCGTATTCCATCAAGTCGGAGAAGCGCTCTTTCTGCACGCGGGTCATGTAGAGTATGTCGGCGTTGGCTATCACCTCTTCGTCAAACTTGGTGTGTTCATGGTATTCGATGCCGTACTTGTCACAATAGAGCTTATACTCGGTGGGCATGGCAAGCTCCTCGGGAGCTATGAAATGGAAGATGGGGTGGAAATGGCGCATGGCCGTAATGAGGGAGTGGACGGTGCGTCCGTATTTTAGATCGCCAACCAAATAGATGTTCAGGTTTTCCAAGGTTCCTTGGGTCTTGTAGATGGAGTAGAGGTCCAGCATACATTGTGAAGGGTGCATGTGCGCTCCGTCGCCTGCGTTGACGATGGGCACTGGGGCCACTTCGCTTGCATATTGGGCTGAACCCTCGATGAAGTGGCGCATGACAATGACATCGGCATAGTTGCTCACCATGAGGATGGTATCCTTGAGCGTTTCGCCTTTGGTCGTGCTTGAGGTCTTCGCATCTGAAAAACCGATGACACGGGCGCCTAGACGGTTGGCTGCGGTTTGGAAACTAAGTTGGGTGCGGGTCGACGGTTCGAAGAATAGGGTGGCCACAACCTTGCCTTTCAGCAATTCTCTGTTTGGGTGATTTTCAAATTCTTGCGCCATTCCAAGCAGGTACAATATGCGCTCCTTGGAGAGGTCAGCAATGGTCACAAAATCATGTTTTTCCATTTTGTCTTGATTGATGGTTGCGATTTCGACCGCTAAGTTACTCATAATTTTTTAGTTGGGAGTGAGAATTTGAGAGAAATATTGTATTTTTGCAAAAATAAAGAGTTTTTTAAGATGAGAAAGAAATTCATTCATATATTGTGGATTGTCTTGGGACTGCTGGTGGGAACGACGGCCTTGCTGTTTTTCCTCATTTGGTTTGGTGTGGTGGGTTACTCGCCCGACATCGAGAACTTGCAGAACCCCATTAGCAAGTCGGCCTCACAGGTCTATTCCGAAGACGGCAAGATTCTGGGTACCTACAATGCCGACAAGGCCAACCGTATCCCCGTTTCCTATTCCAAGTTGTCGCCATATCTTGTGCAGGCGCTGGTGGCCACGGAGGATGTACGGTTCTACGAACATTCGGGAATCGATTTCATTGCCTTGGGACGAGCCATTGTGAAACGCGGACTGTTGGGTCATGAGAGTGCAGGCGGCGGAAGCACCATCACGCAGCAACTGGCCAAGCAACTCTATTCGGCGCCTGCCAGCTCCAGTGTGGAGCGTATGCTGCAGAAGCCTATCGAGTGGGTGACAGCCATTAAGCTGGAACGTAATTTCACCAAGGAAGAAATCATTGCGTTGTATCTCAATTACTTCGATTTCTTGCATGGAGCGGTCGGCATCAAGACGGCTGCTACAACCTATTTTAATAAGGAGCCCAAAGACTTGTCCGTCAATGAGGCGGCACTACTCATCGGATTATGCAAAAACCCCTCGCTGTTCAATCCTGTGCGCTACCCAGAGCGATGCAAGGAACGTCGCAACGTGGTGTTGGCGCAGATGGTTAAGGCCGGTTACCTGTCGCAAGCCGAGGGGGCAGAATACAGTGCACAGCCCATCGAACTGCATTTCCATCGCACTGACCATAAGGAAGGCGCTGCGGTCTACTTCCGAGAGTTTCTTCGCCAGTACATGATGATGGACAAACCCAAAAGAGAGAACTATCCGTCGTGGAACAACCGACAGTATGTGATAGACTCAATTGCTTATGCCACAGACCCTTTGTGCGGTTGGTGCAAGAAAAACACGAAGAAGGATGGAACCTTCTATAACATCTATACCGATGGTCTGAAAATCCATACGACCATCAATGCCCGGATGCAGCAGTATGCAGAGGAATCGGTCTACGGACATGTGGCAAAATTCCTGCAGCCGGCCTTTGACAAGGAGAACAAGGCGAAACCCAACGCGCCGTTCACCGAGGATCTGACAGCGGCACAAGTGAATCAAATTATGGGCAGGGCTGTCAGGCAAAGTGAGCGCTATCGGGTGATGAAAGACAATGGATGCTCGGACGAGGAAATCAAACGCGCATTCCATACGCCGGTCGACATGACGGTGTTTACATACAGGGGCGATATCGACACGCTGATGACCCCGCTCGACTCCATACGTTACTACAAGTCGTTTCTTAGGGCTGGCTTTGTCAGCATGGAGGCACACACGGGACACGTCAAGGCTTATGTGGGCGGTATCGACTTTGAACATTTCCAATATGACATGGTCATGGGAGGCCGAAGGCAGGTGGGATCAACAATCAAGCCCTTCCTTTACTCGCTGGCCATGGAGAACGGAGCTTCGCCGTGTGACGTGGCCCCCAATGTACAGAAAACCTATATGGTGGCAGGTAAGCCGTGGACACCCCGCAACGCCAACAGGAGGAGGTATGGACAGATGGTGACGCTGAAGTGGGGACTGGCGCAGTCGAACAACTGGATTTCAGCATATCTGATGAGCCGCTTGAACCCGCAACAGTTTGTCAACATTCTACATAAGTTTGGCATCAACAACCCTGATATTTATCCATCGATGTCCTTGTGCCTCGGACCATGTGAGGTGTCGGTGGGCGAGATGGTTAGTGCCTATACTACCTTTGCCAACAATGGTATACGCATCGCACCCATGTTTGTCACCAAGATTGAGGACAATGAAGGCAACGTGGTGGCTGAGTTTCAACCGCGTATGAACGAGGTTATCAGTTCGGCCAGTGCTTATAAGATGTTGGTGGAGCTGATGGCTGTTGTGGATGAAGGTACGGCCGGACGACTGCGTTTCCGCTATCAGATTCCTGGTGAGATAGGAGGAAAGACGGGAACGACCAACCGCAATTCTGATGCGTGGTTCATGGGATTTACACCTCAACTGGTCAGCGGAGTGTGGGTCGGAGGCGAGGATCGCGATATCCATTTCGACAATATGCAAATGGGACAGGGTGCTACGATGGCGTTGCCCATCTGGGCTTATTACATGAAGAAAATCTATCGAGACCATAGTTTGCCTTATGATTCTACGGCAGTCTTTGATGTGCCACAGGATTTCAATCCTTGTGGAGATGGAAATGTGGCGAATGAGGAGAATGGCATTGATGAGGTGTACGAATAAGCATGGCTCATTAATAAGGTCATCGCTCATGGTGGCATGGGATGTGTCTCCATCGGATATTATGGTGACACTATAGCCGCACATGTTTTGAAAGGTTTCTCTTGCGGTTTTTAGCCAAACAAGCCTGATTTTCGGACACATAGGCGCAGTTTTCGACAAATAGGCCATGTGGTTTTGTGAGGGTTGTTGCGGATATGTGTTTTTTTATATATCTTTGCAAATATTAAACTCACTTAACCCGATATGGCCTATGAGGAATATTTCTCTGGATTATGTTTGGCTGTGTCTCATCGTGGTGTTGGCGCTGACGGTATCGTGCGGGCATACGAATGGGAGCAGTGATACACAACGTGTCGAGGCGTTGCATAAAGTGGATGAGGCGCTTGCCGTGCAGTCGCCCGATGCCATCAGACTGGTGGAGGAGGGATTGCGTAAGGCAAAGGATAGTATATCTTATTACGAGTATTATGTGAGAAAAGGAAGATGGTTCTGTCAATCGGCTACGCCAGACTCTATGGTAGGATACATTAACCGAACTATCAACTATGCGCTTAGCTTGCCGGAGACACCGCGCAGGAATGGGTTATTGGCTTACGCCTATAACAGTCAGGGTGTCAACTATCATAATTTTCATCGAAAGGCGGAAGACGTGGTTTGGCTTTATCAAGAGGCTTATCGCTTTTCCTTAAATAGCGAAGTGAAAAACCAATCTCCCAACATTTGCGCTAATCTCGGTGATGCCTATGTCTTCAAGAACCAGCTGGTGGAGGCGGCCTATTGGTACAGGCGCGCGCTCTTTCTTGTCGACTCGCTACAGTTGCCGCAAGAGAATTATGTCTCCCTCCATGTGGGATTGGCAGATATCTATTTGAAACTGAAGGATTTTGACAGTTCGCTCATGTGTTATCGAGAGACTGAAGGATATTTCTCAAAAATGTCGCTGTCGATGCAGGCTTACTACCTGAACAACTATGGCAACTATTATTATTACAAAAAGGATTATTCGAGATGTCTGAGCAAGTTTTTGCAATTAAAGCGTTTGTTGGAGGAAAACGACAAGAAGGATTGTTTTGACATGTATCTCTGCAAGTTGAACATGGCTGACGCCTATCTCAATATGGACAGCGTACCACAATCCGTGAAGTATCTTGATGAGAGTGAACCTTTCTTTGTTGCCAACCAGGATGCTGTGGCCGTATATTATTGTAATACGATACGTATCGGACAGAACGTGAAGGAGGGAGACATGGCGGCTGTTGTCCGTGTGTTGGACAAAGAAAGGAAGGCGTTGGGGACGGATTACGAGAAGCAGATGGCTTTCAACCTACGGCAAATTCGCAATCAGTATTTGCGTAAGTATTATCTTGCACGGGGCGATTATCGTTTGGCGTATGAAAATCTACTCGATGATTCGAGGAAGATGGATTCGCTGGAGCACAACAGGACGAAACTGCGCGCTTCTGAAATCATGGACCGCTTTGCGCAGGATACATTGAGGTTACACCACCAACTGGCCTTGGAGCATAAGACGGCAGAGTTGGGACATGCGCGCCTGATAGCGGTGGTCGTGGTGATGTGCTTCCTAATTGCGTGCTTGTTGTATGTCGTGCAGCGGTTGCGTTTCGTCAAGCGACAGGAAGAAAGCAAACAACGCATCTTGCAACTGAAACTTGAGGGGACGCGAAACCGCATCTCGCCGCATTTCGTTTTCAATGTCCTCAACAACAAGATTTTGCATGCTGATACGGCTGAGGCTAGAGAACTCATGGACTTGGTGCAATTGATACGTTACAATCTAGACCTGTCATGCCACATGAAGGTGTCTTTGGCTACTGAACTGGACTTTGTAAAGCGGTATCTTAAGGTGGAAGGTCCTTTGGTGGGTAGCGATTTTGACTATTCGCTGGAGGTGGATCCAGCGGTTGATTTAACCCAGACCTTCATACCGTCCATGTTTGTGCAGATATTGGTGGAGAACGCATTGGTGCACGGCTTGCGCGGATGGGAAGGAAAAAAGACACTGCAAGTGAAGGTGGCGAGAAGACATACGGGAGAGACGTGTGTGTCGGTGCAAGACAACGGAAAAGGCTTTGACATTCGAAGGAAATGCCAGAGGCGTACGGGACTGGGTATCATCACGCAGACTTTGGCAGTCATCAATGAGCACAATCGAAGGAAAATGACATTCGTTTTGCGGAATGTGGAGTCGGAGACGGGAGAGGTTGTGGGATGCTTGGCGCAGGTCTGCATACCTGACGGCTTTGTGTTTGACAAGAAATGAAGGATAAAAATTGAATAAGTTTGGTAGTATGAAAGTGCTGATTATTGATGACAACAAACCTGCGGGATTGGCATTGTCGGAATTGTTGGAAAACAAGTACGGCTTTGAGGTGCTGGGATGTGCACTCTGTGGGCTGGACGGATTGGCAATGGTGAGAAAGTACGAGCCTGATGTTGTTTTCTTGGATGTCCAACTGCCTGATGTCAACGGTCTTGACTTTCTGGACAAACTGTCGGAATTTACATCCCACGACTGTAAGGTGGTCATGTTTACTGCCTACGACAAATATGTGCTGACGGCATTTCGAAAGCGTGCATTTGACGTGTTGTTGAAGCCTATTGATGCCAAGGAACTGGACGTGATTGTCCAGCGTCTCACGAAAGAGGAGGTGGACACGGAGCCGGCCGAAGAGAAGGTCGCGCAATCCATGTTGAATGGAAAATTGTTGTTTTATACAAACACTATAGATTTCAAGTTGGTAGACAAGGATGATGTATGCTTGTTCCAGTATGATCACGACCTGAGGTGTTGGGAAGTTGTTGTGGTCGATGCCCTTAAGCCTATCCGATTAAAACGCAATGTGAAAAGTGTGGACTTGCTGAAACTGGATGACCATTTCCTCCAAGTGAACCAGAAATTCATTGTCAATGTCGATTACCTTATGGAAGTTGTGGATGGCATCTGTCATTTTTATCCGCCGTTTGACAAGGTGGATTATGTAAAGGTCGGCAGATTTTTTAGAAAGAAATTAATTGATAGATTTTTAAGCATTTAAGATACATGGCTATGATTGGAAAGAAGTATTCAGTCTCATTGGCAATACTGCTGATGTCGACGGCTTCGGGTGCTTTCGCACAGAAGACAAAGCGCGCGAAAAAGCAAGTGCCCGTAAAGGTGGAGACGGTTGTGGAGGAACAGCAGGAGATACAAGAGTATGTGGACTCTGTCGCTTTGCCGGAACCGCAAGACAGGCTCGACACGATTTACTATAATAGGAATTGGAAAGTATGCCGAAACAAGGCGTTTGCCAATTATTACAGGTTGGCTCTCTATCCAGTCGACACGACGATGAGCAAGGAGTTCCGTACTTATTATATGAGCGGAGAACTGCAGGGTGAAGGCACATTTGTGACGCTCGACAAGGAGGATGACGCAAAAAGCGTGTTCTCTGGATCTATAGCAACCTACTTCAAAAATGGCAAGCCGGAGGAGCTGAAGACCTATAAGGACGGAAAACTTGACAATGAGTACACGTCCTTTTATGCCAATGGCTTTGTCAGAGAGCATTTCTTTTTAAATAATGGTATGAAAGAGGGAGTGATGGCTGCCTTTACGGAGGACGGAAGGGCGTGTACCCTGACCCTCTATCACGATGATGCCCCTGATGGGGTTTATGTTGTCGTGGATGCGGATGGCAATTACTCGAAGTATTCCTTGACGGACAAACAACCTATCTTAGAAACACCGTCGCCCGATGAGATGCGTACTGAATACAAGAATGGCGTGGCTTGGCCTTACTACAACAAGAATGGGCTTATCGTTGGCGTCAGCAATTCGTTAGTGGACGAGAATATTGGTGGATACCGTGAGATTGGCGTGCAGATTGTCAACAAGAGCATGATGAATGTTGACATTGACCCATCCGAAATCGAAATTTATGACTTAAAAAATGGCAAGCGCAAAGACTTTGAGCTGGTTGGAGTTGAAGAGTATGACAAGAAAATACTCAAGTTTAAGAAGAAGGTGGTTAAACGCATGGTCAAGAACAAGGCTGTTGTACAGACAGAACGTGAAAATAACGTCAATGCCAACTTGGGAGCACAGGTCTTTGACGCTGGAACATCCAACACCATAAAGGATTTCCAAATGCGGATTTGCAAGATGCGACAATTGGAGGCGGGCAACCGAATGAAATATTCGGAAAAGATGCCAGAGGACTTGGGCTATCTGGAGCGAACAACGATTCATCCGGGTGAGGTCGTATCGGGTTATCTCTACACCTCAGACCGCAAGGCTGCAGACTTGTTTGTCAAGGTGAAAATCAAAGGCATTGCTTATGAATTTGAGTGGAAAGCAACAAAGAAATGAGTGGAAAATATGTGATTATTGATAATTATTTTAAATTAGTAGTATGAAGAGAAAATTTTTGATGTTGACCTTCTTGGGCCTGCTGATAGCGTCGAACGGCCTTGCGCAGTTTCAGAGATCTGTGTTTAATCACCTCAGTGTTAACGTCGGTGCAGGTACAGAAGGCATAGGCGTTGGTGTTGCTACTCCGTTGACTAACTTCCTTGAGTTTGAAGCTGGCGTAAATTTCATGCCGGGATGCAAGGTGAATGCGAATGTGAACTTGGAGGCTGATGGCACATTGAATGTGCAGGGCCAAGAAATCGAAATTCCAGACGCTCGTGTGAAGGTGAGTGGAAACTTTGCACGCACCACTTACAATGTAAAGGCTAATATTTACCCTTTCGGTGGAAACAGCCATTGGTTCTTGGCTGCTGGCTTCTCTTTTGGCGGAGCAAAAATAGCGAAGCTGAATGGACACAGTGAAGAGCTGTTGGACTTCATCAATCAGTATCCGGACTACAAACAGGAAATTTTGGATCGGATAGGGGTTGAGCTCGCTGACTATAAGTTGAAATTGGACGACAATTGTGACATCAATGGTGACATTCGCTGCAATTCCTTCCGCCCTTATTTAGGGATGGGGTTCGGCCGTCTTGTCCCGCGCAATCGCTTGGGATTCAGAGTGGAATTTGGATGTCAGTTCATGGGAACTTTGAAGGTTTATCAAAATGGAGAGAAACTCGACATTCATAAAATCCTTGAAGACGCGACAGGAGATGAAAATACTGCTGATAACATATCCAAGTTCATCGAAAATTGGAATATTTATCCTGTATTGAAATTTCAACTAGTCGGACGAATCTTGTAGAACTTGCGAGAATAGTTATTCCCTCTTTCATTTGAAACAGAGGATATTAGTACAACATACCTAAAGACCTTTTACTGTCGCTTGGTGGGATTAAAACCTAGGTGATAGGCTTGTGACTTCCGCTTTTAGCATGCGAGACATATCGGGGGGATTGTTTCGAAGCTTTAAGCGGAAGCTTTTAATGCTCTCAGTTGTGGCAATGTTTTTGGGGATAGTCATTTGGATGGTTACGGAATTTCGAAGTACAATCACCATTTGCTGAACAGTTCGAGGCCGAACGTTACACCGATAGTGCGGTTTCCGCGGCCATTGCTGAAGAAGACGCCCACCGACATCAGACGGCATGTAAATCCGTATCCCGCTTCGACATATGGGTGTGCATTGCGTACATCGAGTGCCGAGATATACAGGCGTTCCATCTCGACATAATGGCCAATGTATGGAAGCCAGCTCAACAATAACAACGGACTCTCGTAGGTTACGTTGGCACGGATGTAATATTCTGAGGTGTTGTAGGTGTCACTTCGCAGCAATTCAAAGTCGCCGTTTATGTCATCGTTCCAGCCGTTGGGCAGATTGTTTTCCCTGAAATTCTCGTAGTTGAGGAAGTAGGCGTCGTGGTTCTTCATGGTGTACAAACCCGATCCGAGGCGCATTTTCCATGATTGCAACCTGTTGACATGGTGAATGTAGTCGGCATTGAGCTCCCATCTCTCATAGCCGGTGTTGGCCTTTACTATGCCTTTGATGCCCCGGTCGTAATCAAGGGTGATCAAAGGACCGTTCCACCCGACAGGCCGGTACTGGATTTCTGCAATAGGGGCAAAGGACCGATAAACAGTTTTCCATCCAAACTTGTAGAAATCACTCTTGTGGACAGCCGTCTTTCTTTGGTAGAGAGCACCCAATTGGATACTCCATTTGTCAGAAAGGTTGTAGTTGAAGGTTGCTCGTATATCCATCTGTTTGAAATCATTCAGTCGGCTGTAATTGTACAACGTGCTATCGGGCTGTTCGTGTTCTATACGTCGTCGGACTGATGCGTTGCGTATGTGGTTGCCATTGCCCCATTCCACTTTGACATATCCGTTCCGCTGCTTGTTAAAGTAATAATAGACGGGAAGTCGGAAGAATAGCTGGCGTTGCTTGAAGGCATAGCCAGCTTTAAGGCGTGTTGACAACTCGGAGTTGGGGGAGACCTGGTAACTGGCGCGCAAGTCCACTTTGTAGGTAATGCCCCGATAGTGGTCGTAGCCCATATAGAGCGGGTTGAGCACAGGGTTAAGGCGAATGTACCCCTGGTTGTTGAGCCCAAAATGGGTCTTGATACGGTTGAATACATTGTCGCCGATGGCATCCCACAGGACATTCTTTGCGAAATTGCGGGTCTTCTTTTCTTTGTGTGTGATAGTCGAATCGTTTCTTAAAGTGTCTTGTTGGTATTGCCGCTCGAGGTATTTCTGATAGGTGGTTTGTTCCTCAGGGCTAAGTGGCTCGGGACGCACTTGGCCTAGTCGATTGTAATCTGAAAAGGCATCAGCGTCAGCAAGGGGCTGGGACAACTTGTAACGGGCTAGGTATCTGCCAGCCACCTTGCTCCGCAAAAAATTAAACTGGAATGTGATTTCGCATCGTGAAGGTATGTGAGATGCATCGTGGTCCTTCGCCTTGTCATCGATACTTTTCCGCATGTCCAAATGCATCTGAAAATGGATCATGTCGTATTCTCCTGTAAAATCGCATGACAAGACACATCCGCTTTGCGTATCCACAATGGCCGTACCGATTACCAATTGGGTGTTGTTGCGTTTTGGGGTGAAAGCCAACAGCGTCTGGCCATTGGTCATACTGCTTGTCTTATAATTGTAGAAACGGTGGTTGGCTGCGTGAAAAGGGGAAATAATGGTTTTGTCGATGATGGTCTCATGATATATGTTGGGGGTCAAGTACTTCAACATGACATTAAACGCGCTCCGTTTGTGTGGAATGGTGGTCAGATTGATGATGTTTTCGTTTTCATAATGATGTTCTCTATTCTGATAGAGCTTGTAGTATGACTCTCCAACAAATTCGCGTTCTGTCCGGTGTGCGATGGCATACACCGATGGAACCAACAGAAGGGTGGGGTTCTTGCGGTTCACCCGTAGATAAAATTTGGTGTAAGCATAGCTTGTGTCTTGTCGTTCGAACGTAGAGTCCGCCTGTTTCCCATATTGAAAGACGCGCTCAACAAGATTGTGGTCTGTGCGTTCTTTTGCGTCATGGGACTGTAAGCATGCTTCAAGCGGTGTTGGGCGGACAACAGATGCTTTTGCCAGGACCTTGTCACAATGTAGAATGGTACAGGCAAAAAAGAAGAACATAAGAAATGCCATAGCATTTCTCATGCCCAAATTGGTTACAAGTGAGCTGCCTGTTTGTTTGTGCATAGCGGCCTCCTTTCATCATATGGCTTTGCCTTCTTGTGGCCTCTTACATCTTGGTTGTATAAACTTTTACCGCACAGTTTAATGGTCAAGTTCATCAAGTTCAAGCCAACGCATTTCTTTTTCATCCAGTTCATAGTTGACGATGGGCAGGCGTTTGCTTTTTTCGGTTATTTCGTCCACGGTGAGTTGCCCAGAGCTTAGGGCTTCTTCCAAGCTGGCCTTTTCCGTCTCAAGTGCTTTGATGTCCTTTTCTAGTTGCTCATACTCGCGTTTTTCTTTGTAAGACATGCGCCGCCTGTCGTCGTGATGGTAGTCGTTCTTTTTGCTTGCCGTGACTTGAGAATTCCTGACTTGCTTTTCTTTTTCATTCTCATTTGATTTCAAAGATTGCCATTCTCTGTACTGGGTATAGTTTCCAGGGAAGTCCTTCACCACGCCGTTGCCTTTGAAAACCAGCAGATGGTCGACTACCTTGTCCATGAAATAGCGGTCATGGCTGACAATGATGACACATCCTGGGAAATCTTGCAAGTACTCTTCCAATACTTGAAGAGTCTGTATGTCAAGGTCATTTGTCGGCTCATCAAGAACCAAAAAGTTGGGATTGCGCATCAGTACGGTGCAAAGGTATAGCTTGCGTCGTTCTCCACCGCTCAACTTGTAGACAAAGTTATACTGCTCCTCTGGTGGTATCATAAAGTAGTTGAGAAATTGGGAGGCCGTCATCTTACGTCCACCGCCTAAGTCAATATAGTCGGCTATGTTCGTAATCACGTCGATGACCTTCTCGTTCTCATCAAACTTCAGTCCTTCCTGTGAAAAATATCCGAAGCGAACCGTTTCGCCTATGTCGAATTTCCCAGAGTCAATAGATTCTATTCCCAAGAGCATCTTGACAAAAGTGGATTTGCCGGTGCCGTTGTTTCCGACAATGCCCATCTTCTCGAAACGTGCAAAATTGTAGTAGAAATTATCAAGGATGACTTTCTCCTGGCCATTGGTCTCAAATTTCTTGGACACGTATTGGCACTCGAATATTTTTGATCCGATGTAAACATTGCTGGCTTTTAGGCGCATCTGCCGGTCTTCTATGCGTTGTTTGGCCTTTACTTCCAGTTCGTAGAAAGCCTCTTCACGGTAACGGGCTTTGTGTCCGCGAGCCTGAGGCATGCGCCGCATCCATTCCAGCTCGGTCCGATAAAGGTTGTTGGCACGGGCAATCTCTGCCCTCTGATTGTCTATTCGTTCCTGCCGCTTTTCAAGGTAATAGCTGTAGTTGCCCCGATAGCTGTAGATGCGCTTGTCGGCTAGTTCAAGGATGATGTTGCATACATGATCAAGGAAATAGCGGTCGTGTGTCACCATGAGTAGGGTGAGATTGGAACGGCTCAAATATCCTTCTAACCAAACAATCATTTCCAAGTCAAGATGGTTGGTAGGCTCATCGAGTAGCAGAAAATCGGGGTCGTTGAGCAAGGCGTTGGCAAGCGCTACTCGTTTCTGCTGTCCTCCGCTCAATTGCCCCATTGGCTGTTGCAAGTCCGTGATGTGGAGCTGCGTAAGTATTTGCTTAGCTCTCAACACTTTTTCCTCATTGCCTTGATGGTTGAAGCAGGCATCGAGTACTGACTCTTCGGAGTCGAATTTGGGTGCCTGTTCCAAGTATCCAATCTTCAACCCATTGCGCCAGATGATAGAACCGTTTTCATAGCCCTCGTGACCTGTGATGATAGAAATGAGTGTGGATTTTCCTGTTCCATTCTGCGCGATGAGACCCACTTTGTGGCCTTCTGCGATTGAAAACGAGATATTCTCAAACAAGACGCGTGCTCCGAACCGTTTTGTCAGGTTCTGTATGTCCAAATAAGGTGTCATAGCTTTTTCAGGATGTCATCAATGTAGTCCAACACTTCTTGGCGTCCGGTCTTGGCTTCTGCGCTGGTTATAAAGTAGGGTGGGGGCGTCTCCCATGTGTCTAGCAAGGAGTCAATCCATGCTTTGGCATTGGCCTTGGCGCGTCCGCCGCTCAGTTTGTCGGCCTTTGTAAAGATGATGGAGAAAGGTATCTGGGAGAGTCCGAGCCAATCAATGAATTCTCTGTCAATTTTCTGTTGTTCGTGTCTGATGTCAATCAGCACAAAGAGATTGACCAGTTGCTCGCGTTGCAGGATGTAAGAGCGGATCATGCGGTCAATATCTTCCTGCACCTTTTTAGACCTCTTGGCAAATCCATATCCGGGAAGGTCAACAAGATACCATTCCTTGTTGATGACAAAATGGTTAATCAGCAATGTCTTTCCAGGTGTGGAACTGGTCTTGGCAAGTCCCTTGTGATTGCAAAGCATGTTAATCAGCGATGACTTGCCCACATTACTGCGGCCAATAAACGCGAACTCTGGTTTGTTGTCTGTCGGGCACATGCTCACCCTGGGAGCGGATATGACGAATTGGGAGTTTACGATGTCCATAATTGTGAAGATTTAATGCAAAGTTAATGAATATTGTTGGAAACAACAAAAAAATGCAAGGTTCCTCTGGGTTCTGTAGACAAAAAGCTGTAACTTTGCAATCTAAAAGTTTAAATACTTGAAGCCACAAAGATTATTTTTACCTTTCATCATTGCCAGCCTGTTGTTGTCTTGCAGTGCTACGAAGTTTATTCCTGAGGAAAACTATCTTCTGGAAAGTGTAGAGGTGAAGAGTAGCGAGAAGGGATTTGATGCGTCAGCCCTATCACCCTATATCCGGCAGAAGGCCAATTCCAAGTGGTTCTCGGTGTTTAAGATTCCGATGGCAACCTATGCCTTGTCCGGTCGTGACTCTACCAAATGGATCAACCGCACATTGCACCGTATTGGCGAGAAGCCTGTGGTGTATGATAGTGTGCAAGCTCGCATCTCTGTTGAAGACCTGCGGCAGGCCATGGTCAATCAAGGTTACATGCATGCCTCGGTAGACCTGCAAACCCGCGTGAGGGGTAAAAAGCTGAAAGCTATCTACACGCTTTTTCCAGGGACTCCTTTTTACATAGGCAAGATGTCCTACAACATTGAGGATTCTGCTATTGCAAAGGTTCTTTCCAATTATGTGGACCATTGGGATGCCATGTCTGGAAAATCCCAATCTCCGGGATTGCATGCTGGTGAGCGATTCAATGTGTCTCGTTTGAACGATGAACGCAAGCGTATCACATCCATTCTGCTGGACTCGGGTTTTTACAAGTTTCATAAGGACTACATCATATTTGATGCCGATACGTCGAGCTATGACGACCAAGTGAATCTCACGTTGCATCTTGTGAAGTATCATGCCAACAACAATTCGCCAGTGACCAATCATCCACGCTATTACATACGGTCGGTGAACTACCATCCTGGAGACGATGGTCGATTGCATTTGCGGCGTCCGGTCTTAGAGATTGCTACCTCTATTACCGAGAAAAAACCTTTCAGTACCTCCGATTTGCAGTCTACCTACAATAAGTTTGCACGTTTGCAGGCGGTCCGGTACACTAACATCCGTTTCACGGAAGTTCCTGACACGACACTCCTCGACTGTGATATCTATGTGAGTACGCAGAAGCCTTCGTCCATCTCATTTCAACCTGAAGGTACCAATACTGCTGGTGATCTCGGTGCAGCAGTGTCATTGACCTATCTCAACCGCAACCTCTTTAGAGGGAGTGAGCAATTGAGCTTGCAGTTTCGTGGTGCCTTCGAGGCCATCACGGGCTTGGAAGGCTACCGCGACGAGAACTATAGGGAGTTCAGCGTTGAGGCCAAACTAAACTTTCCGCATTTTGTATCACCCTTTCTTTCCCGGGCATTTCGCAAGCGGAGCAATGCAACGTCAGAGCTCGCTGTGGCTTGGAATCTTCAAAACCGTCCCGAGTTTCATCGTCGTGTCTTTTCTGCTGCGTGGCGTTATCGTTGGTCAGATGCTTCCAAACATTTGAACTATCGGCTTGACGCGCTCGACTTGAACTATGTCTATATGCCTTGGATCAGCGAGAAATTCAAGCATGACTATCTCGACAGTGTCTCCAATCGTAATGCCATCCTTCGCTATAACTACGAAGACCTCTTCATCATGAAGATTGGCTTTGGCCTTACCTATAATAATGGTGTGGATGCCGTCCGGGCCAATGTGGAGACATCGGGCAACGTGTTGAGTGGGCTCTCTCATGCCATTGGCTTTAATAGGAATGGCAATGGACAATATACTTTATTTAATATTGCGTTCGCACAATATGCCAAGTTCGACATCGACTATACCCGTCTGATTGAATTTGATAGCCACAATGCACTGGCGTTGCATGCAGGCTTTGGCATTGCTTATCCATACGGCAATAGCACTGTGTTGCCTTTTGAGAAGCGATATTTCTCTGGTGGAGCCAATTCTGTGCGTGGGTGGGGGGTGAGACAACTGGGACCAGGCAAGTTCAGAGGCACCGACGGACGCATAGATTTCATCAACCAGACGGGTGACATGAAACTTGATCTGAACATGGAATACCGCACTTTCTTATTTTGGAAGTTCAACGGCGCCGTCTTCATTGACGCAGGAAACATCTGGACTCTGCGCAATTACCAGGAACAGCCAGGCGGACAGTTTATGTTCCGTGAGTTTTACAAGCAGATAGCTGTAGCTTATGGATTGGGAATACGTCTCAATTTTGATTACTTTATTCTACGTTTCGACATGGGCATGAAGGCCGTCAATCCCGCTTATACCTCCCGACAAGAGCATTGGGCAGTGATCCATCCTGACCTAAGTCGTGATTTTTCATTCCATTTTGCTGTAGGTATGCCTTTCTGATAGACAAGCATTGGAACGGGAAAACCAGAACATGACGCTCATCGTGATAAAAGAAGCGGATTTCCGCAAACAACAAGACGCTGTTTGCGAAATCAGCTTCTTTCGTTTTATGATGATTACTGACTCAAGTTTTGTATTTCAAAAAGGCATGGTGTGATTTAGGGCTCTCACGATAAAGTGCGTGGTTAGGCAATGGCTTGTCATCTGTGCGAATCATGGAGAATCATGCATGAAGGCTTCACAGAAGGTCGCTTGGTTACGAAGCCCCCGTCTGGTAATCGTAACTTTTGTTGCGATTTTTAGCCAAAAAGTTTGTTCGCAAATTCTGTTGAACTAGAGCCTGAAAATGGCGTTTTCTCCCTGCCAAGGGAGCGTTGGAGGTGCTGTGCCTCGAAGAAGATGCCTTATCGTGATGCGATTGATGTCTAATCATGGCATGATGAAAGCCTAACCTCGGTATGACTGATGCCTAATCATGCCGTGATAAGGCATCAATCGTTATGAAAAGTCTTTAAGTTTGGAAGTAAAATATAGTCGTGTTTCCGACAAACTGTTTACTGACAGCAATTTATGAAAATTGCTCTATTTTTGCATATTGACGTCCAAAGATTTTTCCGTCTTAAGTAACGTCTGTTTTTTTCTATAGTTTGTCCTCTTTTTGCACAATAATGCCAGCTCCTTGTCCCGTCGGTCACATGGCACGCCATGCTCCCTCTTCAAGATACAAAGCATCTGAAAAACTCAAGTTCCGGATTTAGAAATTATGCTTGTAGCAACGTCTCCAAAGGGGACATCAGCTAGAAGGTAAATCCGAAACTTGAGTTACTGATTATTTACGTTTGCCGTTCGTCGCAGTCCGCTATTGCCGTTTTCTCAATTGTTTTTAAGTGAAACGATACCAGTCATCTTGTCGTCGAAATAGAAAGTCTGGCTGATAGTGTCTTTGTCAATAGCATATTTCACGTTGAGGTAAAACAGTTTGGACGAAGGCTTGGCGTAGCCGCCCGTAATCTTTCCGTCCATCTGCTGCCGCATGACATTTACCATCGAGTCGGAAACGAAGAAAGTAGAGTCGAGCGGTCCCCACTGAACTACATCGTAATCGCTTATGCCCATCTGTGTGGCCATAAACTTTTTGGCTAATCCTCTGGCCTCATGGCTCTGTCCGCACCCAGTGAGGAGGGCGACAAGCAGAGCCATGGTGGCTAAGCAACATTTTCTCATGCCTCTGTTGGAATATTCTTCAAGATTTCCAACAAGTGGTCCCAAACCATTTGAACGGTCGGGATGAGCAGGCACTCGTCAGGTGTGTGCACGTTACGAAGTGTCGGGCCAAACGATACCATGTCGAGATGAGGATACTTTTCCGAGAAGAGACCGCACTCCAAACCGGCGTGTATACCCTTCACAATGGGATCCTTGCCGAAGAGCTTCTTGTAGGCATCCACTGTGATCTTTACCAATTTTGACTCGGGGTTCATCTTCCAGGCTGGGTATCCGTCGCTCTGTTTCACCTCAGCACCAGCCAAAAGGAAAAGAGCTTTCACCGTGTTGGCCATGTTTCTCAGGTTACTCATGATGTTGGAGCGCTGACTGCTGACAATGCGTACCTTGTCACCTTCGCTTTGTACGCTGGCGATGTTGCTGGATGTCTCCACCATCCATGCCAGTGCCTCGTCCTGGCACATGGCCATCACGCCGTTGTCCACTGCCTGGATGGCACGGATGAGGTTCACGCTCACAGCCTTGGGTATGACTTGCTGGGCATCTGCACTACCGAGCTTCCACTCCATGCGGGTGTCGGTCACGTGGAACTCATCTTCTACATCCTTTTGGAAGTTGTTCCAGTCGGCCATCACCTCTTCTTTCTTATCGGCGGGTACGGCAAAGACCACCTTGCCGTCGCGGGGGATTGCATTGTGCATCTTGCCCGAGTTCCATTGTGCCAGGCGAAGGTCAGTTTTCTCCTGTTCTGTGTAAAGGAAACGTCCCAGTATTTTGATGGCGTTGGCGCGCTTCTTGTTGATGTCGTCACCGGAGTGGCCGCCGTTCAGTCCTTTTAGGGTTCCTTCCAAGAAGAAATAGCCATTGGGAGCCTCCTCACGGGTGAAGCTGAACATGGCCTCTGTGTTGATACCGCCTGCACATGACACGAAAATCTGTCCTTCGTCCTCCGAATCGAGATTGATGAGGTAGCTGCCCGTCATAAATCCGGCCTTCATGCCGAAGGCACCAGTTAGCCCAGTCTCCTCATCGCGTGTGAAAACACACTCGATGGGACCATGCTCGATGTCATCGGCAGCCAGGATGGCAAGCTCAATGGCATCTCCGATACCGTCGTCAGCGCCCAGCGTGGTCCCCTTAGCGTGCATCCAATCGCCTTCGACATAAGTTTGGATGGCCTCCTTGTGAAAGTCAAAGTCCACATCGACTAGCTTGTCGCACACCATATCCATGTGACTCTGCAGAATTGTTGTCGCACGGTTCTCATAGCCCTTGGTGGCAGGTTTGCGGATGAGTACGTTACCCGTTTCGTCAACCAGGGTCTCAAGTCCGTGGTCTTCTCCGAACTTCTTAAGATAGTCTATCATCTTTTCCTCATGCTTGGAGGGACGAGGTATCTGATTGATTTTTGCAAATTGCTCGAAAACGCGAGCAGGTTTCAATTCTGCCATAATGTTTGTTTTTTATAAAGGTTTATCAAGATTTTCTTTGCATTCTCCACTTTTTGCCTTAACTTTGCAACATTAATGATGCAAATCATAATGCAAAAGTAACAAAAATGATGGACACTGTGCTATTAAGCGTGTTAATAATTGCTATTGCCGTCATGTTGTTGTCGGTAAAGGTCCTTTTCAAGAAGAATGGGCGGTTTGAGTCACAACATATTCACGACAGCAAGGCTATGCGCGAACGTGGTATCCATTGTGTGATTGACCAGGATCGTGAAGCCCGGTCGAGAAACCAGTTGCTTTCATAAGTAGGAAATTATAAAACATCTATTTTTACGAAATGAAGAAGAACATCATTCTTGCGGTGGCCCTTATGGCCATGACAACGCTGGGTCTTGTCTCTTGCGACAAGAGTAGCCCTAAGATGGACGACAAGACCGCTGCGACCTCTGCAAAGTCAAGCGAAGGTGCCAAGATTGCTTATGTGGAGGTCGACTCAATCATGACTCAGTACACATTCTGCAAGGAGTACAGCAAGATTTTGGAGACTAAGGGTAACAACATCCAGAAAACCTTGGCTTCCAAGCAACAGCAGTTGCAGGCTGCCGCTGCCAACTTTCAGCAAAAGATTCAACAGAACGCCTACACCCGCGAGCAGGCTGAGGCTATTCAAGCTGGTTTGCAGAAGCAGAACAACGACCTTCAAGTGCTCAACCAGCGTCTGAGCGCAGAATTCCAGACTGAGACAGAAAACTTCAACAAGGCCTTGCATGATTCGTTGCAACACTATTTGGCTGTCTACAACAAGGACAAGAAGTACAGCTTGATCTTTTCCAAGCAGGGTGACAATCTGCTCTATGCCGACAAGGCTTATGACATCACTAACGAAGTTGTGGCTGGCTTGAACAAGGCCTACAAGGGTAAGGCGGGCGTTGCAAACAAGGCCAAGAAATAAACGTAGCTTTTATTAAAAGCGGAAGAGGTGATTATGGAAGTCGCCTGATAAAATCTCGCAAGTTTGCTAACCATGGTTAGGCTTGCGAGATTTTTCGTAATAGGAAATAAAGGAACCGTTCATGTGCTGTTGCTAAGTTATTGCTCGTTCCGTTTCTGGTAATTCTTGTATAAAACAACGCCCTTTTATACTTGGAAAGAAATTCAAAATTACAGATATTATATCAAGTAAAGGTCATGCCACATGAAGGCTATTGGTAAAGTGGCGCTTCAAATCAGTTAATACCACGGCCCTAAGAGTTCCCGTCCCATTGTGAAATCTAAACTAAATCCACCATGAAGAAAAGACGAATGTTTGCTTCCCTATTGTTTGCGGCAATGAGTGTGTCCGCCATGGCACAGAGCGAGACCGAGTGTCTCGCATTTCTCTACCAGTACATGCCAACGCCAGACAGTGTGGATTATTCCAAAGCCTACTGGCGTCATCAGGTGCGCATGTCCCTCAAAGCCCGCACACAGATGCCTTGGGGCAAGAGCGTGCCCCTGTGGGAGTTTGAAAACTTCGTGCTACCCGTCCGCGTCAACAATGAGTCGCTTGACGACGCACGTACGGTAATCTACAAAGAGCTGGCACCGCGTCTCAAGGGCCTCTCCATGGAGCAGGCGGCACTGGAGGTCAACCATTGGTGTCATGAGAAGGTGAGCTATCGGCCCAGCGACGGCCGTACGTCGGCACCTCTGGCCACCATGCGCAACAGCATAGGTCGTTGTGGCGAGGAGAGCACATTTACAGTATCCGCCCTCCGTGCTGTGGGCATTCCCGCCCGCCAGGTCTATTGTCCGCGATGGGCTCATACCGATGACAACCATGCGTGGGTCGAGGTTTGGGTTGATGGACGCTGGCGTTTCATGGGTGCTTGTGAACCTGAAGCTGTGCTAGACAAGGGATGGTTTAACTGGGCGGCCAGCCGAGCCATGCTTGTCCGCACCTTTGACTATGCAGGCCATGAGATAGCCACGACAGCAACCTATGCCCCCACCAAGACCTTACGCGTAAGGGTGGTCGACGAAGAGGGCGAACCCATCCCTGATGCCACTGTCGATTTCCGGCTTTTTAACTACTCGGAATTCTACCCGCTTCGAACTGTCAGGAGCGATGCCGATGGATATGCCTCGTTCACCACTGGCTATGGCGACCTGCTGGTGTGGGTGAGCACGCCCGATGGCTACGGCGTACAAAAAGCCGACGCCTATACCACAGAGATAACCATCACGCCCTATCATAAGGCAGGCAGCGCATGGACCACTGAGTATGACTGGCACGTACCTGTTAGCACGATTGAAGAGCCCGACCGCAGCATTGTTGACACCTTGAGCGAGAATGGGCGGCGCTTGCAGGCTGAAGACAAGATACGTACCAATTATCAGCAGAACGCCTTCTATCATGGTGACAACGAGCTTTTGCGGAAAGCACGTAGCAACTGGCATGTGCTGTCACAGTTCATCAAGGAGAATCGTCCACAGACCGACCTCGTGTTAAAGGGGCTGAGTGAGAAGGACTTGCGTGATGTAACGCTTGATGTGTTGCATGACGCATGCCTCATGAGCGATGATGCTTTGCGAAGTGGAGGCGTTCGCGTCTCTACAGAATTCCTGCGGCCCTATGTGGCCTACCTGCAACGCCATCTGCCCAAGATGACAGCTCGCCAATGGATAGACTGGGTAGAACGCAACATCCAAGTGGACAATAGTAACAATCACAAGCAACTCTGTCTCTCTGTGGTGGGCGTCTATGACACTCGCCGTTGTGATGCTCGCAGCCGCGAGCTTTTCACTGTGGCTGGTGCTCGCGCATTGGGGCTTCGGGCGGAACTCGACCCTCTTGGCAAGGCACGCGTGTCCGATGGCGTTCAGTGGCTCGGGCTTAAGGATCCGACAACAACCGAGACGCAGCAACCTTTGGGCGTGCTAAAACTCAAAGTGGCCCCGGATATTATGTACTATCATGGATACACCATCTCGCGGATGGTCTATGGCAGACCGCAGTCGCTCGACTATGCCGACGATGACCCGACCGTGACCGAAAAGTTTCGGCAAGGCCTGCAGCTTCCAGTAGGTGACTATCTGCTTACCACGGGCACACGTCTGAAGGGCGGCGACGTGCTCGCCCGTAGTGTGATGTTCACGCTGAAGCCGGACCATACGACCGAGATACCGGTCAGCTTTCGTTCCAGTGAGCACAGCGTAAAGAGCGATCTGATGCTTGATGACAGCGAAAAGAACGCCAGTGCCACATCCGTTCAAAGTGCGCAGTGATGAGACGTCTGGAAGTGTGTTGTGGAAACCTGGCAAGTGTCCGGGCTGCCATAGAAGGAGGTGCTGCCCGTGTGGAGTTGTGTCGTGACTTGGAACTCGATGGGCTCACGCCCTGTCGGGAGATAATCCGTGAGGCAGTCAGCCTCTGTCGTCCGGCTGGCGTGCGGGTTCACACGCTGATTCGCTCACGAGTTGGTAACTTCGTCTACACTAATGCTGAGGTGGCACAGATGGCCGACCAGATAAGCATAGCGCTTGAAGAGGGCACCGACGGCGTGGTGATTGGGGCGCTGACGTCTGCAGGTGATGTTGACCTTGATGCCTGTAGACGGTGGATGAACATTTGTCGGGATGACGGTGACAGTCTGAGGTGCAGCGTGACATTCCACAGAGCTTTCGATGTATGCCGAAATCCCTTTGTGGCTTTGGAACAAATCCATCAGTTGGGATGCAATCGCATTCTCACCTCTGGCCAGCAAGCCACGGCCGAGATGGGCATGCCGCTGCTACGCCAACTTGTGGAGCGCGCCCGTATACTCACAGAACGTACGGGACATGAGCTTATCATACTCTGTGGATCTGGCGTCAACACGCTGAATGCCTTGCCTATCTTAAATGCAACGGGAGCCATGGAAATCCATGGCTCCTTGCGCACAGGTTTGGTTTCAGACGTATCTAAAATCAGGAAGATTACTTCTTTACTAACCTGAATAATTCGTTAGAGATATGGCAAAAGAGCCGATGTTCTTTTACTTGTACAAGGGCGGCTTGGTTTGGAAAATTACACTTATAATGCTTTTACCCAATTGATGATAGCTGCTAGCACCTCAGGGGCCGTGGTCTCTTCAATTTGCTGATATTCAACTATATTTCCTGTCTGGCAATGCTGGAAAAGGTGGTTGAGGCCGTCAAGTGATTTAGTTTTGTGAGCACAGTGAATCAGCCCAGCCTCAAGTGCTTTCAGATTGGCGTCACACTCCACTTGGATGTCTTTTGTGCCGTAAAGGTTCAATACGGGACAATTAATATTGTAGAGAACCTTACGTACATCTATATTAAGGAAATGACGGAAATAGGGTGTGTCACATTGTTTCATCGATTGCATCAGGACGGACTTCAGTTCCTGTGGCACATCGTTCCAGTTGAACGCGTCAAGTTTCTTACCCGAAGCCAGACCGTCAAGCAATTTTTCTACGATATCGCAATAATTGTCAAGAGTCTCTTTAGAAAGCCCCATCATTTCCATTCCCTTTCGGTTTTGTGAAAGGAGAGTTTCCTTGCCCGATATGGCCATACCTGCCAATGATACCACAAAGTCTGGCTGTCCGTCAGCGGCCATCATGAGGGCGATGGTGCCGCCCTCGCTATGTCCCAGAATACCCACATTTTTGAATCTTTTCCGCAAGAGTTTAAAGGCTTCTTCTGCGTCTCGCTTGAAGTCAGCCGTAGTAAACTGGAGCATTTGGTAACCTTCGATGCCATATCCGCGGTCATCATAGCGCAATGAGGCTATTCCTTGGCGTGCCAACGCATCAGCGATGACCGCAAATGGCTTGTGGTCAAAAAGCTCCTCATCCCGGTTTTGTAGTCCACTGCCGGTAATCATTAGCACCACAGGTGTGTTCTTGTTACACTTGTCTGGCAGTGTCAGCGTTCCGCCAAACGTAAAACCGTCATTTGAGAAAGAAATCTGCTCCTCTTTGTATGGGAAGGGAGGGACGGGAGTCTGCGGACGGTTCACTTTAAGCGCACCAGGTGTCAAGGTCAGACGCAGGCTAAATCCGTTTTGGCTGAAAGTGCCCTTAATGCTTTGCTCCTTTATGGTGCCAACATAAGTCGCTCCAATTGCAGGCACTTTAACTTGGATGGTACTGTCAGATGTCTGCGTTTTCTCGGCTGGAATATCCATTGCACCCTGTGACGGGGAGTCCATCGTACACTTATCTGCTGAGAAATGGAAGACCAGTGGCAACTTAGTACCCTGGACGTTGAGTTCGCCTTTCCAAGAACCCTCTTGGGCATTTGCCATTGATGCAATCCACGCAAGCGTCGTGATGTACAATAATTTGATTAATTTCATGCTTGATTTTTGTTTCACAAGCTCTTACTATGTCAAGAGCCAATAGGTTTATCAAAGGTGTGGGGATGAAAGAACGGCCACCCTTCGCACACATCCCGTTCAGAAAGACGAGCGAAGAAGCTGTGTTCTTCGAGAGCTGTGCCGAAAGATGGCCATTCGTATTGCCAAAAGGAAGGACGACTTAGTCCAATAGTGCCTTAAACTTGTCGTTGAGAACCGCCTTAGGGGCTGCACCTACAAACTTGTCGACCAGTTGTCCGCCTTTGAAGAAGAGAATGGTGGGGATGTTGCGCACACCAAACTCAGCAGCTACCTCGTCGTTTTCCTCAACGTCACATTTGCCTACGACAATTTTGCCGTCGTAGTCTTGTGCCAACTCGGAAACGACGGGGGCAACCATACGACATGGGCCACACCAAGTAGCCCATAGGTCAACTACCAATGGCAATTCGCCATTCTTGTAAGTCTCGAAGTTCTCATTTGTAATTTGTACTTCCATTGAATGTTATTGTTTAATGATTAATGATGATTTGCTTGTTTATTAGAGTCATACGCATTTGTGTCTAACGATGTTTTGCGTTTAGAATTCAACGCTTCTTGTGCCGTCTTCCTGCTCTTGAATAATAACCTTTATGGTGTCTTCCGGGAGTATCTCCTCAATGAGCTCCGGCCATTCCAGAAAGCAGGGTGCACCACAATAGAAGTAGTCCTCATAGCCCATATCATAGACTTCCTCTAATTTCTTGATGCGATAGAAATCGAAATGGTAGATTGGGCCTCCGGTGACATTGGATTGGTACTCGTTGACGATGGCAAATGTAGGAGAGGTAATGATGTCTTCAACCCCCAGCTCTTCACAAATGGCTTTGATGAAAGTGGTCTTTCCTGACCCCATCTTTCCATAGAAGGCAAACACATTTGACTTACCCATGTTGGCGACAAACTCATGTGCCGTCTCGTGAATTGTACTTAATGATCTGATAATCAGTTTCATTGTATGATGTTTAAATCTTGTTTTTCTCGTTGTTTGCTCTTGTTCGCTGCTCAGTTGACAGAATAACTAAGATAGGGTTGTTGCTCCACATAGTTCACAAACTCCTTGCTGATTTCCACCTGTTGCGTCGATGACTTGACCAAGATGCTGGTGTTGTTCTCTACATCCTTTATGTTGAAAAACAATTCCGTCTTTCCGTTTTTGTTGCCGAGCGTGGTCAGAATGTCATTCACCATGGTTGTGTCGATGTCGTTTCCGTTCACGTTGATAGTGAAGCGGTTGATGCGCTCTGCCTTCACTGTTTGCAGGTACTCTATATTTTCTATGTTGAGATAAAAGTTTTGGCTTGTGGCATATCGTTTTTCACATTTGGCAGTGATGAATACCGAGCAGCACTCTGTGAGCATTCCACTCCATTTACCCCAGTCTTCGCCAAAGAGGGCAATTTCCCCGGAACCTTCAAAATCCTCAATGGTCACGATACCAAAAGGCTTTCCCAATTTGCTGAAACGCTGATTTACATTGGTAATAATGCCCCCGAAAGTGATTTCCTCGCGTGATGCCAAAGCCTCGTAGTTGTCCTTGGCTACCTCTTTGCAGTGTGTGTTGCACATCTTGTGCAAGATCAACGAATAGTCGTCCAATGGATGGGCAGAGAGATAGATACCCACCAATTCTTTTTCTTTGTTCAGCCTGTCGATGGTGCTCCACGCAACGGCAGTTGGCACGGGCGGCGTGGCAATGTCGACATCGCCAGCCATGCCAAACAGCGAGTTGGCTGCTTCTATCTTGAACTGTTGGTATTGCTTGCCAAAACGTACCAAGGCATCCAGGAACACTTCACCCTTGCTATTGGGGGCTACATACTGCTCGCGCATCAGATTGAAGCTGTCAAACGCACCGCTCAGTGCAAGACTTTCAAACGACTTGCGGTTAACATCCTTGAGGCTCACGCGTTCTGCAAAGTCGAAGATGTCTTTGTACGGGCCGTTGTTCAGTCTTTCTTGCACGATAGCGTCGGCTGCACCGCTGCCCATGCCGTTGATGGCCGAGAGGCCAAATCGGATGGCGCCCTTGCTATTGACACCGAAGCCCACATACGACTCGTTAACGTCAGGCCCCAGCGTCTCTACCCCCATCGCCTTGCACTCTTCCATGAGCTTGGCAATTTCTGTGCGGATAGCGAAGCGGCGTGTCATCAGTGCGGCCATGTATTCAGCGGGGTAGTGGGCCTTCAAGTAACCCGTCTGGTAAGCTACCCATGAATAGCATGTTGCGTGAGACTTGTTGAAGGCATACGACGCAAACTTCTCCCAATCCGACCATATTTTGTCCAAGACTTTGGGGTCATGACCGTTTTTTTTGCCACCTTCGATAAACAGTGGGTGCATCTGGTCGACAATGGCTTTCTTCTTTTTTCCCATGGCTTTTCGGAGGGCGTCGCTCTGTCCGCGCGTGAAGCCTGCCAGCTGGCGGCTGAGCAACATCACCTGTTCTTGGTAGACGGTGATGCCATAGGTGTCTTTCAGATATTTCTCCATGCATGGGATATCATAGGTCACCAGGTCGGGATTATGTTTCCTCCGTATGAAATCGGGGATATAATCCATAGGTCCCGGACGATAGAGCGCATTCATGGCGATGAGGTCCTCAAACACTGTCGGGTGCAACTCTCGGAGGTATTTCTGCATGCCAGGTGA
Source organism: Oscillospiraceae bacterium (assembly GCA_963610435.1). Lineage (GTDB taxonomy): Bacteria > Bacteroidota > Bacteroidia > Bacteroidales > Bacteroidaceae > Prevotella. The sequence continues at coordinate 9,306 of CAVDNW010000011.1, read as the reverse complement.
CTCAAACTGGAACGTGCCGATGGTCCGCCCCTCTTGATAGAGCTTGTAGGTCAGTTCGTCATCGATGGGGATGTTATCAATGTCTACATCCTTGCCTGTTGTCTGCTTGATGACCTTGCAAGCCTCTTTCAGCTCGGATAACGTCTTCAGGCCAAGGAAATCCATCTTAATCAGTCCGGTACTCTCGATAACATGTCCGTCATATTGCGTGACGGCACACTTGAGATTTGGGAAGTCGGGGTCATCGGCAGTGGATATCGGAACCCAGTCGCTGATGGGATTTCGGCAGATGATGAAGCCGCATGCATGGATACCCACGCCTCTTATGGTACCCTCCAGTTGCTTGGCGTACTTGATGGTATTGCGCTCTTTGGGGTTGGGCGACACCTCTGCATCTCGCAATTCGGGCGTGCATTTGATGGCGTTGGTCAGGTTCATTTTCATGCCGTCTGGCAGACGCTCGGGAATAGCCTTCTTCAAGCTATTGGTGCGGTCGAGAGGCAACTCTTCTACGCGTGCCACATCAGCTATAGAGTTCTTCGTGGCCATGCTGGCGTAGGTGATAATGTGTGCACAATTCTCATGTCCATACTTGTCCATTACCCAACGCAACAGCTTGCCTCTTCCGTCATCGTCGAAGTCGGTGTCGATATCTGGAAGGTTTACGCGGTCAGGGTTGAGGAAACGCTCAAACAGCAAATCGTATTTGAGGGGGTCAATCCTCGTTATCCCCAAGCAATAGGCCACTACAGAGCCAGCAGCCGAACCACGCCCAGGTCCGACCCAAACACCCAACTCATTGCGGGCCGCATTGATAAAGTCTTGCACAATAAGGAAATAGCCGGGAAAGCCCATTGTCTTCATGGTGTGTAGCTCAAACTTGATATGCTCGCACACATTGTCGGGAAGAGGGTCTCCGTATAGCTTCTTGGCACCCTCATAAGCCAATTTGGCCAAATAGTCAGCTTCAAACTTGATGCGATAAATTTTATCAATGCCCCCTAGGTCCTCGATCTTCTTGCGACCTTCTTCGGGCGGCAGAGGATTTTCTCCGTTTTCGTTACAAGTGAATTCGTTGTACAACTCTTCCTCGGTGTATTTCTTTCGCCACAACTCTTCGGTTCCGAAGCTTTCGGGGATAGGAAAGAAGGGCATGATGGCATTGTGGTCAATGCTGTAGATTTCTACCTTGTTTAGAATATCGAGGGTGTTGGTAAGTGCTTCGGGTACATCCGAGAACACGTCGTTCATCTCAGCTCTTGTCTTGAACCACTCTTGCTTGGTGTAGAGCATGCGGCTCGGATCGTCAAGTTTCTTGTTGGTGGAAAGGCAAAGCAGATGGTCGTGCGCTTCGGCGGTGTCCTGGTCTTCAAAGTGACAATCGTTGGTACAAACTACCTTGATACCGTATTCTTTGGCCAGTTCCAAGATAACCTTGTTGGCGCGTTGTTGCAAAGGATATGTCTCGCGGTTGGCCCGTTGATTAGGGTCTTTCACTTCATGCCGTTGTATTTCCAGATAGTAATCATCGCCAAAGAGGTTTCGGTGCCACTCGATGGCTTCGCGAGCCCCTGCAATGTCACCTTGAAGAATCTTGGCTGGTACTTCTCCGGCGATACAAGCAGAGCATACTATCAGGCCATCGTGGTATTTTTCCAGATCTTTCCGGTCTGTTCTTGGCTTGAAATAAAAGCCGTCAGTCCAGGCACGGCTGACCAGCTTAATCAGATTCTTGTATCCCTGGTAATTCTTGGCAAGAACAATCAAGTGATATCCAGATTTGTCTCCGTCACTGGCGCTCTTGTTTTCCTTGCGATGATGAGCTACGTACATCTCGCAGCCGAAGATGGGCTTGAAAGGCTCCAGTCCATCTTTCTTTCGTTTCTTGTTGATTCCTGCGCAATAGTCGGCAAACTCCTTGATGCCATACATCACACCATGGTCTGTGATAGCCATTCCTCGCATGCCATCCTTGATAGCCTTGTCTACCAAATGGGGAATTTTGGATTGGCCGTCGAGTATGGAATAGTGCGTATGGACGTGTAAATGTATAAAATCTTCCATGAATATCCCTGTTTTTAGGCGTAAAGTTACCATTTAATGCCGACATGACCAAAAGAAGCCCGCTAAAATTTGCCACATAAATAAAAAACACTTACCTTTGCAAGAAATAGTAAGACCTACCAAAAATGGGCAAGAGAATTAAGAAACTTAAAAAAGTTAGAATACACAGAGAGGGGAGCAACACGCTTCTCTATAGTCTTATATTAATTATTGCGGTTGCCATAGGTCTATGGTACTGCTTTGACTCCAAATGGCCGTTTGGAATTTTCCTTGTCGTCTTTGGTGTTGTTTATGGTATAGTGCTCAATTTCTACCAGTGCCCCATTCGCTATTTCAACATGGAGGATACGGGTAAGGTGGTAGTTGCGCCAGCAGACGGTAAGGTGGTTGTTATCGAGGAAGTGTATGAAAATGAATATTTCCATGACAAGCGACTAATGATTAGTATCTTCATGAGTTTGTTCAATGTGCATGCCAACTGGTTCCCAGTGGATGGAAAGGTGAAGTTCGTTCGTCACAAGGATGGCAATTTCCATAAGGCTTGGTTGCCAAAAGAAAGTGAAGAGAACGAGCACGCCGATATCATGATTACTACAGAAGACGGCACCGATATTCTTTGTCGACAGATTGCCGGTGCGGTTGCTCGCCGTATTGTAACCTATGCCAAGGAGGGGGAGGACTGCTACATCGATGAGCATCTTGGCTTCATTAAGTTAGGAAGCCGTGTGGATGTATTCCTGCCCGTAGGGTCTGAGGTGTGTGTCAAGATGGGGCAGAAGTCGGTTGGTGACCAGACCGTTATTGCTAAATTGAAATAATGCAATTCGTCATGTTGGAATAAATAAGCATTGATTATGTGTATCAAGAAGCATATCCCTAATAGTATTACTTGCTGTAATCTCGTCTCTGGCTGCATAGCTACTTGCTTTGCCTTCTTTCATGACCCGAAGTTGGCTTTGCTTTGGATTATTATAGGTGCAGTCTTCGACTTTTTCGATGGGATGAGTGCCCGTGCCTTGCATGTCTCTTCTCCTATAGGTAAGGAGTTAGACTCTTTGGCCGATGTCGTTACGTTTGGTGTTGCACCATCAACGATACTTTTTTCTCAATTCTTGGTGCTCGATTTACCGGGCTTTTTGTCACCCATCTCATCTTTCTTGCCTTTTGTAGCTTATTTGATGGCAGCATTCTCAGCATTGCGCTTGGCCAAATTCAACCTTGACGAGAGGCAGTCTATGGGATTCATAGGTTTGCCTACACCTGCCAATGCATTGTTTTGGGGATCTCTGATTGTTAGTTGTCACGAGTGGCTTGAAGGGTCACGTTATACCTTCTGTTTGCTGGTTGTCATGATGATGCTGAGTTGCTGGCTGCTCATCTCAGAGATACCCATGTTCGCTTTAAAGTTCAAGCACTGGAGGTGGCCGGGTAACGAGCTCCGCTATAGTTTCATCTTTGTTTCAGTCTTAATCATCATTGCGAATTTCGTGCTCAACGGGTACGTTGGATTTCTCAATGCTTGGTGGATAATTATCGCATTGTATGTGCTTGTGTCTTGCTTTGTCTGGTTGTCAAAAGGTCAAGAGCATATGTGACTCGCTATAGATTCTACGCGTTTAAGGTCTGCATGTATAGTGTAGGCCTTTGTTAGTTTTAGGTCCATTCTTCTTTTGTTATGTTGTTAGATTCTGTTTCGTCATTGGCATTGTTGCAGTTTGCGTGTCTCTTGGTTTCTGTCTTGTTGGCAATGATGCTTGTGCTGTCTCGCTTTCAGATAAAGTGGCAATATCAGCGTTATGAGGTTTCCCGTTGGCTTATTTTCGGTGCAATGTTGTTGCTTGCTGCTCATTTTGCCCTACAGCTGACATTGGGCATCCGAGCTAAGAGTGATGAGTTGGGTGCTTTGGTCAACATCTTGTTTTATACGCCAATAGCTATTGTCGTATCCTATGCCACATTCAACGTTATCTGTTTCCGAAAAGGCCGTTGTCGATATCGGCTGGTTGGCATTATCGGCTATGTCTTGGTTCTTGTCACGTTCTTTATAGGCGTGCTTGTCGAAAAGAGTTTATACATTGGTCCTTTCTTATACGTTATGTTGGCGTTGTTTGGATGTTGTTTGCTTTATTGCATTTTGGCTACATCCAGAGAGATGCGTCATCATCGCAAGATAATAGAGGAAGATTCTGCCGCCGATTTGCTTCCTTACGACCGTTATACCAGGGCGTGCTATTTGCTTGTCGGTGCATCTGTCATGATGTTGACTGTGGGGATCGTTTATCGTCCTGCCCTTTATGTGGTTGCTCCATTGATGTTGCTGTCCCTGTTTGTGTTCGTGATGAGTTTCATCGGTTATGGTTTCAACATTGTTCCCGTGGAAATTGCGATGTACACTGAAGATGGCGAGGCTGATAAGGACCACCAGCCGGCTTCGCTCCATACTATCCGGGATGTTACCAGCGCCGGCCTGACTCCCGAAAGCATCTCTGCCATCAGCGCTGCCTTACAAAAATGGTGTGGTGAGGGTGGTTTTAGAGAGAGCACTATCAACATGACATTGCTTTCCAACAGAATCGGAATTCCCCGCAGCGAGCTGAGCCTTTATTTCGAAAAGTATCTCAATAGCTCTTTCAGAATATGGCTGAGCGACATACGTTTCCAAGCCGCCCAGTGTATGCTGCGTGAAAGACCTAATTATAATAATGATGCCATATCATCGGAGTGCGGATTTTCTTCGCATGCCCATTTATACAAGATTTTTAAGATAAAAACCGGGCTTACTCCCGGTCAATGGAAGGAAAAAGAGATGCATACGTAGAAAATGCTATTTCCCCACAATCTTAATTTCCTCAGGTCCGAGGACGACCTTTGCGCCTTAGTAGGAATAGAGAGGGCTCCTCGTCATTCACACTACGTTGTTAAGAGAATAGGGAGAGTTTTTGGAAACACATTCAAAAATATCTACAAAACGTTCTTGAAAACGAGCGTTTCTGCAAACAAAAGACTCCTTGGCTGCAAATACGTTCAAAATGCGCACTTCTCATAATGTGTTGTAAAATAGAAAGTTATATAAAAACAGAGGGCGTAAAAAGAAGTGTTTTTGTTTCTTTACATCTGGATAGGTGCCTTATTGTGCCTTGATTGTTACCGAAACTTGATTAAATAGTTGCCAAAACGTCATTCGATTTGATAGTCCTCGAGACGGGATTAGCTCTTACAAAATCCATGTCCTAAGACATCTCGTCAGGATTTGTTTTGCACATTGAGTGGTAAAAGTACGCTTTTCATTTTGCATAATCAGAAAAATAATCGTACCTTTGCCATCATAACAATTCTACAAAATGGACTGGATTATAAACCTATTTACTTCGACAGAGAGCGTAGCACACATAGCGTTGCTATATGCCATTGTTATTTCCGTAGGTGTACTTTTGGGTAAAGTGAAAGTAGGTGGTATCTCTTTGGGTGTCACCTTCGTATTGTTTGCTGGCATTGTGGCCGGCCATGTTGGCTTCACTGCACCGACGCCTATTCTGACGTTTATGCAAGACTTCGGACTGATACTCTTTGTCTTCTGCATCGGCCTACAGGTAGGACCGGGCTTCTTTGAGAGTTTCAAGCGAGGTGGTGTAGCGCTTAACATGCTTTCCACATGTGCCATCTTGCTCAATGTGCTAGTAATGTTCGCCTGTTACTACATTTTCTTCGACACGTCTGACCCCAACAACCTTCCAATGATGGTTGGCACACTCTACGGAGCCGTGACCAACACGCCAGGTTTGGGTGCAGCCAACGAGGCGCTCAGCGCCGTGTTCGACAAGACGAATTTGCCACAGATAGCAAATGGTTACGCCTGCGCTTATCCGCTAGGTGTGCTCGGCATTATAGGTGCTACGATAGCTATCCGCTTCCTGACGCGCACGAAGCTGGCGGAAGAAGAGGAAAAACTGAGTGAGGCAGAGGCTGAGAACCCCAGCGCCAAGCCTAAGGGCATGACGTTGCAGGTCAGCAATGCTTACCTTGCAGGACGCAACTTGCAACAGATTTCAGAGTTTCTTAGCCGCGACATAGTCTGTACCCGACTGCACCATGGCAATGAGATTATCACGCCACGCCGAGACACCATTTTTTCCGTAGGCGACCAGGTACGCCTGGTGTGTGCCGAGGCTGATGCCGAGGCCATCAAGGCTTTCATTGGTCCGGAGGTAGAGAGTGAGTGGGAAGTTGAGGCTGACCAGACCCCAATGGTCTCAAAGCGAGTGGTGGTGACAAATCCCAAAATGAATGGTAAGACGCTAGGAAAGATGCACTTTTCAAGTGTCTATGGCGTGAACATCACACGCATTACGCGTCAGGGAATGGATTTGTTTGCCAGCCGCAACCACCATTTCCATGTAGGCGACCGTATAATGGTTGTGGGTCGTGAAGACAACGTGAACCGTGTGGCCGAATTGATGGGAAACTCGGTAAAGCGACTTGACGCGCCCAACATCGCGACCATCTTCATCGGCGTGATTATTGGCATTTTGTTTGGAAGCATTCCCTTCTCTATTCCCGGTATGCCTGTGCCCTTGAAGCTTGGTATCGCTGGCGGCCCTCTGATCATTGCCATCCTTATCGGTCGTTTTGGCTATCGTTTCAAATTGGTCACTTATACGACGACTTCAGCCAATATGATGTTGCGCGAAATGGGACTGGTACTGTTTTTGGCCAGTGTGGGCATCAAGGCCGGTGCTGGTTTTTGGGAGACTGTGGTTCAGGGCGATGGTCTTAAGTATGTCTACACGGGCTTCCTGATTACGGTCATACCTATTCTTATTATAGGCACCATTGCTCGCGTGAAGTTCAAATTCAACTATTTCACCATCATGGGCATGATTGCTGGCACCTATACAGATCCGCCAGCGCTGGCCTATGCCAACGCTTCTTGCTCCAAGGAGGCTCCTGCGGTAGGCTATTCGACCGTTTATCCTCTAAGCATGTTCTTGAGAATATTCACCGCACAAATCATAGTGCTGTTCTTCTGTGGAGGCTAACGGACTATCGGAAGACAGAACGAATTATAGACCTATTTCTTAAATAATAACAAATAGAAATCCGCAAACGTCAACCTTGTCATTCTAGACAAGTTGGTGTTTGCGGATTGCTTTTATGATAGGGAAAGGGCGAAAGAAAGTTATGCTTACACTAGCATCTTTAATCGACCGTCAAAACTGATAATTACTTGCACTTGGAAACTGCTCATGTCATCGGGAATACCCAAAGAAGCCACATAATGGATGCCGTCCTTTCCTATTTCCTTGAACAGCAGGTCGTTTAAGATAGCCTGTTGGAGCAGGGACTTAGGCATGTAATCCGCAAACTGACTCTTGCGAAAATCGGAAGAAAACAACTTGGTTGATCCATGATACACGTTTAAGTTCACAATATTGTCGTAATAGACATTGTCTACTTCCACGCCTTCGTCGTTGTATGATGTCTTCACCACTTTGTAAGTCGTTGGGTTAACCTGTACGTAGCAGTGATAACGTTCACCATTGTATGTTACGATTGTGTCACGCCGGATGACTTGGTTCTGGTTGAGTACCTGTGGCTTCTCGTGACGGAACGCATTAGCATCATCTGGATTATCGCTTAGCGTCAAGCGGACTTCATCACCATTTTGGTTTCTGAATACAAACAAGTGGCGTGTCTGCTTCACTATAGGATATTTTACCACGTTTGCACCATGGAGTATGAGCGTGTCTCCAATGATTTGGAAATACACAGGCAAACTTGTCGTGTCAGGGTAGAATAAGGTGTCACCCTTTGCTCGAAAGGCAATATTCTGCGCATCCTCATCTGCCCAAATACCTTGCAGCATCTTTTTGGCAGCGAGGTCTTCCTGGGGCTTGTCTGCACCGTTGGGCTTGCTGTTGCAGCCTGCCATCAAGGCCACAAAGGCAAGAACCAGTATTGTAAGTTTTTTCATTACCAATGTTTTATGCACCCGCCCTTTTCTATCGGCCTATGCAATGATACTCAAAGCCCGCGTCTACCAACTCTTCTGCATCGAAGATGTTGCGGCCGTCAATGATGAGTTTCCTGTTCATGGACCGTCCTACCACTTCCCAACTTGGCAAACGGAACTCTTTCCACTCTGTAAGCAGTAACAGTGCGTCAGCTTGTAACGTGGCCTCATATTTGTCGCGGCAGTAGATTACCGCATCTCCGACCCGACGGCGGCACTCGTCCATGGCCACGGGGTCAAAGGCACGGATGGTACAACCAGCTTCTTTCAGCAGGCGTATTATTACTAAGGCGGTCGACTCACGCATGTCGTCGGTCTCAGGCTTAAACGATAGTCCCCACAGAGCAATAGTCTTTCCATTCAGCGACTCGCTGGGGTAGGCCGCTTGCAGTTTGCGGAAGAGAACCGATTTTTGTTTCTCGTTGACACGCTCCACGGCTTTAAGCACTTCCATCGAATAGCCATTGGCGTCTGCCGTCTTGATGAGCGCCTTGACATCCTTGGGGAAGCATGAACCACCATATCCGCACCCTGCATAAAGGAACTTGCGGCCTATGCGGGTGTCGCTACCTATGCCCTGCCGAACCATGTTGACATCCGCTCCGACACATTCGCAAAGGTTAGCGATGTCGTTCATAAATGAGATGCGAGTGGCAAGCATGGAGTTGGAAGCGTACTTGGTCATCTCTGCGCTAGGAATATCCATGAAAATCACTCTAAAGTTATTGATGAGGAAGGGCTTGTAAAGCCTTGTAAGCAAAGCTTTTGCCTGCTCACTCTCAACTCCGATTACAACGCGGTCCGGACTCATGAAATCCTTGATGGCATTGCCTTCCTTCAGGAACTCGGGGTTGCTGGCCACATCAAAAGATACATTGACGCCACGCTTGTCCAGCTCCTCTTGAATGGCAGCTCTTACCTTGCGGGCTGTGCCCACGGGAACTGTGCTCTTGGTCACTACAACAATATATTTGTTTAGGTTTTGACCGATGGTGCGTGCCACTTCCAACACATATTTCAAATCCGCCGAACCATCTTCGTCGGGAGGCGTTCCAACGGCGGAAAAGACAATGTCCTGGTCGTTGAGCACATCGGGAAGAGAGGATGTGAACTTCAAACGTCCAGCTTTCACGTTTTTCAGCACAAGTTCATCGAGACCTGGCTCGTATATGGGTATATCCCCATGGTTGAGACGTTCGATTTTCTTTGTGTCCACGTCTACACAGGTCACT